>NZ_QHJY01000452.1 GCF_003185805.1 Caulobacter sp. D5
CCGCCGCCAGCAGGCCGCCGACCGGGGCCTGGCCGGGGACGAGCCCCGCCGTCAGCCGCGCGAAGGTCGCCGTACGCCAGGCCAGACGCGGGGCCGCCGCGTCCTCGAAGGCGGCGACGGCGAGGTCTAGCGCCTCCAGGGCCTGCGCCTCAGGCGACTGGGCCAGCAGGGCGGCGAGGCCGGTCATGTGGCTCCCTCTATGGCTAGGGAAAACCCGACTGGCGGCGGCGCATTGATCTTCGTATCGAGAGACTGAAGGAGTTCGCCATGTCCGCCAGCCGCATCGACGCCCCGTCCGTTTCCGGCGTCTGGAGCCACGGCCTTTCGGGGATTTCCCCGGCCGGCGAGCCCTCGCGCGCCCAGGCCTTCGGCGATTTCTCCGGCTTCTCGCGCCAAGACGGCCGCATCGGCCTGTCGGGCGTCTCGCGCGACCTGGACGACGCGTCCCGCGCCGTGGCCGACCGCCTCACCGACGCCCGCGACAACGGCTTCGTCTGACGCTAGCGTCGGGGCGTGACCGCCGACCGCATCCTCAAATCCGAGCCCGACTGGTTCGGCGCCGCCCAGGCCCTGGTCGAGGGCCTGCAGGGCCAGCCTAGCCTGGACCGCCGCGTCGACGTGCTGGAGCGCATCTGCACCGATCTGGGCGACGCGCTCTATCCGGGCTTCGCCAAGCTGCTGGCGGCCGTGGCCCATTTCGGCGAGCCCGAGGTCAAGGCGCTGGTCGCCGACACCTTGGCCCAGGCCCTGCTGACCGCCCGCCTGCCCGCCGCGCGCGTGCCGGCCTGGGGCGCGGGCGGCTTTTCCAGCCTGGGTATGGGCGGGCCGCTGCTGAGCAACAGCCGCAAGGTCGGGCCGCTGGAGTTCCTGTGCGTCTGGCTGGTGCGCGACATCGCCGATGCGCCGCTGGACGCCGAGGCCTTCGAGACGGCGGCGACCTACCTGCTGGACCTGGTCAGCGCCTCGCCCAAGGCGGCCAGCCTCTACATCGACAAGCTGCGCGCCGACGCCGCCGACCCGACCGAGGGCCTGCACAACGCTCAGAGCCGCCGGCTGATCGAGATCCTGGCCGACCGCTGGGCCGCCGGCGATCCCCCGGCCGAAGTCGCCCGCGCCGTGGCTCGCGCGGCGCAGGCCGATCGGGGGCGGTTCGGGTTGCCGATGCGGTAGGTTTTCTACCGCGACGTCCACAATGGACCTCACCCCGAGCCTGTCGAAGGGCGAGGTCCACGCGTCGAGCTGAACGGGGGCTCGGCTCACCGCACCCTCCGGATCAGGCTTTCCGGATCCAGGCCGTCATCGGCCTCGACGAAGAGGTCGGCCAGGGCCAGGCCGCGCACCTCCAGCCGCTTGCGCAGGGCCTCCAGCGCCTTGGTCACTTCGGGCGTGGCGTCGGGACGGGCGGCCAGGGTCAGGGAGACCGCGCCGTCGGGGCCGCGCGCCAGGCCAAGCCCGGTCAGCAGCGAGTTCTTGTCGGCCAACCCCAGGGCCAGCGCCTTGCGGTCGCCGCCGGCGGCGATCCAGGCCTGGTCCATGGCCGCGGCGAAGGCCTCGATCTCGGCGGCGCTGGCCGTGGCCGGCCCCGTCACGGGGATGTCGACCGCCTCGCCGCCCTGGCGGGTCAGGGCCGCCAGGGCGTCGACGCCCGTGGGTTCGGCGGCGGACGCCAGGTCCTTGAACTCGCGGGCTGGCCCCAGCAGGGCGGAAAGATCGACGGTGGCCCCCTCCTCCTTCTCCTCGCGCTCGGCCTCCTTCTGGCGCTCGGCGCGGGCCGGCTGGCGGGCGGCGGGTTCGCGACGGTCGGCGGCCTGTTGCAGGGCGGCCTGGAACTCGGCGCCGCGCCAGGGCGTCGCCTGGTCGGACGAGGACGACCGCTGGCTGGACGGGCTGGAACGGTCGGACGGGGCGCTGTCACGGATGGCGGTCATCGAATTCTCCTCAGGGCGCCGGCGTCCTCGATCTCCAGCTGCTCGCGGGCCTCGCGATCGGCGGCGACCAGGGCGCGGGCCAGATCCAGGCGGCCGCTCATGGCGTCGAAGCGGCCCTGGGCGCGGGCGAGGTCCCGCAGGGCGACGGCGAGATCCTCGCGGGCCAGATCCAGGGCCACGGCCTCCTGGTCGCGCAGGCGCTGGTCGGCGTCGCGGGCCGTGGCGATCGCCTCACGACGAGCCAAGGCGGCCTCGATCAGGTGGGCCGCGCCCGACAGGCCGCCGGCGAACCAGTCGTCGAGCCGGGCCTTGGCGAGGTCGTGGGCGGCGATCGCCCGGTCGCGGGCTTCCAGCGCCATGACCGCCTCGGCGACCTTGCCGCGGGCCTGCGCGGCCTCGCGCATGGCCTTCTCAACGCGGCGCTCGCGCAGCTTGACGACAGGAGTCAGGGCCTGGACCTGGACGCGGGCGCTCATGCGGCCGTCTCCATCAGGGCGGCCAGGGCCTGGTCGAAGGCGACGGCGTCGTGCGCGTCCTGGCGCAGCAGGCCGGTGATGGCGGCGCGGCGGGCGATGGCCTCGTCGGCCAGCGGGTCGCCGCCGGGCTTGTACTCGCCGATCTGGAGCAGGAACTCGATCTCGGCGTACTTGGCCATCCAGCCGCGCACCTTCGAGGCGGCGGCCTGCTGCTCCGGACACGTGACGCGCGGGAAGACCCGGCTGAGGCTGGCGGCGACGTCGATGGCCGGATAGTGGCCAGCCTGGCCGAGCTTGCGCGACAGGTAGATGTGGCCGTCGAGGATCGAGCGGACTTCCTCGCCGACCGGATCGCCGCCCTCCTCGTCCTCGATCAGCACGGTGTAGAAGGCGGTGATCGCCCCGCCCTCGATCGCGCCCGCCCGCTCGAACAGACGAGGCAGCTCGGCGAAGACCGACGGCGGGAAGCCCCGACGCACGGCCGGCTCGCCCACCGACAGGCCGATCTCGCGCAGGGCGCGGGCGAAGCGGGTGACGCTGTCCATCTGCAGCATGACCCTACGCCCCTCGGCCCGGAAGCCTTCGGCAATGGCGGTGGCGACGTGGGCGGCGCGCACCCGCTCCATGGCCGGGCGGTCGGAGGTCGAGACGATGACCACCGAGCGGGCCAGGCCCTCCGGACCCAGGCAGTCGTCGAGGAACTCGCGCACTTCCCGGCCGCGTTCGCCGATCAGGGCGATGACGTTGACGTCGCTGCGGGCGTGGCGGGCGAACATGCCCAGCAGGGTCGACTTGCCGCCGCCGGCCATGGCGAACAGGCCCACGCGCTGGCCCTCGCCCGTAGTCAGCAAGGCGTCGACGCTGCGCACCCCGGTGGCGAAGGGCGTGGCGATCGGCGGGCGGGACAGCGGATTGGGGGCCTCGCCATAGACCGGGAACGGCCGCAGCAGGCCGGTGATGGGACCCAGGCCATCGAGCGGCTCGCCATGGGCGTCGAGCACCCGGCCCAGCAGGCCCTCGCCAACCCCGATCTCGCTGCGGCGCGGACCGGCCACGACCTCGGCGTCGACCGCCACGCCTTCCAGCCGCGCCAGGGGCGTCAGGATCGCCGCCCCGCCGTCGAGGCCGACCACCTGGGCCTTGACCACGTGGCCGCCGGCGCGGTCGACGATCTCGCACTCCTGGCCGATGCGCACGTCCAGGCCCGTGGCGCGCACCGTGGTGCCGAAGGCCTGGGCCACGCGGCCGCGCCGCTCGACGGTGCGGGCGCCGCGCAGGACCTCGCGCAGGCGGGCGTCGGTATCGGCGTCCAGGCTCATGCGGCGGCCTCGCCGGCGGGGGCGGCGAACACCGCCTCCAGGGCCCGCAGCTGGGTTTCGAGTCCGGCGTGGGTGCGACCCGAAGGGGTGTCGAGCACGCAGTCGCCGGCCGGCAGGTCGCCATCGGCCACCACCTCGATGCGGGCGTCGATCGACCACAGGCGGCGGGTCACCGCGCCGGCGGCCTCGGGGGCGACGCGGACGCGGATCGGCTCTTCGGGCAACAGGTCGCGGGCGGCCTGCTCGGCCAGGGCGGCCAGAACCTCGTCGGGCGCGAGGCCGGCGGCGATGCGGCGGACGATGTCCAGCGCCAGGGCGCCGGACATCGTCCGC
>NZ_QHJY01000453.1 GCF_003185805.1 Caulobacter sp. D5
TCGGAAAAGGTGTCACGGATGTCTCCGAACACCTGTCACGGATGTCCCCGGTCTGAACAATGGGGAGAGGGAGGGGCCCGCGCCGCAGGCGTGGGAGGGTGAGGGGGTACGCCCTCCCCGGATAATCCCGAAAATCTCGCGGAGACGACGGCGCGCCACCGGCCGCCGTTCCTAACCCCTCACCCTCCCAGGCTTCGCCTGGGTCCCTCCCTCTCCCTCTGGGAGAGGTGTTTATGGGAGCTTGACCCTCGCGCGCGGGCGGCCAATCTGGCGGCCCTTTTCGCGACCGGTCCGGAACTCGCCATGGCCTTCATCAGCATCGTCTATCCGGCCCGCGACGGCGCGCGCTTCGACCACGACTACTACGCCCGCACCCACATCCGCATGGTGCGCGAGGCTCTCGCCGAGACCGGCCTGCTGGACGCCCGGGTCTATCGCGGGGTGTCGGCCCTGGACGGCGGTCCGGCGCCGTTCGTGGCCATGGCGCACCTGACCTTCCGCGACGAGGCCGCCATGCGCGCCTGCCTGGAAAGCCCGGCCGCGCCCGGCCTGCACGCCGATGTCGCCAATTTCACCGACATCGCGCCCGTCATCGAGATCTATGCGGCGGGCTGAGGGCCAACCTCTAGGAACCTCTCCCATGGGGAGAGGTTTCTAGAGGGACAGCGCCCGCGCCAGCGCCTCGACCACGCGGTCGACGTCGCCGTCGTCCATGGTCGGATAGAGCGGCAGGGTCAGGCAGCGGTCATACCAGGCGTCGGCGCCGGGCAGATCGGCCAGGCCATACCGGTTCACATAGTAGGGCTGGCGGTGCACGGGGATGTAGTGGACCTGGCTGCCAATCCCTTGCGCCTTAAGGGAGTCGACCACCGCGGCGCGGGTGGTCATGGCGGCTTCGAAGTCGATCAGCACGGTCAGCAGGTGCAAGGCCGGGTTCGACCCGGTCGGACTGGCCGCCAGCTGCACCAGCGGCGACAGCGGGGCCAGCAGCTCGCCGTAGCGGGCCGCCAGGGTCCGCCGGCGCTCGACGAAGCGGTCCAGCTTGGCCAGTTGGGAGAGACCCAGGGCGCACAGCACGTCGGGGATGCGGTAGTTGAAGCCCAGCTCCGGCATCTCGTAGACCCAGGGCTCGGCGCCCGCCGGGCGGACCATGCCGTGGCCGCGAAGACTACGGGCGCGCGCGGCGAGGCCCGCGTCGTTGGTGGTCAGCATGCCGCCCTCGCCGGTGGCCAGGGTCTTGACCGGATGGAACGAGAAGCTGGCGAAGGCCGAATAGGCGCCGTCGCCGACCGGGTGCTCTTCGTTGCCGAAGGTCGCGGTCGAGCCCAGGGCGTGCGGCGCGTCCTCGACCAGCACCGCGCCGGCGGCGCTGGCCATGGCCTTCAGCGCCGGCAGGTCGCAGACGTCGCCGCGCAGATGCACCGGCAGCACGGCCCGCACGCGGCGCTCGCCCGCACGCGATAGAGCGTCGGCCAGGGTGTCGGGGGTCATCAGGCCGCTGGCCGGATCGACGTCGGCGAACACCACCTCGGCCCCGACATAGCGGGCGCAGTTGGCCGTCGCCAGGAAGGTGACAGACGGGGCGATGCAGACGTCGCCCTCGCCGACCCCGAGGGCCAGCATGGCCAGGTGCAGGGTGGCGGTGCCGTTGGAGACGGCGATGGCGTGCTCGGCGCCGACCTTCTGCTTGAACGCCGTCTCGAAGGCCTCGACCGTCGGGCCGGTGGTCAGGAAATCGGCCCGCAGGGCGGCGGCGACGGCGGCGACGTCGTCGTCCTCGATGGTCTGGCGACCATAGGGGAGGAAAGGCCGGGCCATCAGCCCGCCTTCTCCTCCAGCATGGCCAGCAGGCCGTCGGCGCTCAGCCAGTCGTGGTTGTTGTCGCTGCTGTAGGAGAAGTCTTCCGCGACAGGCTTGGCGCCATCGGCCGCCGAATAGGGCACGCGGCCGAACTCGGCGAAATTGGGCTCGATGGCGAAGCGGTCGTCGAACTCCACGGTCGAGCGCGAGTCGTCGGCGCTGATCATGATCTCGTGCAGCTTCTCGCCAGGGCGGATGCCGATGACCTTGATCCCCGCCGTCGGCGACATGGCCTTCACCAGGTCAGGCATGGCCATGGACGGGATCTTGGGCACGAAGATCTCGCCGCCGCGCATCAGGTTCAGCGACGACAGCACGAAGTCGACGCCCTCGGTCAGGGTGATCCAGAAGCGGGTCATGCGCGGATCGGTGATCGGCAGCTCGGTCGCGCCCTGGGCCAGCAGGCGGCGATAGAGCGGCACGACGCTGCCGCGCGAGCCCACCACGTTGCCGTAGCGGACCACGGCGAAGCGGGTGCCGATGTCGCCCGACAGGTTGTTGGCCGCCACGAAGGTCTTGTCCGACGCCAGCTTGGTGGCGCCATAGAGGTTGGTCGGGTTGCAGGCCTTGTCGGTCGACAGGGCGATCACCTGCTTGACGCCATTGTTGAGGCTGGCCCAGACCACGTTCTCGGCGCCCAGCACGTTGGTGTGGATGCATTCGGACGGGTTGTACTCGGCGGCCGGCACCTGCTTCAGCGCCGCGGCGTGGATGACGATGTCGACGCCGCGCAGGGCCAGGGTCAGGCGTTCGCGGTCGCGGATGTCGCCCAGGAAGAAGCGCAGCTTGGCGAAGGCGGCCTCGTCGAACTGCTCGCGCAGCTCCAACTGCATGTCGCTCTGCTTCAGCTCGTCGCGGGAATAGATGATGACCTTCCGCGGGTCAGACAGCCTGAGCACGGTCTCGATGAACCGGCGACCGAACGACCCCGTACCGCCGGTGACCAGGATCACCTTGCCGTCGAGGTCGAGGGTTTGCGGTGAAAAGCGTCCCAAGATCAGCCTCCTCGCGCCCGCCGCGCGCGCAAACGACGCACGGGGAATCCAGGTTAACGCCGTTTGTGACGCACCAGACGTAAAGAGGACGTCAACCACGACGGGTTATGGGAAGTCCATGCGCCGCATCCTTGCCCTCCTCGCCGCCGTCCTGACGCTCGCCGGTCTCTGCGCCTCGCCCGCTTTCGCCAGCGGTCACGAGGCCAAGAAGGAGGCGCCGCCGACCTATTTCGCCCTGCCGACCATCACCGCCACGGCCATCCGCCGCGACGGCCGCAAGGGCGTGATGACGCTGGAGACCGGCATCGAGGCCAAGGACCCCAAGGTCATGGAGTACGCCGTGGCCTCGACCCCGCGCCTGCGCGCGGCCTTCGCCCAGGTGCTGATGACCTACACCGCCGGCCTGCGCCGCGGCGTCCCGCCCGACCTCGACTATATCGGCGCCGAGATGCAGAAGGCCGCCGACCGGGTGCTGGGCAAGAAGGGCGCGAAGGTGCTGCTCGGTTCCGCGATGGTGAACTGAGGGGCAGAAACCTCGCCCTTCGACAAGCTCAGGGTGAGGTTTCCAATGATCCTCGGCGCCTGACCTGATCCTCATCCTGAACCTGTCGAAGGACGAGGATCACGCACGAAGGCTCAGGTCTTCGCCTTCCGCCGCGCCCGGAAGAACCCCCGCAGCAGGTCGGCGCTTTCCTGCGCCATGACGCCGCCCGTCGTCTCCGGCCGCCAGTGGCAGGTGGGCTGGGCGAAGAATTTCGGGCCGTGGACCACCGCCCCGCCCTTGGGATCGTCGGCGCCCCAGACCACCCGGCCGATGCGGGCGTGGCTGATCGCCCCGGCGCACATGGCGCAGGGCTCCAGGGTCACCACCAGGGTCAGGTCGGTCAGCCGGTAGTTCTCGAGCTTCGCGGCCGCCGCCCGCATGGCCGCGATCTCGGCGTGGGCCGTGGGATCATGCGCCGCGATCGGACCATTGCCGGCCTTGGCGATCACCTCGCCGGTCCTTGGATCGAGGATCACCGCCCCCACCGGCGTCTCGCCCCGCTCGGCGGCCGCGCGGGCCTCCTCCAGGGCCAGGGCCATGGCGTCTTCGTCGGTCATGGCCGGCCTCCGTCTTCGAGCAGGCGAACATACGCGCCGAGGCCCGCGTCCCGCGCCTTGGCGACGAGGCGGGCGTCGGCGGTGACCACCACCGCCCCGCGCTGCTCGGCGAGGGCGACATAGGCCGCGTCATAGGCGCTCATGCCATGCCGCGCCGCCAGGGCGAAGGCGTGATCGGCCAGGCCGCCCATCGGGTGAAACTCGGCGACGATCTCGCCCAGCGCCGAAACCGCGCGTCCGGCCCGCGCCTGGTCCAGCCCGTCGGTCCGCACCCGCCGGGCGGCGATGCTGGCCATCTCGATCCACAGCAGGTCGGGCGCGATCAGCCGAGCGTCCGACAAGGCCAGGGCGCGAGCCGCCTCGGAGCCGGCCTCCAGGAAGAACAGCTTGGCCGCCACCGAGGCGTCGAGCACGACCTCAGCGGCCATCGCGGTCCTCGCGCACCAGGACGGCGACGTCGGTCGCGCCGGCCGGCAGGGGCTGGGCCAGGTCGGCCAGCAGGGCTCGGCGGCGCTCGACAGCCAGCGCGTTGAGCAACAGGGCGACGGCGGCGTCGCGCGGGACGCCGGCCGCGGAGGCCTGGCGATCGATCAGCTGCGCCGCCGCTGGACTCAGCAGGTCGAGCGGCACGGCAAGGTCTTCGCCGCGATGTCGGAACGGGGCTGCTCCCTCGGCCACGCCCCGCACAGCCTCGCGAACGAAGGTCACTCCACGGCCGGCGAGATCCAGCGCCGAAGTCTTCCAGCCGGCGTCGAGCCAAGCGGCGGCGTGGGTGTGGCCGATGCGGGTGTTGGACCACCAGGCCTGATGCTCCCGCGCCGAGCGCGGCAGGGGAAAGCCGAGCACGGCCTCGATCTCGTCGAAGGCCATGCGCAATTCGCCTGGGTCATAGGCGCCCTCGAGGTGGCGCTTCAACGGTTCGTACTTCATCGCCGCCTCCATCGATAAGTTATATACTGTTATATCACCTTCGATCCGAAAAGTCCGCGCCTTGATCCCTCCGGCGTTCGGCGCCATGAGATTTCTTCAACGCCCATCGTGAGATGCGCCCCTCCCATCGAAGGAACACCGGTCATGACCGACAAGTACCAGCCCGCCCTGCATGACGCCGTCGAGCACGACACCGACGCCGAGGGCGGCGAGCGCGTCGCCAAGGCCCTGGCCCGCGCGGGCGTGGCCTCGCGGCGCGAGGTCGAGCGGCTGATCGAGGCCGGCAAGGTGGTGCTGAACGGCCAGGTGCTGACCACCCCGGCCGTGCGGGTGTTCCCCGGCGACCTGCTGACCGTCGACGGCAAGCTGGTCGAGGACCGCCAGCAGACCCGCCTGTTCCGCTATCACAAGCCCACCGGCCTGGTGACCACCCACAACGATCCGGGCGGCCGTCCCACCGTGTTCGGCGCCCTGCCCCACGGCCTGCCGCGGCTGATCTCGGTCGGCCGTCTCGACCTGAACTCCGAAGGCCTGCTGCTGCTGACCAACGACGGCGAGCTGTCGCGCGCCCTGGAGATGCCGCAGAACGCCTGGACCCGCCGCTACCGCGCCCGCGCCTTCGGCCACGCCACCCAGGAAACGCTCGACAAGCTGAAGGACGGCCGGACCATCGAGGGCGTCCGCTATGGCCCGATCGAGGCCAAGCTCGACAAGGCCCAGGAAAAGGCCGGCGGCGGCCGCAACGTCTGGATCACGGTCACCCTGACCGAAGGCAAGAACCGCGAAGTCCGCAAGGTGCTGGAGTCGGTGGGGCTGAAGGTCAACCGCCTGATCCGCCTGTCCTACGGCCCGTTCGCCCTGGGCACGCTGCTGACCGGCCAGGTCGAGGAGGTCGGCCCGCGGGTGATCCGCGAGCTGCTCGAAGGCGTGATCTCCGAAGAGAACATGCCCACCGGCGACCGGCCGCAGTTCGTCGGCGTCGCCGATCCGCTCTACGCCCCGGGCGTCGCCAAGGACGGCGAGCGTCCGCGCGGCGGCGAGGTGCAGCGCCGCGCCCCCTCGGGCCGCGCCCCTCAGATCGCCACGCCCAAGGTCGAGGAGCCCAAGAAGGTCTACAAGGCCGGCTGGGCCAAGGCCAAGATCCGCACCGACGGCCACAAGGCGAAGACCCACAAGCCGAAGTCGCTGGAGACCAAGTTCGTCGACAAGGCCCCGCCGCGCGGCAAGCCGCCTGGCCCGCGCCCCGGCGCGGCCAAGGATGCGGCGGGCAAGGGTCCGGCGAGCAAGGGGCCTCTGAACAGAGGACCGGCCAGCAAGGCCGGCGCGGGCAAGGCCGCCCCCCAGGGCGCCGTGCGCGGGAACGTGACGCCGGCCCGCCCGGCCGCCAAGCCCGCCGGTTTCAAGGGTCCGCGTCCGACCACCGGCGGCAAGCCGGCCCCGCGCGGTCCGAAGCGGTAACTTCCCTTCGCATCTGAAAATCTGCTTTCCCCGGCCTCGTGCCGGGGATCCATCGTTCAGCCTGCTCTGACCTTTCGCCCTCGGTCGCGACCCGAGCAGCGGCCGCCAGGGGCCCTCGCCACAGGGGCGAGGGAGGCGATTTGTTTGCGATGAGAGGGTTGAGTTTTCCTATCCCTTCTCCGCCAGCCGCGTGGCGAGGTTCCCTGTCCGCCGCACCACGGTGACCAGGGTTCCGACGGCGATCACCGCCAGGCCCAGGGACAACACCTCGCCGCGTCCGCGCCACAGCGGCTCGAAGGCGGCGACGGCGCAGGCCGCCGTCAGCACCGCCATGCGCTGGGGCTTGGCCAGGGGTCCGGAGAAGTCGGCGGGAAAGCCGAGGCCTCGGCCGAGCTCGCGCACATAGGCCGTCAGCACCGCCAGCACGGCGGCGAGCCAGCCTAGGGCCGGGCCGCCCGAGAAGCCGGCGGTCATCGCCCCATAGCCGGCCCCGGCCAGCAGCAGCACGTCGGCGATGCGGTCGGGCAGCTCGTTCCAGATCGGTCCGAAAGGGCTTCCGCGGCCGTGCTCCACCGCCACCATGCCGTCGAGCAGGTTGCAGACCAGCCGCAGCTGGATGCAGGCGGCCGCGACGATCAGGGCCGCGCCGCGCGGCCAGCCGTCCACCCCGCCGCTGGCCGCCAGCAGCGCCCCG
>NZ_QHJY01000454.1 GCF_003185805.1 Caulobacter sp. D5
CCTCTCCCATAGGGAGAGGGAGGGGCCCATGCGCAGCATGGGAGGGTGAGGGGTTACACCGTCGGCGGTCCCATCCCTGGAATTCCAGTCAAAAGAAAAGGGGCAAGCCGGCCAGCGGCTTACCCCCCTCACCCTCCCACGCCTTCGGCGCGGGCCCCTCCCTCTCCCTATGGGAGAGGTTGGAAATTGCTACCGTTTGCGCACCGGGAACGGCGCGTGGGTCAGGCGCAGCAGGTTGGCCGCCCCCGGCGCCCCGAAGGGCGTGCCGGCCACGATCAGGATGCGTTCGCCGGGCTTGGCCAGGTCCAGTTCCAGGGCCCGGGCGGCGGCGTCGGTGGTGACGACCTCCAGGCTGTCGGGCTGGGCGCTGACGCGCGGCTCGACGCCCCAGACCAGGGCCATGCGGCGCACGGCCTCGATCTTCGGCGACAGGGCCAGCACCGGCTGCAGCGGCCGCTCGCGAGCCAGACGACGCGCGGTGGCGCCCGTGGTGGTGAAGGCCACCAGGCACTTGGTCGAGCCCGACTTGGCCGCGCCGGCGGCGGCGACCACCAGCACGTCGGCGTCCTCGTCGACATGCGGCTGCTCGGCCTGCATCAGCTCGGGCCAGCGCGGATCGCGCTCCACCCGCTCGATGATGCGGTTCATCATCGCCACCGACTCTTCGGGATAGTCGCCGGCGGCGCTTTCGGCCGACAGCATCACCGCGTCCGCACCCTCGTAGACGGCGTTGGCCACATCCGAGGCCTCGGCCCGGGTCGGGGTCGGCGAGCTGGTCATCGACTCCAGCATCTGGGTGGCGACGATCACCGGGATGCCGCGCTCACGCGCCGCCCGCAGGATCTCCTTCTGCGCCACCGGCACCTCCTCGGGGGCCATTTCGACGCCAAGGTCGCCACGGGCCACCATCACGCCGTCGCAGAGATCCAGGATCGGACCCAGGGTCTGAAGCGCCTGGGGCTTTTCGATCTTGGCCAGCACCGCGGCGCGGCCTTCGACGATGCGACGCAGCTCGGCCATGTCTTCCGGCGCCTGCACGAACGACAGGGCGATCCAGTCGACGCCGAGACGCAGGGCGAAGGCCAGATCCTCGCGGTCCTTCGGCGTCAGGGGCGACATCGGGATGATGACGTCCGGCACCGCCACGCCCTTGCGCTCCGACAGCTTGCCGCCGTTGACGACCGTGGTGTTGGCGTAGCCGGGGCCGGCCTCGTTCACGGTCATCCGCAGCTTGCCGTCGTCGAGCAGCAGGGTCGCGCCCGGCTTCATCGCCGTCAGGATCTCGGGGTGGGGAAGATGAACCCGCGTCTCGTCGCCCGGGGTCGGGTCGGAATCGAACCGGAAGGCCTGGCCGGGCTTCAGCTGAACCGGACCGTCGGCGAACTTGCCGACGCGCAGCTTGGGCCCTTGCAGGTCGGCCAGGATGCCCAGCGGACGACCGACCTCCGCCTCCGCCGCGCGGATGGCGGCGTAGACGGCGGCGTGGGTCTCGTGGGCGCCGTGGCTGAAGTTCAGCCGGAACACGTCGGCGCCGGCCTTGGCCAGCTTGACGATCATTTCCGGTGAGGCCGAGGCCGGACCGATGGTGGCGACGATGCGGGAACGACGCGCGCGGATCATGCGGCCGCTCCTTTGTTATTTTTGGGGGTTATTTGGGACAGAAAGCGTCGCCCTCGTTGGACGCCAACTGGATTTCGGTGAGCGAAATCGTCAGCGGCCCCGAGGTGCTCAGGCCGAACGGAGAGGAAACGTGCGCCATTTGGGCGCCCGCCGCCTGGAAACAGGAAAGTTTGATCTTGGCTGTGCGCCATTCGCTGTTTTTCAAACCTGACAACGTTGACGTTACGTCTAGCCGTCCACCGCAGGATTCGCCACAACCGACAGTCAGATAAACCGGCGCCGTCGGCGCCTTGTCGACCCGCCAGCGCACCATCACCGCCATGTCGCCGGTCGTCTGGCGCGACAGGTCCACGGGCGGCCCCTGCACGGCCAGCAAGCCTTCGCCCTCACCGGTCCAGGTCGCCTGGCGACCGTTCTCCTGGGCGCCGGCGTCGATCGTCTTGACCGCCCCCGCGCCCGAGAAGCTCAGCATCCACGGCGCCGGAACGCGGCCGGCCACGAAATAGCGGTCGACGCTGGCGGCGGTTCCCAGCTCGCCGGCGTTCTCCGACAGCGCCCCGACCTTGGCCGGCTTGGCGTAGCTCAGGCCATAGCCATAGGCGAACTGCGGGTCATAGCCGGGCTGGCCGCGGTTCAGCGGCCCCTGGTCGGCGCGCTTGGGCCAGCTGAACGACAGCTTGCCGGTGAAGTCGCGCCTGGACTTGCCGTCCTTGCCGGCGACCAGCACGTCGGCGACGCCGCCGCCTTCCGAGCCCGGCAGCCAGGCCGCCACGAAGGCGTCCGAGGCATTGATCTCCGGGTTGGTCCACAGCGGCCGCCCCGACAGGAACACCGCCACCACCGGGATCCCTTGCGCCTTCAGCTTCTTCAGCAGCTCCAGATCGGTCTTGCCGTTCGGCTGATAGGCGAGGTTCGCCACATCGCCCTGGAACTCGGCATAGGGGTCCTCGCCGAACACCACGATGGCCACGTCGGGCTTGGTCCCTGAGAACTTGCCGTCCTTGGCCAGGGTCGCCTTGCCGCCGGCGGCCTCGACCGCCTCCTTCAGCCCGCCCCAGATCGACTGGCCGTGCGGGAAGTCGGCGTTGGTGTTGCCCGTGCCCTGCCAGGTCAGGGTCCAGCCGCCCGAGGCCTTGCCGATGTCGTCGGCCGCGCCGGCCACCAGCACGTTGGCTCCTGATTTGATCGGCAGCACGCCGTCGTTCTTCAGCAGCACCAGCGATTTCGCCACCGCCTCACGGGCGACCGCGCGGTGATCGGCCGAGCCCAGGCGGTCGAACTTGCCCTGCACCTGCGGGGCGACGCGGTCGAACAGCCCGGCCTTGACCTTGACCCGCAGGATGCGGCGCACGGCGTCGTCCAGCCGCGCCATCGGAATCTCGCCCGACTTCACCTGCTTCAGGGTGTTCTCGTAGAGGCCCTTCCAGCTGTCGGGGGCCATGTACATGTCCAGACCCGCATTCATCGCCTGCGGGCACGAGACGTTCGAGCAGCCCTGAAGCTGGCCGTGGGCGTTCCAGTCGCTGACCACGAAGCCTTCGAAGCCCAGCCGGCCCTTCAGTACGTCGGTGATCAGGGTCTTGTTGCCGGTGATCTTCTGGCCGTTCCAGCTGGAGAACGAGGCCATCACCGTCAGGATGCCGGCGTCGATGCTGGGCGG
>NZ_QHJY01000455.1 GCF_003185805.1 Caulobacter sp. D5
CGCGCGGTGCGGCGTGGACCTGGCGGCGCATCCGGGCGCGAGCTGCGACCGGCGATGGGCCACCTGCCGCGAGGTGTTTTCCAATGGCGTCAACTTCCGGGGCTTTACGAGCCTGCCGGGCGAGGATTTCCTGACGCTCTATCCGGTCGAGGGCGACGTGAACGACGGCGGGCGGCGATGAGCGCCCGGGAGTTGGTGCTCGCCGAGGCGCGGGGCTGGATCGGCACGCCCTATCAGCATCAGGCCAGCCTGAAGGGCGTCGGCTGCGACTGCCTGGGGCTGGTGCGCGGGGTGTGGCGGGCGCTGGGCGGGGCCGAGATCACGCCGCCGCCCTATCGGCCGGACTGGGCGGAACTGGGGCAGGGCGAGCCGCTGCTGGCGGGGCTGGCGAGCGTGCTGATCCCGCTCGAGCCGGCGACGGCGCGGCCGGGCGACGTGCTGGTGTTCCGCATGGCGCGGGGCGTTCCGGCCAAGCACTGCGCGATCCTCTCCGAAGAGGGGACGCGGATGATCCACGCCTATTGGGGCCGGGCCTGCGTCGAGACCTGGCTGGGCGCCTGGTGGCGGCCCCGGCTGGCGGCCGCCTTTTCCTTTCCGGAGCATGTCTGATGGCCCAGATGATCCTGCAGTCGGTCGGCTCGCAGTTCGGCCCGACGGGAAGCGCCATCGGCGCGACGATCGGGGCGGCGATCGACCAGAGCCTGATCGCCTCGCTGAGCCCGGCCCGGCAGGTCGGGCCGCGGATTTCGGAGCTGAAGCTGACGGCGGCGGCCGAGGGCGCGGCCATGCCGTGCGTGTTCGGCCGCGCGCGGGTGGCCGGCCAGGTGATCTGGGCGGCGCGGTTTCGCGAGCATCGCACGACGAGCGGCAGCAAGGCGGGGCGGACGCGGTCGTACGGCTACAGCCTGTCGTTCGCCCTGGCTGTGGGCGAGGGGCCGATCGACGGGATCGGCCGGGTGTGGGCCGACGGCAAGGCGCTGGACATGGACGGGGTGACGATGCGCGTGCATCGCGGAACCGAGGACCAGCTTGCCGACCCGCTGATCGTGGCGGTGGAGGGCGAGGACGCCGCGCCGGCCTTTCGGGGCGCGGCCTATGTGGTGTTCGAGGACCTGATGCTGGACGACTTCGGCGGGCGGCCGCCGCAGCTGTCGTTCGAGGTGTTCCGCCGGCCGGCGGGCGACGGGAGCGCGC
Source organism: Caulobacter sp. D5 (assembly GCF_003185805.1). GTDB lineage: Bacteria > Pseudomonadota > Alphaproteobacteria > Caulobacterales > Caulobacteraceae > Caulobacter. The sequence continues at coordinate 1,195 of NZ_QHJY01000455.1, forward strand.
TGGAGGACCGGCTGGAAAGCGTCTGCCTGATCCCGGGGGCCGGCGAGTTCGTGCTGGCCACCGACGTGGTGCTGCGGCGCGCGGGCCTGACGCGGACCAGCGCGGAGAACCTCAACAACGCCGAGGGGCGGGCGGACCTGCTGGTGTCGCTGGACCAGTTGCAGGCGCAGCTGCCGAAGGTGAAGCACGTGAACCTGGTGGTGGCCTGGTTCGGCGCCGACCTGCGCTGCGGGGCGTGCGAGATCCGGCCGGGCGTGGAGCTGGCCGACAAGCCGACCGAGCCGATGGCCTGGAGCGTGGCGGGCGTCGAGCGGGACGGGGCGCACCTGATCTCGTCGAGCGACGGCGGGGTGGCCTATGGCGGCACGCCGACCGACGCGGCGGTGGTGCAGGCGATCGTCGAGCTGAAGCGGCGGGGTCTGGCCGTGACGCTCTATCCGTTCGTGCTGATGGACGTGCCGGCCGGCAACGGACTGCCGGATCCGTACGGCGGCGCCGAGCAGGCGGCTTACCCGTGGCGGGGGCGGATCACCTGCCATCCCGGGCCGGGACGGCGGGGCACGGCGCACAAGACGACGGCGGCCGCGACCCAGGTGGCCGCCTTCTTCGACGGGGCCTGGGGCTATGGACGGTTCGTGCGGCACTACGCGGCCCTGGTGGCGCAGGCCGGCGGGGTGGACGGCTTCCTGATCGGCTCGGAGCTGGTCGGGCTGACGCGGCTGCGGGACGCGGCGGGCTTTCCGGCGGTCGGCGCGCTGCAGGCGCTGGCCGGGCAGGTGCGGGCGCTGGTCGGGCCGGCGACCAGGGTCGGCTACGCGGCCGACTGGAGCGAGTATTTCGGCAGCCAGCCGGCCGACGGCTCGGGCGACGTGCACTTCCATCTCGACCCGCTGTGGGCCGATGAGAACATCGACTTCGTGGGGATCGACTACTATCCGCCGATCACCGACTGGCGGGACGGGCAGGAGCATCTGGACGCCGTCGCCGGCTGGGACGGGCCGCATGACGGGGCCTATCTGCGTCACGGGCTGACGGGCGGCGAGGGCTTCGACTGGTTCTATGCCTCCGATGCGGCGCGGGCGGCGCAGGCGCGTACGCCGATCACCGACGGGGCGCATGGCGAGGCCTGGGTGTTCCGGCCCAAGGACCTGCTGGCCTGGTGGAGCCATCCGCATCATGACCGGCCGCTGGGCGTGCGCTCAGCGACGTCTACGGCCTGGGTTCCGATGTCCAAGCCGATGCGGCTGATCGAGTTCGGCTGCGGGGCGGTGGACAAGGGCGCCAACGCCCCGAACCTGTTCGTCGACGCCAAGAGCGCCGAGAGCGCCCTGCCGCCGTTCTCGGACGGGACGCGCGACGAGCTGGGCCAGCGGCGGGCGCTGGAGGCGGTGCTGGGCTGGATCGCCGAGCCGGCGGCCAATCCGCTCTCGCCGGTCTATGGCGGGCCGATGATCGAGCAGGCCTGCGCCTGGTGCTGGGACGCGCGGCCGTTTCCGGATTTTCCGGCGCGGGCGGGCGTGTGGGCCGATGCGGGCAACTGGAGCCTGGGCCACTGGCTGAACGGCCGGGCCGGATCGATGGGCGTGGGCGAACTGGTGCTGGCCGTGGCGGCGCGGGGCGGGGTCGCGATCGATCCGGGCGAGGCCTCGGGCCTGGT
>NZ_QHJY01000456.1 GCF_003185805.1 Caulobacter sp. D5
CTGTCCGACGACAAGATCATCCGCATCCCGACCAGCGACAACTTCTGGTCCATGGGCGACACCGGCCCCTGCGGTCCGTGCTCGGAAATCTTCTACGACCACGGCGAAGGCATCTTCGGCGGCCCTCCGGGCAGCCCCGATGAAGACGGCGACCGCTTCATCGAGATCTGGAACCTGGTGTTCATGCAGTTCGAGCAGCTGGCCGGCGGCGAGCGCCTGTCGCTGCCCAAGCCCTCGATCGACACCGGCATGGGCCTGGAGCGCATCGCCGCCGTCCTGCAGGGCCAGCACGACAACTACGACATCGACCTGTTCAAGGCCCTGATCGCCGCTTCGGTCGAGCTGACCGGGGTGAAGGCCGAGGGCGACCAGGCCCCGTCGCACCGCGTGATCGCCGACCACCTGCGCTCGTCGTCGTTCCTGCTGGCCGACGGCGTCACCCCGTCGAACGAAGGCCGCGGCTACGTGCTGCGCCGGATCATGCGCCGGGCCATGCGCCACGCCTATCTGCTGGGCGCCAATGAGCCCCTGATGCACCGCCTGGCCCCGACCCTGGTGGCCGAGATGGGCCAGGCCTATCCGGAACTGCGCCGCGCCGAGGCCTCGATCGTCGAGACCTTGCGCCAGGAAGAAGAGCGCTTCCGCGTCACCCTGGGCCGCGGCATGGGGCTTCTTGACGAAGCTACCGCCGGGCTCGAAAGCGGCGGCGTGCTGGACGGCGAGACCGCCTTCAAGCTCTACGACACCTACGGCTTCCCGCTCGACCTGACCCAGGACGCCGTGCGCGCCAAGGGCATCACGGTCGACACCGACGGCTTCGACGTGGCCATGGACCGCCAGCGCCAGATGGCCCGCGCCAACTGGGCCGGTTCGGGCCAGCAGGGCGCGGCCGCCGCCTGGTTCTCGATCAAGGAAAAGGCCGGCGCCACCGACTTCGTCGGCTATGAGACCACCGAGACCACCGGCGTCGTGAAGGCCATCGTCGCCGACGGCGCCGAGGTCGAGTCTGCTGAGGCCGGCCAGACCGTCGACGTGCTGCTCGACCGCACCAGCTTCTATGCCGAAAGCGGCGGCCAGGCCGGCGACACCGGCGTGATCGAGGCCAATGGCGCGGAAAGCCGCGTGCTCGACACCCAGAAGCAGGCCGGCGAACTGCACGTGCACCGCGTCGAGCTGGCCGGGCCGCTGAAGGTCGGCGACCAGGTCGTGGCCAGCGTCGACGCCGAGCGCCGCCACACCACCCGCTCCAACCACTCCGCCGCCCACCTGGTGCACGCGGCCCTGCACCATGTGCTCGGCCCGCACGTCGCCCAGAAGGGCCAGATGGTCGACGGCGAGCGCATGCGCTTCGACTTCAGCCACGGCGGCCCGCTGTCGCCCGACGAGATCGAGCGCATCGAGGCCGAGGTCAACGCGGTCATCCGCCAGAACGTGGCGGCCCAGACCAAGGAAATGGCCCCGCAGGAGGCCATCGAGGCCGGCGCCGTGGCGCTGTTCGGCGAGAAGTACGGCGACAGCGTGCGCGTGCTGACCCTCGGCGACAGCCTGACCGAAGCCGGCAAGGCCTATTCGGTCGAGCTGTGCGGCGGCACCCACGTGGCCCGCACCGGCGACATCGCCCTGTTCAAGATCGTCTCCGAGCAGGGCGTGGCCGCCGGCGTGCGCCGCATCGAGGCCCTGACCGGCGAGGCGGCCCGCCGCTTCCTGCTCGACCAGGCCGGCGTCGCCAAGGCCCTGGCCGACCAGTTCAAGACCCCGGTCGCCGAGGTCCTGGCCCGCGTCGACGCCCTGGTGGCCGAGCGCAAGAAGCTGGAAAAGGAACTGGCCGAGGCCAAGAAGCAGCTGGCCCTGGGCGGCGGCGGCGCGGCCTCCGGTCCGGAAGACGTGAACGGCACCGCCCTGATCGCCCGCGTCCTCGACGGCGTCGGCGGCAAGGAACTGCGCGGCGTCGCCGAGGAGTTCAAGAAGCAGCTGACCAGCGGCGTCGTGGCCCTGGTGGGCACGACCGACGGCAAGGCCGCCGTCACCGTGGCCGTCACCGCCGACCTGACCGCCAAGTTCAGCGCCGCCGAACTGGCCAAGGCCGCCGTGATCGCCATGGGCGGCCAGGGCGCGGGCGGCAAGCCCGACTTCGCCCAGGGCGGCGCGCCTGACGCGACCAAGGCCGACGACGGCCTGGCCGCCATCAAGGCCGTTCTGGCCGGCTGATCGCCTTAGATCGGCCCGCTTCCTCGCCGAAGCGGGCCGACTTCGTTCTCAAGTCAGTATCGGCGGACCAGCGCCTGCGTAAGATCCACAACATCGTGCCCGATCCCGCCGAGCGTCGCGTCTGGCGGGTCTGGCTTGGCCTTGCCGCCGTGGTGGCGGTGATCGGCGGGGGCGTCGGCCTGACCGTCTCGCGCTGTACGCGCGCCCCCGAGACCGCCGGAACCAAGGCCGAGCGCCAGGTCGCCGCGGCCGCCACGCCCGTCGTCCTGCCGCTGGAGGCCAAGGACTGGCGCGGCAAGATCGACTACCGCGCGCTGGACGCCCGCATCCGCACGATGATGGCCGACCGCAGCATGACCGGCCTGGCCGTCGCCGTGGTCGAGGACGGCCGGCTGTCGTTCGTGAAGGGCTATGGCCAGACCACGCCGAACGACGGTGAGGCGGTGAACGCCGACACCGTGTTCCGCTGGGCCTCGCTGTCCAAGACCGTGGCCTCGACCCTGAGCGCGCGGCTGGCCGGGGAGGGGGCGTTCTCGCTGCAGGACTCTCTGGCCAGGTTCGGCGTCAGCCTGCGCCTGCCGGGCGGGGCCGAGCAGACCCTGACGGTCGAGCAGCTTCTGTCACAGCGCACCGGCCTGCCGCGCAACGCCTATGACGGCTGGCTGGAAGGCGGCCGCGATCCGAAGACGATCCGGCAGGCGCTGGGAACGGTGCCGCCGCAATGCCCGCCGGCCACCTGCCACACCTACCAGAACCTGGCCTACGACACGATCCGCGAGGTGATCGAGGCCTCCACCCACCGACCCTACGCCGAGGAGGCCCGCCAGAAGCTGTTCCTGCCGCTGGGCATGGGCAGCACGACCATCGGCATGGAGGAGATCCGCGGCGAGCGGCACTGGGCGCGGCCCACCCGCTATGGCCGCGAGTCGATCCTGGCCGAGGCCTATTACCGGGTGCCGGCGGCCGCGGGGGTGAACTCCAACATCGTCGACCTGGCGCGCTGGATGCAGGCCCAGATGGGCCTGGCGCCCGCCGTGCTGCCGGCCAGGGTGCTGGAGGAGATCCAGCGCCCGCGCGTGCTGACCAACCGGCCCTACGGCAACTCGCCGCTCGGCCGCTCGCTCGACAAGCCGGCCTATGGCCTGGGCATGCGCAGCTTCGGCTACCAGGGCCACCGCCTGGCCGGCCACAGCGGCGCCGTCGACGGCTACCGCTCGACCATGATGTTCGACCCGGCCACCAAGACCGGCGTCGTCATGCTGTGGAACAGCGAGAGCAGCCTGCCCTTCAAGCTGCAGGCCGAGGTCTTCGACCTCTACTACCACCTGCCGTTCACCGACTGGCTGCAGCTGAAGGGCAGCGACGCGGTGGAGGTCGCGCCCTAGGGGGCGGCATTCGTCAGCTCAAAACCATTGTCATCCCGGCCGAAGCGCGCAGCGCGTAGAGCCGGGACCCAGGGGCGGCCGCAGTGCGCCGGCCGTCCGCGGGTGGCGAATCCGTGCGCCGGACCCAGTCCCCTGGGTCCCTGTGTATTGCGATAGGTGTCGAGCGCGAGCTTGATGGGTGGC
>NZ_QHJY01000053.1 GCF_003185805.1 Caulobacter sp. D5
CCGCCTGGGCGTGGGCCAGGCCCTCGGCTCTGTCGCCCAGCTCCGCGGCGGCGTGGGCGGCGGTCAGCAGCAGGTGGATGTCGCCCGGATGGCGGCGCAGGCCGCCGCGCAGCGTGTCGAGCGCCTGCGGCAGCTTGCCCGCGAACTCCTCGACCAGGGCCTGGACGTGCAGCAGGCGCGGGTCGGACTGCCCGCTCAGCACGGCCTTCAGCGGCGCGAGCGCGTGGTCGAGATCGGCGGTGCGCATCCAGCGCAGCTGGGCCAGATCGCGATGGGCGTCGACGAAGGCGGCGCGGCGAGCGATCGCGCCCTGGAAAGCGGCCTCGGCCTCGTCGTAGCGGTGCTGAAACTGGATGGCGCGGGCCAGGACCAGCCAGGCCTCCGGCGCGTCGAGGCCCAGGGCCATGGCCTTGCGCACGGCGGCTTCGGCTTCGGCTTGACGGCCAAGATCACCGTTGGTGGCGGCCAGATTGTACCAGGCCAGCCGGTCCTGCGGCGCGGCGCGGGCGGCGCGCTCGTTGAACGGCAGAGCCTGGGCATGACGCCCCAGGCCCTTGAGCGCGGCGGCGTGGACGATCAGCAGGCCCGGCATGGCGGTGGCGCGCGCGGCGCCCTCCGCCGTCAGGGCGGCGGCCTGGTCGGCCCGGCCTCGGCCCAGGAGATCCCAGGCCTGCTGAACGAGGTTTTGGTTCATCGCCGCTTGGTTTGGCGCCGGGCGAAGGGGTTCTGCTCGGCCTCGTCCTCGGAGAAGCCGAACTTTGCGAAGCCGGCCTGCATCTCGGGGCTGAGCGGGGCCTCGATGTGCAGCATGCCGGCGCTGGGGTGCGGCAGCAGGATCGAGCGGGCGTGCAGTTGCAGCTTCAGCCCTTCCGACAGCTGGGCCGACTTCTCGTCGCCGTACTTGGGATCGCCCAGGATCGGGTGGCCGATGGCCTTCATGTGGGCGCGCAACTGGTGCGTGCGGCCGGTGTGCGGGCGCAGGGCCATGAAGCTGACGCGCGGGCCGGCGCGGCTGATGGTGACGAACTCGGTCTCGGCCGGCGAGGCGTCCTTGTCCTTGGGATCGGCGGGCACGACGATCTCGCGGTCGTTGACGCCGCGCTTGGCCAGGTGCAGCTCGATCACACCCTCGGTCGGGTGCGGATTGCCCACGACGATGGCCCAATAGGTCTTCTGGGCCTTGCGCTTGGCGAAGGCGCCCGACAGGCGCGCGGCGGCGCTGGGGGTCTTGCCCAGCAGCAGCACGCCGGAGGTGTCGCGGTCGAGGCGGTGCACCAGGCGCGGGCGATTGACGCCCTCGCCCCAGGCGCTGAGCAGCTTGTCGATATGCTTAGTGGTCTTGGTGCCGCCCTGCACGGCCAGGCCGGCGGGCTTGTTCAGCGCCAGGACGTCCTCGTCCTCGTAGAGCACCAGCGAGCGGGCGTAGGCGATGTCGCGCGCCGACAGCTTGCCCTTGTCGGCGGGGTCGGGCGCGTCGGGCAGCGGCGGCACGCGGATCTGGCTGCCGGCGGCCAGCTTGGTGTCGGCCTTGGCGCGCGAGCCGTCGACCCGGACCTGGCCCGAGCGGAACAGCTTGTTGAGCTGGACGTGGTTCAGGTGCGGCCAGCGGCGCTTGAACCAGCGGTCGAGGCGGACCCCGTCCTCGCCCCCATCGACGTAGATGGTGCGAACTTCTTTCATGCGAACATCCTGCGGGCGAGATAAAGGCCCGCGAAAAGGGCCGTCACGGCGAACACGACGCTGACGGCGGTATAGGTGAAGGCCGAGCCGTAGGCGCGCTTCTCGATCATGAGCGCGGTCTCCAGCGAGAAGGCCGAAAAGGTGGTGAAGCCCCCGAGGACGCCGGTTCCCAGCAGCACCCGGAAGGTTTCCTGCTGGCCGGCCGAGCGGAAAGCCAGCCAGCCGGTCAGCATGCCCATCAGGAAACCGCCGACCAGGTTCACGGTCAGGGTGCCCCAGGGCCAGCCCGGTCCGATCCAGCGCAGCGCGGCCGTTCCCACGAGATAGCGGGCGACGGAGCCGGCGGCGCCGCCCACGGCGACGAGAAGCACCTTGGTCATGGGCCCCTTATGCGCCGAGCGGCCCTGAACGCCAAGCTGGGAACGCCAATGGCCGCTTGACCTTGGCCACGGCCCCCGCATAGCGTCGCCGCAAAGACTCTCGCGGAGATAGCATGCGCAGCCTGCTCACCCTGGCCTTGATGCTCGCCGCCTCCGCCGCATCGGCCGCCCCGGACCTTCCGCGCCCCCCGAACGCAGGACCTCCGCCGCCTCCCCTGCCCATGCGGCCGCCGCTGCCCACCGTGCGCAGCGAAGCCGTTACCCGGATCGTGCAGTATGGTCCGCCGCCGGGCGTGGCCCACTGCGGGGGTCGCAATGTCGGCGTCGCGCGCAACGCGCCCTTCGCGCCCGAGGTGAGCGTGGCCTATCTGCCCGTGGGATCGGCGCCGGACACGCCGGGACGCGGCGACCGCAACCTCAGCGCCGTGACCTTCGGCATCGACGCCAAGGGGGCGCCGATCGACGTGCGGCGCGCCGACGATGCGCCGGCCTCCGAGGACATGCTGGCCGCCCTCGCCCGCTGGCGCTTCATGGCCGGCGCGCCGGCCAGCGATTGCCGCGTCGAGGTCTCGCAGACCTACACGCCGCTGACCAAGGCGCCGACGGCGCTGCTGCTCGAGGTCGTAGCCCTGCGCAAGCGCGAGGCCCTGACGCCGGTACGCAGCGCGATCTCGGCGCGCGGCGACTGCGGCCGCTCGCCCCGCCGCATCCCGGCCATCACCAGCTATCCGGACCTGCGCTCGTTCACCGGCCGCGACTTTTCCGCGCCGTGGGCCGGCGTGCTCTACGACATCGACGCCGAGGGCGAGGTCCAGAACGTCCGCATCGCGACCCAGGGCGGCGATCCGGTGCTGGCCGACCTGGCCGCCGCCTCGATCGCGGACTCCCGGTTCCATTCCGGAAAGGCGGTGAAGGGCTGCTACGCCGTGTTCTCGGTTCGCCCGGAAACCGTCGAGGCCACAGCCAAGGCCTACCCGAAACCCCCATCGCCGTCGAAGGAGCGTGACTGTTCGGACGTCAAGGCCGCGGCCCTGAACCTGTCGATCCAGCGAAGCTATCCGAGCGCCTTCGCGCGCCAAGCCGTCGAGGGCTGGGCGCTCATCGAGTTCGACATTCGGGCCGACGGCCGCATCACCCCCGTGAACATCGTCGCCGCCCAGCCGAGCGCGGCGTTCGGAACGGCCGCCCGCAACATGCTGGCGAGCGCTCGGCCGGACACCTCGGTCTGGGACCGCAAGGGGTGCCTGATCCCCGTCACCTTCGCGATGAACGCCGTCACCGAGGATTAACGTCTTCGCGACAGGGCGAGGCCTTGCCTGGCAAGGCTTTGAAGACAAGGTAAAGACGACCTAAACCCTGTTCCTGCACCGGAGGTTAAGGGCGAGGAGGTCAACCTCTGATCTCCTCCCGCGAATCCCACGGTCCGATGCCCGCCTCCCTGCCTCCCAAGGACGACACGACCGAACGCCTGGCCCTGCCGCCGGCGATGCTGAACCGTCTGGCCAGTTCCGACCTGATCGGTCGCGGCTCGGTCAACGTGATCAGCATCAAGGCCATCCGCCGCTGGGCGGGCGACTGGTGGGAGCACAAGCGCACCGACGTCTGGACCTATGTCGAGCGCAAGCTGAACGAACATCTCGATCGCGCCGACCTGCGGGGGCGGGTCAGCGAGGACGACTTCCTGATCGCCACCCACAACGACCAGGGCCTGTCGGCCCAGGCCGCCAGCATCCGCATCCTCGAGGACGTGCTGACCCACCTGCTGGGCGCGGCCGAGCTGCGCGACATCGGCGTGCGCTCGGTGATCGGGGTCGAGGCCGGCGGCGTCGTCTGTCGCACCATCGATCCGTCCGTCGTGCTGGCCGCCCGCGCACGCCGCGACTCCGAACGCTCGCCGTTCCGCACGGACATGGACGTCAGCGACGAGATGCGCCGCACGCCCGTGGCCTTCACCACCAGCGGCGGCGCGGCCCTGCGGGTCGATTTCGCGCTGGAGCACGTGATCGGCCTGCGCCGCAACGTCACCACCGCCATCCGCGTCGAGCCGATCGTCACCCACCTGGGCACCGGCCGCTCGATCAGCGGGCGGGCGATCACCAAGCTGGCCGACAAGGACATCGCCTTCATCGACGAGGCGACGCTGCGCTACGGCGCGGCCTTCGCCAAGGCCGCCCAAGGCAACGAGCGTCCCGACCTCGTCCTGCCCGCCTCGTTCCGCACCCTGGGCACCCAGCGCGGCCGCGACCTGCTGACCGGCACCTCGGGCCTGTCGCTGGCCCTGCTGCGCGGCGGGGTGATGATCGAGCTGGTGGACGTCACCCGCGGCACGCCCGCCGGCCGCCTGCTGGAAGTGGTCGGCCTGCTGAAGGCCCTGACCCGCGGCGTCGTCGCCCGCGTGCCGCCGGACAAGGAAGCCTTCAAGCACCTGCGCGACGCCCGCCTGGCGGGGCTGACCCTGGACGCCTGCGACCTGAGCGGACCGGCCGAGAAGATCGCCGCCGACATCATGGCCTTCGGCCGCGAGGCCCGCGGCCTGGCGCCGATGGTGAGCCTGCAAGGCCTGCCGGCGGAAGGCTATTTCGCCGCCGCCGAGACCGCCGGCCTCAGCCACGCCTCGCTGCGGGCGGCTCACCCCTACGCGGCGCGCGTGGCGGCCTGATCACTACACCGTAAAACCCCCGCGAAAGCGGGGGCCCAGGTGTTTTGTCGTCGAGCGCCCGGCGTTTCAGAAAAAGCCTGGGTCCCCGCTTTCGCGGGGATTTTACGGATGAGAGGGCGGCGCCGTCCTCAGACCCGGCCCATGCCCTTGCCGATGGTGTTGACCACGCTCTGGGCGTCGTAGGCTTCGCCCGGCGGACGCGGACCCTTGCCGAACACGACTTCCAGCGTCGTGCTGAGCGCCGGGCCGGGGCCGAGGTTGAAGCTCGTTCCCAGACCCAGGCCGACGCCGGAGCGGCGGCCATAGCTGCCCGAACCGGCGCCGACCGAGAAGGTCGGACCGCCCCCGCCGCCCGTCGACTGGGTGATGCGGTCGGCGACGCGGAACCAGCTGTAGCCGTCGGCCAGGGCCAGCTCGGCCGCCCGCAGCAGGGCGTAGTCGGTCACCTGGCCGGCCGGCGCGCCGGGGCCGCCGCGGAAGGTCACGCGATAGCGCCCCTCCTCCATCTTGTACTGGGCGAAGCCGACGTCGGTGGCGGCGGCCTGCGGCCGGTAGACGGTGGGCTTGGCGGTGGCGCAGGCCCCCAGGACCAGGACGCTGGCGGCGAGGACGCAGACGAGGCGGGCGGACTTCATGGCGTTTCTCCCTTGCCTCTCAAACGGCTCGGCCAAGTTCAGCGTTCCGGGAGCGCCAAGTCCAGCCTTTCCAGCACCGCCTTCATATCGTCGGGGATCGGGGCCTCGATCCGTCGTTCGCCGCCTTCGGGGTGCGGGAACACCAGCCGCGCGGCGTGCAGCATAAGCCGAGGCACCGGCGCCCCGGCCAGCATCAGCGCACCGCCGTAGCGGCTGTCGCCGGCGATCGGCCGGCCGATCGAGGCCATGTGGACGCGCAGCTGGTGCATGCGGCCGGTGTCGGGGGAAAGCTCGACCAGCGCGGCCTGGGCGTTGGCGGCCAGGGTGCGATAGCGGCTGCGGGCGTTTTCCGCGTCCGGGTGATCGTCCTCGCAGACCCGCATATAGGCCTCGCGGCCGATGGACTCGCGGCGCAGGGCCTTGTCGATCTGGCCGCCGCGCGGCTCGGGCGCGCCGGGCGCGACGATGGCCAGATAGGTCTTGCGGAAGCGCTTGCCCATCAGGGCCTTGCCCAGGAAGGTCGCCGCCGGCTTGGTGCGGGCGGTGAGGATCACGCCGGAGGTGTCGCGGTCGAGGCGATGGATCAGGCGCGGGCGCGGCCGGTCACGGCGGGCCAGAGCCCACAGCAGGTCATCCAGCGTGTGGGCCTTGATGCGGCCGCCCTGGCTGGAGAGGCCGGCGGGCTTGTTGAGCACGAAGACGCTGTCGTCCTCGTGGATCACCAGCGAGCGCGTGAAGGCGATCTCGTCGGGCGTCAACTCGATCGGGCTGTCGGAGGCCTTGGGCTTGGGCGCTGCGGGCGGACGGCGGGGCGGACGCGGGGCGCCCGTCTGGGACTTACTCAGCGGAGTGCTTCTCTCGTTGCCGGGCTTCCAACTCGTTCAGCTCACGCTTGAGGAACAGAGCGTAGATGCCGACGGCGATGCCAATCGGTCCGAGTATGTAGATCATGGCCTCGAGCGGCGTCATGACTTTTCTCCGTGTGGAGCAGCATACCACGCCAGTAGGTGAAACACGATCGCGAGCCCTATGCCCACATAGCTGGCGGTCTTGAAACCAGCGCCCTTGATGTAGGGGTCGATGAAGGACGCCCCCATGATTGCGTAGCCGTAGGTCGTCACATTCGTGGTGAAGAGCTTGAGGCGGACTTTCAGGTCAGCGCTGCGCTTTTCTGGATCGACAGCTCCAGCCACCTTCGCCCTCCATCGTCGCCAGCGCGAACAAATGAAGAACAATTTTAGCGCGAACGCAAGCCCGAACTCGCCCTACTTACCGCCTCGGCGCAGTTGGCTCCAGTGGTCGAGGCGGTCCTTGACCTTGGCCTCGGCGCCGATCGGCTTGGGCTCGTAGAACTTCGGGCGGGCCATGCCGTCGGGGAAGTAGTTCTGGCCCGAGACTCCGCCCTCGACGTCGTGGTCGTAGGCGTAGCCGTCGCCATAGCCGAGGGTCTTCATCAGCTTGGTGGGGGCGTTGAGGATGTGGGAGGGCGGCATGAGGCTGCCGGTCGCCTTGGCCGCGCGGCGGGCGGCCTTGTAGGCGTTGTAGACGGCGTTGGACTTGGGCGCGCTGGCCATGTGGACCACGGCCTGGGCCAGGGCCAGCTCGCCTTCCGGCGAACCGAGGAAGTCGTAGGCGTCTTTCGCCGCGGTGGTCAGAAGCAAGCTGAGCGGGTCGGCCGCGCCGATGTCTTCCGAGGCCATGCGCACCAGGCGGCGGGCGATGAACAGCGGGTCTTCCCCGCCCTCCAGCATCCGCGCCAGCCAGTAGAGGGCCGCGTCCGGATCGCTGCCGCGCACCGACTTATGCAGGGCCGAGATCAGGTTGTAGTGCTCCTCCCGGTCCTTGTCGTAGGCCGGGCGGCGCTTCTGGAGCAGTTGGCCCAGCTGCGTCGGGTTCAGCGGCGTGTCCGTGCCGATCGACAGCAGGGTCTCGGTCAGGGTCAGCAGGTAGCGGCCGTCGCCGTCGGCCATGGCGATCAGCACCTGCCGAGCCTCGGCGTCGACCGGCAGCTTGCGGTTCTCGGCGGTCTCGGCCTTGGCGAGCAGGCTTTCCAGCGCCGTCTCGTCCAGGCGCTTGAGCACGAACACCTGGGCCCGCGACAGCAGAGCGCCATTGAGTTCGAACGAGGGGTTCTCGGTCGTCGCGCCGACCAGGGTGACGATCCCCTCCTCCACGAAGGGCAGGAAACCGTCCTGCTGGGCGCGGTTGAAGCGGTGGATCTCGTCGACGAACAGCAGCGTCGATTGGCCGGCCTGGCGGCGCATGCGAGCCTGCTCGAAGGCCTTCTTCAGGTCGGCGACGCCGGAGAAGACGGCCGAGATCTGCATGAACTCATAGCCGCCGGCCTTGGCCAGCAGGCGGGCGATGGTGGTCTTGCCGGTGCCGGGCGGGCCCCAGAGGATCATCGAGGCCAGGCGGTGAGCCGCCGCCATCCGGCCGATCGGGCCGTCAGGACCGAGCAGGTGCTCCTGGCCCACCACCTCTTCGAGGCTCTGGGGACGCAGGCGGTCGGCCAGCGGCGCGGGCGCGTGGGGCGCGATGCCGGCGGCTTGGAAGAGATCGGACATGGGAAGAGGTTTAGGAGGTTCCGCGGTCAGCGGAAACCCTCTCCCCGAAGGGAGAGGGTCGCGGCCGGATCAGGTGCGGAAGCGGGCCGAGATGCGCTGGCCGCCCCGCTCGATGACGACGGTCCAGGTGGCCGTCTCGTTGCGGATCGCTGCGGCCAGATCGGCGGTGGTGTTGACGGCCTTGCCGTTGACCTCGCGCACGAAGTCGCCGGGACGCAAGCCGGCGTTCAGCGCGAAGCCCTGGCCGACCTTGGTGACCAGCACGCCCTTGCCGGAGAAGGCGTCGGCGCCGACGTCCTGAGCGGCGGCCGGCGACAGGTTCATCACCGTCGCGCCTTCGAAGGGGTTGCGGCCCGTCAGGGTGCGCTCGTCCTTGGCCGGGATCTCGGGCGCGGCCTCGGCGCGGACGGTCAGGGTCTGCTCGCGGTCGCCGCGGCGGACGACCACCGGCACGCGGTCGCCGATCTTGTGGGTGCCGATGGCGAAGGCGCCGCCGCCCTCGTCGTTCACCGGCTGGCCGTCGATCGACAGGATGACGTCGCCTTCCTTGACGCCGCCCCTGTCGGCCGAGGCGCCGGGATAGACGTCGGAGATCAGCACGCCGCGCGGGGTGGACATGCCCAGGCCCTTGGCGATCTCGCCGGTGACCGGCTGGCCGCGCACGCCCAGCCACGGCCGCACGACGCTGTGGGCGCCGCCGAGCGCGGTCGAGACCACCTGACGCACCACGGCCGCCGGGATGGCGAAGCCCACGCCGCTGGACGAGCCCGAGCGCGAGATGATGAAGGTGTTCACCCCGATCAGGTCGCCGTCCATGTCGACCAGCGGGCCGCCCGAGTTGCCGGGATTGATGGCCGCGTCGGTCTGGATGTAGCTGCCGAACTCGGCCGCGCCGACATCGGTGCGGGCCAGGGCCGAGACGATGCCGTTGGTGACGGTCTGGCCGACGCCGAACGGGTTGCCCATGGCCAGCACCAGGTCGCCGACCTCGAGCTGCTCCTGGTCGTCGATGGCGATGGTCGGCAGGCGCTCGCCCTTGGTGTCGATCTTCAGGACGGCGAGGTCCGAGCGCGGGTCGTCGAGCAGCACCGTGGCCGGGAACTCGCGCCGGTCGGCGAGCTGCACGGTGATGTCGCTCATGTTCTCGATGTTGTGGTGGTTGGTGATGATCACCCCGTCGGCGCGGACGATGGCGCCCGAACCGAGCGAGCCCTGCACCTGCGAGCGGGGCGCGCCGCCGCGGCCGCCCATGAAGAAGTCCCAGAACGGATCGGCCTGCTGGCGCACGACGCGGCGGCTGGCGACGTTGACGATGGCCGGGGCCGTCTTCTTCACCACCGGGGCGAAGGAGGCCTTCATCGACACCGGATCGGTCGGCGACTTGCGGGTCGGCTGGGCGAGGTCGGGGATGGACTGGGCCTGGCTGCGCGAGGCCGGATCCGAGCAGGCGGCCAGCAGGGCCAGGGTCGGGATCAGGACGCGAAGGGCGGGCTTGGACAAGTCGGTGACTCCGTCAGTCTTCAGGACGCGACCGCCCGAAAGGCGAGCGGACGCGTTTGTTCGCCCCTAAACAGCGAAGGTTTCGGGCGCATTCAAGGCCTTCAGCGCACGGGATCAAGGCCAGGTTCCCCGACCGCCAGCGGACGGGCGCGGCGCGTGCGCAGGATCACGGCCAGGCCGCCCAGGGCCAGCAGGCCGGCGATGACCAGCGGCAGGCCCGGCAGGCGCAGGGTCTGCTCGTGGCGCACGGCGAAGGCCAGGGTGAGGCCGTAGAGCACCGGCCCGACGATGGCGGTCAGGCCCATGATGGCCGAGTTGGCGCCCTGCAGCTGGCCCTGCTCGCTGGGGCCGACGCGCTTGGTCATCATGCCCATCAGGCCAGGCTGGATCAGGGCCGAGAAGGCGCTGACGGCCAGGCCCGAGGCAAAGATCCAGCCGGTGGGGGCGAAGGCGAAGATCCCGAACGAGACGACGAAGCAGACGAGGCCCGCGATCACCGCCCCGCGCTCCTTCAGGCGGTCGACGATCGGCCCGATCAGTACGGCCTGGACGATGACGCCCAGCACGCCCGACAGCATCATCAGGAGGCCGATCTGGGCGGTGTCCCAGCCGTAGCGATAGCCGGTGTAGAGCACGAAGATGCTGGGATAGGCGTTGTGGGCCAGCTGCATCAGGAAGCTGACCACGCCCAGTCGCGGCAGGTCGGGATGCGAACCCAGCAGCTTCAGCGAGCCGACGGGGTTGGCCTTGGTCCAGTCGAAGCGGGCCACGCGGCGCTCGGGCGGCAGGGACTCGGGCAGAACCAGCAGGCCATACAGCCAGTTCAGCAGCGCCATGCCGGCCGCCACCCAGAACGGCAGGTGCAGGTCGATCTTGCCCAGCACCCCGCCCAGGGCCGGACCGACGATGAAGCCCGCGCTCCAGGCCGCGCCGATCAGGCCGAAGGCCTTGGCGCGTCCCTTCTCCGGCGTGACGTCGGCGATATAGGCCCCGGCCGCCGAGAAGCTGGCCGCCGTGGCGCCGTGGATGATCCGGCCGAGGAACAGCCACCACAGGGTCGGGGCCAGGGCCATGAAGATGTAGTCGACGCCCAGGCCGAAGATCGAGATCAGGATCACCGGCCGGCGGCCGAAGCGGTCGGACAGCATGCCCAGGACCGGCGAGCAGACGAACTGCATCACGCCCCAGACCATGCCGAAGGCGGCGGTCCACTGGGCGGCGTCATCTGTGCGACCGCCGGCCATGGATTTCACCAGGCTGGGCAGGACGGGGATCATCAGGCCCAGCGACAGCACGTCCATCAGGGCGGTGACGAAGATGAAGCCCAGGGCCGCCTTGCGGGCCGGATGGGCGATGGGTTCGGACATGGGACCTCCCGAGGGGCGGGATTTTTGACCGCGTGGCGGATAGTCGGCAAGGGGAGAGACCCCGGTCTTCTCTCCGTAAAATCCCCGCGAAAGCGGGGATTTTACGGATGAATGAGAGAGGCTTTACGGAAGCAAGTGCGCGCTCAACCCCTCCAGCAGCCCCGTCCACCACTGGCCGTGGCGCAGCAGGAACAGCTGATCGGGGAAGCCGTGGCGGGCCACGTGCCCGGCGGGCACGGTCTCCCAGCCGCGGTGCTCGACGGTGACGCGGGTCTCTTCGCCGACGGGCTCGAAGCGGACCTCGACCTCGGTGTCCATGCCGGGGGCGAAGGCCGCCTGGCGCCAACCGAACACCAGCCGCTCGCCCGGCGTCCAGACGCGCACCTGGCCGACCTCGAAGGCCTTGCCGGAGGCCAGGCGCTCGACCAGACGCGCGCCCTCCCCTTCGCCGTCGAAGGCCAGCACGCCGGGCGAGCGCGGGGTGAACGAGAACAGCGGGTTGGGCCGCCACCAGGCGCCGATCTCGCCGACGAAGGCGGCGAACACCCGGGCCGGCGCGGCCTTGATGCGCAGGGCCACGAGGATGCGGGCGCTCACCCTTCCGCCTCCAGATGGGCCTTCAGAGCCAGGAGCTGGTCGCTCCACAGCGCCTCGGCGGCGGCGGCCCAGGCCTTGAGTTCGGCCATCGGCCCGGGCTTCAGGGCGTAGACCCTCACCCGGGCGTCGAACGGCGGATGGCTCTCCTCGACCAACTGCGCCTGCCGCAGCGTGCGCAGATGACGGCTCATGGCCGGGGGCGACAGGCCCAGGGCGTCGGCGAGCTCGCCGGCCCGGCGCGGACCGTCGGCCAGCAGCTCGACCGTGCGGCGGCGGTGCGGGTCGGCCAGGGCCGCCAGGGTGCGGTCGATGCTCATCGGCCAGCGTCCAGCTCGGCGACCAGCCCCTTGCCAGCCCTCAGCCGCCAGGCCTGCTCCAGGGCGCTTTTCAGGGTCGGTTCGTCGATCGCGTCGAGCACGACATTGGTCGCCCCCTTCAGACCCCAGCCGCCCTTCACCGGAACGAAGGCGGCGGGCTCGGCGGCGACCAGCATCGCCTGCAGGTCGGGCGTCAGCTGCACCATGCCGTGGCGGGCGTCGGGATAGCCGAGGGTGGCGAAGATCCGGCCGACGCGGAAGTCGGTCGTGCCCATGTGTTCGCCCTCGACCACGCCCGGCAGCGCCAGGGCCAATCGACGGAAGTCGTCTGGCGTCACGCCCAGCCCTGGATCTTCAGGCCGGTGGCGGCCTCGGCCTCCTCGCGGGTGACGGCCTGGACGGTCTGGCCGATGGTCCAGATGTGGCCTTCCGGGTCGCGGCAGCGATAGGTGCGGTCGCCGTAGAACTGGGTCTCCGGCTCTGCGAGGATCTCGGCCCCGGCGGCGCGGGCGCGCTGGCAGTGGGCGTCGACGTCCTCGTCGATATGGATGTGCACCGTCTGGGTGTTCTTGCCGCCGAGCGAGGCGGGGCTGGCGTGGTCGGCGCTCCACTCGTTGCCGACCATCACGTGGCTGTCGCCGAGCGTCATCTGCGAGTGGGCGAGATTGCCCTCGCCGTCCTCGATCAGCAGAACGAGCTCGAAGCCGAACGCGGCTTCCAGCCATTTCAGGGCGGCCTTGGGGTCCTTGTAGCAGAGGGCCGAGGTCAGGCGGGGCATGCGCGCCTCCTATTGCGTTGGGACGCAATATTTAACGCATAACGCAATTATCTGAGCAAGAGAAAAGGGCGAGCCTTCCGACCCGCCCTTGCCTTTCGATCAGCGCAGCGCGGCCTTCACCGGAGCCAGCTCGCCGTCGACCTTTTCCGGCTTCACGCCGATCACCCTGGCCAGCAGCGGATAGACGTCGACATTGTCGAACACCGGCAGGGTCTTGCCCGACTTGAACGACGGGCCGCGGGCGATGAACACCGCCTGCATCAGCGGGTCGGCGTTGTCGTAGCCGTGGGCCCCGCCGTCGCGCATCTCGCCGCCCTCGCCTTCGCGCTTCTTCTGCGAGGCGGCGGTGGTGATGTACCAGCCGGTCTGGGCCGAGCAGACGACCGGGCCGATGCGGCGGTTGGTTCCGTAGTGCAGGCGGGCCGGGATCTTGGCCTTCTCCCAGCAGCTCATGTGCGGGTGCGGCCTGACCAGGGCGGCGGTCACCGCGGCCTCCTCGCCGGCCTTGGGATAGATGCTGGCGATGGCGCCGAGGCCGACGTAGCGCAGCTTGGCGAGGTCGACGCTGTCGTCCAGCACCACGCGCTGGCTGGCCGGCAGCGGGGCCATGCCGTGGTCGGCGACGATGATCAGGTTGGTGCGGTCGTAGAGGCCGCGGGCCTTCAGCCCCTCGACCAGGCGGGCGATGGCGACATCGACGTCGGCAGAGGCCTTGCGGACCTCGGCCGAGTCCGGGCCGTACTTGTGGCCGGCGCTGTCGACGATGTCGAAATAGAGGGTGGCCAGGCCCAGCGGCGCGTCCTTGGTCTCGTCCAGCCACGACAACAGGGTGTCGACGCGGTCGTTGGACAGCTTCTTCTGGTCGAACACCGCCCACTTGGTGGGCCGCACCCCGGCGATCTCGGCTTCCGAGCCCGGCCAGAACATGGTGCCGGCGCGCACGCCCTGCTTCTCGGCCGTGGACCAGATCGGCGTGGCCATGCTCCACCAGCGGGTGTCGGTGACGGCGTCGTGGTTGGAGAGGGTGAAGGTGACGCCCGGGATCTCCGGGTCCTCCATGGTGTTGCTGACGATGCCGTTGTGGTCGGGGCGCATGCCGGTGACCAGGGCGTAGTGGTTGGGGAAGGTCAGCGACGGAAACGAGGGCCGCATGGCCGCCCGCACGCCGTCGTCGGCCAGGGCCTTCATGGCCGGGGTGTCGCCGCGATCGAGATAGTCGGCCCGGAAGCCGTCGATCGAGACCAGGATGGTCAGGGCGGGCTTGGGCGGCGGCGCCTGGGCCGCCTGGCGGGGCGCGGTGGCGCAGCCGGAGAGAACGATGATCGCCAGAAGTGCGGCGAAACGGGAAAGCACGGTCATGGCCAGGCCCTGAAGCGAAGACTTCCGCCCCTATAGAACAGCTTGGCGACAATTCGTATTGCTGGCGCCAAACAACTTGGCCGACCGGCGTTTCCGCGCCCATAGTCGCGCCAAGTTCATAAGGGAGAGTCGCCGATGCCGCCGAGCCGGGACCGCGCCGCATGAGTTTCGCGCTGGAGGCCGAGGGGCTGACCAAGACCTACGGCGCCGTGCGGGCGCTGGACGACCTGACCCTGAAGATTCCCGCCGGCGGCGTGTTCGGCGTGCTGGGTCCCAACGGCGCGGGCAAGAGCACCCTGTTCCGCATCGCCATGGGCCTGGTGCGGCCGACCTCGGGCGTCGCCCGGCTGTCGGGCGCGCCGGCCGGCCACGTCTCGTCGCTGCGCCAGGTGGGCGCGATGATCGAGACGCCGCGCTATCCGCCCTACCTGACCGCCCGCGACGCCCTGAAGATGCTGGCCCTGCAGAGCGGGGCCCAAGACGCCGACATCGGCGGCTGGCTGGAGCGCGTGGGGCTGAGCGACGCCGCCGACCGCAAGACCTCGACCTTCTCGGTGGGCATGAAGCAGCGGCTGGGCCTGGCGGCGGTGTTCTTCACCCGCCCCTCGCTGGCCATTCTCGACGAGCCGACCAGCGGCATGGACCCGGCCGGCATCCAGGAGATCCGCGAGCTGATCCGCCGCCTGGCGGCCGAGGAAGGCGCGACCATCATCCTGGCCAGCCACCAGCTGGACGAGGTGCGCCGCGTCTGCGACCGGGTGGCGATCCTGTCGAAGGGCAAACTGGTCGCCGAAGGACCGGTCGAGACCCTGGCCGGCCGCAAGCCCGCCCTGCGCCTGGTCGCCAGCCCCGTGGCCCAGGTGCTGGAGCTGCTGGGCGACCAGGGCCGCGCCGACGGACCCGACGCCGTGCTGGCCCAGATCGAGCGCAACGAGGCCCCAGCCCTGATCCGCGCCCTCGTCAACGCCGGCGTCGACATCCACGAGGCCCGCTGGCGCGAGGCCGACCTGGAGAGCGCCTATCTCGACATCCTGCAAGCCAAGGAGCCGGCCGATGCTCGTTGACGCCCTCGCCGCCGAGCGCTTCCGGCTTCTGAAGGACCGCGGCACGGTGTTCTGGGGCGTGCTGTTCGCCCCCATCGCCGGCCTGGTGCTGACCATCGGCGGCGAGCTTTTCGCCCGCCGGCTGATGAAGGGCGCGCCGCCCATCCCGGTCGACCTGGTGGGGCGGATGGTCAAGGCTCTGGCGGGCGGCGCCTCGCCGGTCATGGGGCTGTTCGTGCTGATCCTGTCGGCGGCCGTGCTGGCCGGCGACTATCGCTGGGAAACCTGGCGCCTGCTGACCCCGCGCAACGGCCGGGTCAACCTGCTGCTGGCCAAGCTGGCGACGGCGGCGATCGCGGTGGCGGTGAGCCTGGTGCTCTACGCCCTGGCGGCGGCCCTGGGCGGCCTGTTCAGCGCGGCGACCAGCGGCGGGGCCTTCGTGGCCTATCGCGGCGAGGCGCTGACCGATCTGGCCGGAACCTTCGCGATCAGCTGGCTGCAGCTGGTGGTGCTGGTCGCCCTGGCCGCCCTGGTGGGCGTGGCCACGCGCTCGACCATGGGCGCGCTGATCGTGGGCCTGGTGTTCGCCGCCGCCCAGTCGATGGTCGCTACCTGGATGCACGAGCCGAGCCTGAAGGCCCTGCTGCTGCCGGCCTTCTCGGGCGACCTGCTGAAGACGGCGCTGCTGCAGGACCGCAGCGTCGTCGACGAGCCCCTGCCCTGGGCCAAGGCCCTGGCCTTCCTGCTGGCCTGGGCGGTCGGCCTGTCGGCGGCGGCGCTGGCGCTCTTCCAGCGGCAGGACCTGACGCGGGAATGAGGCTGGCGCTTTCCCTGGCGATCGCCACGGCCGCGCTCATGGGCGGCCGGGCGGCGCTCGCCGCTCCATCGGCCGACTTCGTTCTCTCCGAGGCCCAACAGAAACAGGCGGCCGAGACAGCCAGACAGGAAGACGCCGCAAAGGCCGAGGCCGCGGGCCTGAGCGCGCCGCTGCCGCTGCTGCCCAAGGCGTGGCGGCCGGCTCCCTGTCGGCTGACCTCCGTAACCGACGTGGCGCTGTGCCGCCAGACGGCGCTCCGGGGACGTACCTGGAGCACCGTCGAGGTTCGCTACGTGCGCGGCGCGGCCAATTCCGGCTGGCGGCTGTTCGACGGGACCTACGAGACGGTCGCCGGCCGCTATCGCCTGGCGTCCGACGCCAAGGGCGAGCACCTGAGCCTCTGCTGGGAGCGAGACGCCCTGACCTGCGAAACGGTGCTGGGGCCGCGGATCGACCAGTACGGCGGCAATGACCGCTATATCGTCATCGCCCGTCGCGACCTGCCCGACGAGACGCCGCGCTTCTACTACGTGGAAGCGGCCAAGGACGGGCCGGGAACGGTGCACGGCCCGCTGACCGCCAGCGCCTTCACCCGCGAGAAGCTGACCCTGGCCCTGCCGGAGTTCGATGGGATCATCGTCAGCCGGTGAGCGGCCCCAGCGCTTCGGGCGCCCCCTCTCCCATAGGGAGAGGGCCGGAGTGAGGGGTTACGGCGCCTGACGGAGCGCCGGCACATCGTCCGACCTCGTAACCCCTCACCCTCCCACCGCTTCGCGGCGGGCCCCTCCCTCTCCCTCTGGGAGAGGT
>NZ_QHJY01000457.1 GCF_003185805.1 Caulobacter sp. D5
CGCGCCAGCGCCTGAAACTCACGCCCACGGCCACCGACGACGAGTTCCGCACCATGTTCGACGCCGCCGGCGGTCGCGGCCCGGCCCCGGCGCCGGCCGAGCCCGCGCAGGACGAGGGCTGGAGCTGGAAGACCGTGCTGGGCGACGCCCAGAACAGCTCGCCGGGCGACGCGGCCCTGGGCGAGAAGCTGGCCGGCGAGATCCTGGCCATGGGCATCGATCCCTCGGCCCTGCTGCCGCGCGGCCGCATCGACGAGATCGCCGCCGCCATCCAGACCCACGACGAGGACGGTGCCCGCGAGGTGGTCAAGAAGCTGGCCCCGGCCGCCATCCGCCGCCTGGTCCGCCGCCTGTTCTCGGACGCGCCGCTGAAGTCCAACGCCGAGCGCTTCGTGCGCCGCTACGCCGGCATGATCAACGAGGCCGCCCAGCAGGATCGCGAGGGCTTCCTCGTGGCCGCCCTGCTGGCCTCGGAAGCCGGCCGCGCCTATCTGCTGCTGGACGCGGCGGCCAGCGACCTGGCCTGATCCGGTGCTGAAGCGCGCCTTCGACCTCGCCGCCTCGGCCGCGGGCCTGCTGGTGCTGGCCCTGCCGCTGCTGGCGGTGGCGGCGCTGGTGCGCGCCACCTCGCCGGGGCCGGCGCTCTACTGGTCGCAGCGGGTGGGGCGGGGCAATCGCCTGTTTCCCATGCCCAAGTTCCGCACCATGCGGATCGACGCCCCCGAGGTCGCCACCCACCTGCTGGAAAATCCCGCCCGCTGGCTGACGCCCGTTGGGCCGCTGCTGCGCAAGACCAGCCTCGACGAGCTGCCGCAGCTGTGGAGCGTGCTGGTGGGTCACATGAGCCTGGTCGGCCCGCGCCCGGCGCTCTTCAACCAGGACGACCTGGTCGCCGCCCGCACAGTCGCCGGCGTCGACGTCCTGCGCCCCGGGGTCACCGGCTGGGCCCAGATCAACGGCCGCGACGAGCTGGCCATCCCCGACAAGGTGGCGCTGGACGCCGAGTATCTGGCTCGCGCCTCGTTCCTGTTCGACCTGAAGATCCTGGCCGGCACCGTCGCGCCGGTGGTGCTGGGCAAGGGCGTGCGGGCCTGACGCTTCGGGTCTTGCGCCTGCGTGTCCGGATCGGCCAAGCTGAACCTTGAGGCGAGTTGGGGGCGTGATGCGGAAGATCGGACTTGGCGCGGGGCTGACGGTGGCCGCCCTGATGGCGCTGGCCGGCTGCGCCGAACAGAAGACGGCGCCGCCCCCGCCGCCGCTCGACGGCCTGCTGGCCTTCAAGGACGCCGCGCGCTGCCAGCCCGCGCCCGACCTGCTGCGCCTGACCACCAGCGTCGTGAAGTTCGAGGGATCGCCTTTGGAGCTGACCGTGCTGCCGGCCGCCCCGCAGGTTCCGGAAGCCTACCGATCGCAGGTCGGCGAGCCGGACGTGGAGATGAACGGCGACACCTACCGCGCCACTGTCCCGCTGACGGGAACCTGGCGCGGCCTGAAGGTGCGCCAGATCGCGGTCGGCGGCTGGATGGGCTACGGCAATCGCCTGTGGGTCGGTTTCGACGCGCCGTTCGAGGACGTGCTGCGCGAGGCCAATGCGGCGGGCTTCAAGCTCGGCGGCCAGGGACGGCGCGTCGACACCAGCGGCCCCCCGGGGGTGAAGGTGACGATCGCCGTCGAGCGGGATTCGGCCGACGGCGCCGTGCTGAGCTGCGCCATCGAGTGAGTTTGTCGAGCGGGCTCCGTATGCGGAGGAGTCATGGATCCGCAAAACCCCCGCTTTCGCGGGGGGACTACGGATTTAACTAGCCGAGTTCCTCGTACGCCGTCTCCACCGCCGCCACGAACGTCGCGTTCGCCGCCAGTTCGGCCGGGAAAACCGTCTCCAGCGCCAGGAACGCGGCCACATCGCCCTTCACCTCGCCCGGCAGGGCCTGGACCACGGCCAGCAGGCGGTCGGCCAGCGGGTCGGTGACGGCGACGCCCTCGGCCGCGCGCTTCTTCAGGAAATGGAACCAGGCGGCGATCGGCACGGCCAGGCGATCGACCGGGCCGCCGGCTTCCAGCGCGTCCTTCACCGTGCCCAGGATGCGGAACGGCAGCTTCTGCGAGCCGTCCCAGGCGATCTGGCTCAGGAAGTGACGGATCTCGGGATTGCGGAAGCGGTCGAGGATGGCCTCGGCGTAGGCGACCAGGTCCAGGCCGCGCGGGGCGGTCAGGGTGGGGATGATGTCCTGGACCATCAAGTCGCGGGCCAGGGTCTCCAGGGCCGGGTCGCCGACCGCCTCGAACACCGTCTCGTGGCCCTTCAGCAGGCCGGCATAGGCCAGGGTGGAGTGCACGCCGTTCAGCAGCCGCAGCTTGGCCCGCTCGAAGCCGCGCACGTCGTCGGTCAGGGTGACGCCGACGGAGGCGAGGTCCGGGGCGCCGTCTCCCAGCACGTCCTCGACCACCCACTGGGTGAAGGCCTCGCGCTGGATCGGCCAGGCGTCGAAGAGGCCCGTGGCGGCCTGGACGCGGGCGCGCAGGGCGTCGTCGGTGGCCGGGGTGATGCTGTCGACCATGGTGCGGGGGAAGGCGGCGTTCTGCTCGATCCACGCGGCCAGGGCCGGATCCACCGCCTCGGCGAAGGCGATCGTGGCCGCCTTCAGCCGCCAGCCGTTGTCGGCGAGGTTGTCGCAGGCGACCACGGCGTAGGGCGGCAGGCCGGCGGCGAAGCGGCGGCGCAGGCCCTCGACGATGTAGCCCACGGCGCTGACCGGGCCGCGCGGCGCGGCCAGGTCATGGACGATGTCGGGATGGCCCGTGTCGAGCTTGCCCTCGCCGGTCAGGCAATAGCCCTTCTCGGTGACGGTCAGGGTGACGAGGCGGGTCTGCGGCGCGGCCAGGCGGGCGAACACCGCCTCGGGGTCTTCCGGCGCGACCAGCACCTCGAGGATCGAGCCGATGACGCGGAAGCTGGTCTCGCGGTCCAGCTGGGCCAGGGTGTAGAGGCCGTCCTGCGGACCGAGAGCGTCGCGCACGCCGGGGCTCTTCAGCGAGACGGCGCAGATCCCCCAGCGCGGGTCGCTCTCCAGCAGCCGGTCGAAATAGAAGGCCTGGTGGGCGCGATGGAAGGCGCCGGGACCGAAGTGGACGACGCCGATCTCAACCTTGTCGCGGTCGTAGCCGGGCAGGGCCGTGCCGGGCAGGGCGGCCGGATAGCTGACGGCGCTCAGGCGCAGGGACGAGCTGGCGGTGTCGGTGGTCACAGGGGGCGCCTCGATAATGCTGGTTCGGCGGATCTGACGTCCGCCCGGACGCCTAGATGCGGCGCCGAGACACCGGTGGCAATCCTGTCTTGGCTGCTGTCACGCGTCGGGCGCGGCGATCCGGCGGAAAGCGCCTCGGCGTTATAATTTTCACATAAAACCGAAGGGTGTAGCGCCAAGCTTGCCGCCGCAAGGGAAGAGCATGCGCAAGTTTCTGATTATCGCGGCGATGTTGGCGTCGGGCCTGGCGGCGTCGAGTTGCGACCGGGTCGAGGCCGACGCCCCGGCCGCCCAGCGGGCCGTGGTGACGCGGGCCTGCGTCGACGGCAAGCTGACGGGCCTGGGCCTGAAATATGACCGGATCGGCTGCGCCTGCGCGGCCAATGTTCTGCAGGCCCAGCTGTCGCCGGCGGCCATGACGGTGCTGGAGGACTACGCGCGCGGCCGCGAGAACGGCTTCGAGGCGGCCCTGCCGACCCTGCCGGCCGAGGAGCAGGCGCTGTTCGCCAAGGGCGACGGCGGTACGGCCCGGGCCAAGGTGGCGGCCGACTGCCGCTGATCGCGGCCGCCGAGTTTCAAGGAAAAATTGGGGGAGACGATGCAGACGAAACGCTATTTCGCCAGCCGGCGCGATTTCCTGGCCGCGGGCGGCCTGCTGGCCATGGGGGCGGCGCTGGCGCCGAGGAGCGCCCTGGCCCGCTCGCCGCTGCACGCGCCCAATCCGACGCCGCCGGCCGGCCCGGCCGAAGGCGAGTGGGACCGCCTGGCGCGAAACCTGAGCGGAGGGGTGCTGCGCGCCTGGGACGCCGACTACCAGGCCATCGCCCTGCCCAACAATCTGGAGTTCGCCGGAAACCTGCCGCAGGGCGTGGCCCGCTGCGGCTCGGCCGCGGATGTCGCCTTCGCCATCGGCTGGGCGCGCCAGAACGACGTGCCGCTGATCGTGCGCGGCGGCGGCCATTCCTACGCCGGCTATTCGACCACCACCGGCCTGATGCTCGACACCGGCGGCCTCAGCCAGGCCAGCTACGACGCGGCCACGGGCGTGGCCCGGGCCGGCGCCGGCGCGCGCAACCGCGACCTCTACCGCCTGCTGCGCAGCCAGGACCGCGCCGTGACCCACGGCCGCTGTCCGTCGGTGGGCGCGGCCGGTTTCCTGCTGGGCGGCGGCATCGGCTTCAACATGCGCGCCCACGGCCTGGGCTGCGACCAGCTGGTCGAGAGCGAGATCGTGCTGGCCGACGGCTCGCTGCGCCGCCTTTCGCCCAAGGCCGCCGACCCGAAGGACCGCGACCTCTTCTGGGCCAGCCAGGGCGGCGGCGGCGGTAATTTCGGGGTCAGCACCTCGTTCTCGCTGCAGACCTTCGACGTGAAGGGCAAGGTCGTCACCGTCTTCGACCTCAGCTGGAGCCGCACGCCCGACGCGCCGCATCCCAAGGTCTCGGTGGCCGAGCTGGGCGCCAAGCTGATGGCGGTGCTGGACGACGCGCCCAACGCCCTGGGCTCGCGGGTGTCGTTCGGGGCGGTGACGCCGGTGCAGGTCAAGGCCGGCTACGACGTGCCGATCAGCCTGCTGGGCCAGTTCGTCGGGCCGCGTGATGCGCTGATGAAGCTGCTGCAGCCGGTGTTCGACCTTGCCAAGCCGACCGGCGGGGCGGGGGTGGAGGAACTGCTCTACTGGCCGGCTCAGGACTTCCTGCACGAGGACGGCTTCGCGACCTTCTACCAGGAGCGCTCGGCCTTTGTGACCAACCGCAGGTTCGGCGCCGACGACCTGGCCGCGGGCCTCGAACACCTGCGCAAATGGCCGGGGACCTACGGCTATTGCGACCTGCGTTTCTTCCAGACCGGCGGCCAGATCAACGTCGTGGGCAAGGCCGACACCGCCTTCGTCCACCGCGACAGCCGCTGGCTGATGGTCAACGGCCTCTACTGGGGCGAGGCCGACTCGCACAACGAGGCCCGGATGAAGGCCAACCACGACTGGTTGGACGCCTTCTACAAGACCATGCGCCCGCGCGCTGGCGGCGGCGCCTACCAGAACTTCGCCGACCCGGGCCTGTCGAGGGACCCGTCCAAGCCCGACTACTTCGCCACCTCCTATTACGGCGACAACCTGCCCAGGCTGAAGGCGATCAAGGCGGCGGTCGATCCCGACCGGGTGTTCAAGTTCGCGCAGGCTATTCCGGGGGCGTAGACGAGGAGGGCGACAACTTCGACGACATCCACAAGTTGCCGGCGTCGCTGGAGAAGCGTCTGCGGCCCTACGAGCAGGACCTGTTCCGGCCCCGCGTGTTCGCCGACTTCCGAGTCTGCGCCTACACGCGCAGCCGGCCGGGGGTGATGCAGAGCGTCACGCTGGTGGGAGCCAGGAACATCTGGATCGAGGGCTGAGCGTGGCCGCCGCGTCGTCGGCATGCGCCGAGGATGGTTCGTGTGCGGAATTTCATACGGGTAATTGTTTTCTTACATGCCGGGCGCTGGCGTCGGGAGGTTGCGTTTCGACGTCAGGTGCGGGTCATATATTCCCGTTCAGTGTTCGGCGTTCTCGCAGTAAAGCTGTTTCAAAGTTCGGTGTTCGCTGCACGAAGATCGAGTTGTCTTGAAAAGTTCAAGCAATGACACCGGTTTTTTGTGGCGTTGATGTAACGTCATGGCGTAGGTGCGCCCCGAAAATATGAGGGGTTGCACGTATGAATCTTCAAAACTGGCTCGCTTTGTCCGCTAGCGGCATGGCCTTGCTGATCTCCGCGCCGGCTCTGGCGCAATCTCAAGCGCCGGCCTCCGACGCCACGGTGACCGAGGAGATCGTCGTCACCGCCCAGCGCCGCAGCGAAAACATCCGCGACGTGCCGTTCGCCGTCACCGCGATGAGCAGCAAGACCCTGGCGGCCGTGTCGGCCGGCGGCGGCGACGTGCTGTCGCTCTCGGCGCGCGTGCCCAGCCTGCAGATCGAAAGCTCCAACGGCCGCTACGCCCCGCGCTTCTACATCCGCGGTCTCGGCAACGTGGACTTCGACTTCAACGCCTCGCAGCCGGTCTCGGTGGTGCTCGACGACGTGGTGCTCGAGAACGTCTACCTGAAGGGCTTCCCGCTGTTCGACGTCGACCAGCTGGAAGTGCTGCGCGGCCCGCAGGGCACGCTGTTCGGCCGTAACACCCCGGCCGGCGTGGTCAAGATCGACACCGTCAAGCCGGGCGGCGAGTTCGGCGGCTTCGGCTCGATCGCCTACGGCAACCTGGGCGCGGTGCGCGCCGAGACCGGCGTGACCATCCCCGTCAATGACACCCTGTCGGTGCGCATCGCCGGCCTGTGGAACCATCGCGACGACTGGGTCAACAACGCCTACAACCCCTCGTTCGCCGGCGACGGCGACGACCTGGGCCGCTTCGACGACACCGCCGCCCGCGTGCACGTGGCCTGGAAGCCGACCGACCGCCTGTCGACCCTGCTGACCCTGCAGTCGCGCAACTACACCGGCACCGGCACGCTGAACCGCGCCAACGTGCTGACCAAGGGCTCCAACGAGCTGAACGGCAATTTCGACCGCGACACGGTCTATTACGACGGCGGCCGCAACAACCCGCAGAAGCAGCACACCACCTCGCAGAGCCTGCAGGCGGCCTACGACTTCGGCCCGGTCACCCTGACCGGCGTGGTCAGCGCCTATCAGGGCCGCTCGGCCGGCGATGGCGACATCGACGGCGGCGTGGCCTCGGCCGCCTCGACCGCGCCCTACAAGACGCCGTTCAACTCCGAGACCGGCACCCTGTCGAGCGACCTGGACCAGAAGACCATCGAAGTGCGCCTGGCCTCGAACGGCGACGGCCGCCTCGGCTGGCAGGTCGGCGCCTTCTTCTGGGACGAGCGTTTCAACCTCGTCTCGGGCACCTTCAACGGCATCGGCGGCCTGAACCCGATCGTCATCGGCGACATCATCCAGCGCTCGGAATCCTGGTCGGTGTTCGGCCAGGCCAACTACAAGGTCACCGACGCCCTGAAGATCACCGGCGGCCTGCGCTACACCGAAGACAGCCGCGACTTCCACGGCGACCGGATCATCCCGGCCGGCAGCACCAGCACGGCCCTGCCGCTGTCGAACGTGCGCCGTTCGGTCGGCGACGAGCAGGTCAGCTGGGACCTCAGCGCCCTCTATGAGATCAACAGCGACCTGAACGCCTTCGCCCGCGTGGCCAAGGGCTATCGCGGTCCGTCGCTGCAGGGCCGGATCACCTCGTCCGACCTGATCACGGCGGCCAATTCCGAGACGGTGATGTCCTACGAGGCCGGCCTGAAGTCGCGCCTGTGGCAGGGCAAGGCGCGCCTGAACGCCACGGTCTACTACTACGAGGTCACCGACCCGCAGTTCACGGCCATCGGCGGCGAAGGCAACTTCAACCAGCTGATCAACGCCGACAAGGGCGAGGGCTACGGCCTGGAACTGGACGGCGACGTCTATCTGGGCGCGGGCTTCAGCCTGGCCGGCGGGTTCGCCTACAATCACACCGAGATCAAGGACAAGGACCTGCTGGTCGCCTTCTGCGGCGCCAACTGCACGGTCACCGATCCGATCGTCACGGTGGGCACGACCCGCCGCGCCAACATCGACGGCAACCCGTTCCCGCAGGCCCCGAAGTACACGGCCAACATCACGCTGAACTACGTGCATGGCCTGAACAACGGCACCGAGCTCTTCGCCTCGACCGATTGGGTCATGCAGAAGGACTTCAACCTGTTCCTCTATGAATCGGTCGAGTTCATGCAGGACACCAACTTCGAAGGCGGCGCGCGCGCCGGCTGGCGCAACCCGGCCCAGGGCCTGGAAGCGGCGGTCTATGTCCGCAACCTGACCGACGAAGCCAATGTCATCGGCGCGATCGACTTCAACAACCTGACCGCCTTCGTCAATGAGCCGCGCACCTACGGGGTGCAGGTGACGAAGCGCTTCTAAGGACGCGCTTTCGCTGAAGAGACCGGCCCGGCGGCGTTCGAGAGGACGCCGCCGGGCTTTTTCATGCCCGAAGGCCTGAGCAGAGGGCGGCGGAACGAACGCCGCCGCCTGCGGGTTGAGCCAAGCCGGCGACAGACCGGCGAAGCTCGTTTGGGAGAGTTCACATGCGTCATACCCTGCTCATCGGCCTGGCCGCCGTCGCCCTGAGCGTCACCGCCTGCGAGAACAAGACCGAGAAGGCCGCCGAGGCCTCGGTCGAGAGCCAGAAGGCCGCCGACGCCGCGGCCCAGGCCTCGAGCGCCGCCGACACCGCCGCCGACGCCAGCGCCCAGGCTGCGGCCGCCGGCGACACCAG
>NZ_QHJY01000458.1 GCF_003185805.1 Caulobacter sp. D5
CGTCGGCGGCGTTCTGGGCCTGGGCCTCGGTCTGGCGGCGGACGGCGTCGGCGGCCGCGGCGGCGTCACGGGCCGAGCTCTCGGCGGCGGCCTGGGCCTGCTGGGCGCCGGTCTGGAGGCCGACCTGCGCGCCTTCGATCAGGCCGGCGGCGCGGCCCTGTTCCTGGGCCTGGGCGATCTGGTCGGTGGAGGCGTCCATCGGCCGCGAGGTCAGCATGAAGGCCACGGCGATCACCGCCACGATGGCCACCACGCCGGCCACCAGCCAGCCCAGCGGGCTCGACTCGCGGCGAACTTCCACGACGCGCTCGGGCTGCTGGGCGGGCTGTCGCTGGACCGGGGGAAGGGAAGGATCGGTATAGGTCATGGCTCTCGTCCTGGAACGTTGTTGTTCGAGGAAACGTGGAGCCAAGCGGAGGTGTTCCGCCTCCCTCTCCCCATCGGGAGAGGGAAGGGAGGTATTTTCTTACGGCCGCTCGAGCACCAGCGTCGCCCAGGCGTCGCGGTGGATGCGGGTCTTCACGCGGAAGCCGCGCGACAGGTAGGCGGCCTTGACCATCCGTTCCTGGGTGCGCAGCAGGCCCGACAGGATGACCGTGCCGCCGGGGACCAGGGCGCGCTTGATGTCCTGCACCAGGCTGATCAGCGGGCGGGCCAGGATGTTGGCGAAGACCAGATCGTAGGGCGCGTTGTCGGCGACCAGGCGGTGGCCCAGGCCCGAGGCGTGGACGAACTTGGCGTTAGCCTTGTTGACCACGGCGTTTTCGCGGGCGATGCGCACCGACGGCTTGTCGATGTCGGTGCCGACGGCCAGCTTGGAGCCCGTGCGGGCGGCGGCGATGGCCAGCAGGCCCGTGCCGGCGCCGACGTCGAGCACCTTGTTGAACTTCTTGGCCTTGATCAGGCGGTCATAGGCCTGCAGGCAGCCGACGGTGGTGCCGTGGTGGCCGGTGCCGAAGGCCGCGCCGGCCTCGATGCGCAGGTTGACGGTGCTGGCCGGCAAGCGGCCGCGGTCGTGCATGCCGTAGACGAAGAAGCGGCCGGCGCGCACCGGCGGCAGGCCCGACAGCGCCATGGCCAGCCAGTCGGCGTCGGCCAGGGTCTCGCGCACGACCTTCAGCGGGAAGCCGCCCAGCAGCTCCAGCAGGCCGGCGTCTTCCTCGTCGGTGGTCGGGAAGGCGTCGATGCGCCAGATGTTCTTGTCCTCGTCCTCTTCCAGGATCGAGTAGGTCGCGCCTTCGAGGCCGGGCATGTTGTCGATGGCGTCGGCGGCGGCTTCGGCGTCGGCGCGGGCGCCGCGGGCGACGATCTGCTGGGGCGTGTAGTCGGTCATGCCGCTCCAATAGTCGTACGCGCCGCCAAAGGCGAGACCGTGCGTCGCCCGAAGACGGGGGCGGGGCTCCAAATTTCCGGGATCGGCTCGGGCGGGGCCAGGCGCCAGGCCAGCGGCGCCTCTTCGCGCGGGGCGCGCTCGGCCTTGGGTTCGGCGTTGCGGGCGAAGCCGAGGGCGGGTCCCAGCAGGCGCGTGGCTGCCGCGCAGGCCAGGGCCCAGGCGATGCCGTTGCGCTCCAGGATGAAGCTTTCCGAGAAGGTGGTGATCAGGAAGATGACCAGGAACAGCGTCGCCCAGTAGCCGTCGCGCACCTTGTCGAAGCGGAACAGGGCGACCAGCAGCGGCAGGCCCAGGACCAGCGCCGACAGGCCCACGCCCACCCAGCCCAGCTGGGCCAGCACGTCGAGCCAGCCGTTGTGGGCGGTGGGCACGTTCCAGCCGGTCTCCTTGCGGATGAACATGGCCGGCACCGACTCGTCGCGCCAGAAGACGGCGTAGCCGTAGCCGGTGATCGGGGCCTTGGCCGACTGGCGCAGCAGGGCGTCCCAGATCTCGGTGCGGCCGGTCAGGGTGGGGTCCTTGCCCAGGGCCTTGAAGAGGAGTTCGGGGGCCAGCCACATGACCAGGGCCAGGCCGCCGACCACGGTGACGCCCAGCCAGACCATGGTGATCGCCGTGGCCGGGCCGCGCCGCATCATGCCCAGCAGGCCAGAGCCCGCCAGGCCGATCATCAGCACCATCAGCGAGGTCTTGGACTTGCTCATCACGATCATGAAGGCGCAGAGCACGATGGCGGCGATGAAGAGCTTGCGGTGTCGCGTGCCGGCCAGGATGGCGGCCATCGAGGCCAGGGCGCCGTAGACCATCATCGCGCCCATCTGGTTCTTCTCGAACCACAGGCCGCGCCAGTCGCCAGCGTTGATGTCGTGCTGCACGCCCATCTTGGGATAGGCGATCGCCGCCAGCAGGCCGCCGGCGCCGAGGATCAGGAAGGTGGTCGCCAGAATCTCGGCCATGCGACGGCCATCGAAGCTGGCGGCGAAATAGAAGCCGAACAGGGTGGTGAAGGCCGCGGCCAGGGCCCGGCGGTTGGTGGTGCCCGGGTCGAACGACCACGACGACGAGGCGAACACCCAGAAGACCAGCAGGCTGAGCACGCTCGCCGGCAGCCAGAACTTCATCAGGCGTGGGGCGCGCCACATCACCAGCCCCAGGATCAGGGCGTAGACCGGCAGCCACATCAGGCGAAGGATCGGCATGTCCTCGCCGCCGGCCTGTTCGGGGTCGAGCAGCGGGCCGATCAGGGCGTTGGACAGCATGAACAGCACGAAGCCGCAGGCCCAGGCCTCCAGCGTGCGCAGGATCCCTCCCTCGTGCTCGTCCCGTTCCGGCGCGGCCGCGTCCATCTGCGTTCCCGTATGGCGCGAAACGGCACAGTGTCGCTTCGCTCGCGGGGATGGGTGCAAGGCGGAGGCCTAAATCCCTCTCCCCCTGCGGGAGAGGGTGGCCTCCGAAGGAGGTCGGGTGAGGGGTCGATAGGCCTGTCCGCCGTGACTGGCGGTCAGGCTGGGTTTGGTGTCGGATGTTTGAGAGACCCCTCATCCGTCGGCTTCGCCGACACCTTCTCCCGCAGGGGGAGAAGGATCA
>NZ_QHJY01000459.1 GCF_003185805.1 Caulobacter sp. D5
AGCTCGTCAGGCTCATAACCTGAAGGTCACAGGTTCAAATCCTGTCCCCGCACCCAAACTCTTCGAATGGCCTCCGTTTTCGGGGGCCATTTGTCGTTTCAGCGTACACCTCTCGAGAAAAGCCCCCGGTCCGTCGCCGGGGGCTTTCTGCGTTTCAGGGTTCCGACAGCGCGCCCAGCGCCGCCGCCATGGCCTGGGCCACGCCGTCCCAGTCGCCGCGCTCGGCCTGGCGGAAGACGCGCACGCTGTCGTACCAGGGGCTGTCGCTGCGCTCGGTCAGCCAGCGCCAGTCGCCGACGGCGTTGACGGCGATCCAGGTCGGCCGGCCAAGCGCGCCGGAGAGGTGGCCCACCGAGGTGTCGCAGGTCACCAGCAGGTCGAGATTGGCCAGGATCGCGGCGGTGTCGGCGAAGGAGCCGACCTCGTAGTCGAAGCCCAGGCCATGCACGGTCATGCCGGCGGGCAGGGCGTCGAGCTGGTCGAGACCATGGTCCTTCTGCAGGCTGACCAGGGACACGCCGGGAACGGCGGCCAGCGGGGCGAGGGCGCGCAAGGGGAAGGAGCGGCCGCGCTCGACGTCGGCGCGGGGATTGCCCTGCCAGACGACGCCGACCTTGAGGCCGGGGATCCCGGAAAGGCGATCGGCCCAGGTGGCCGCCAGGGCCGGATCGGCCGCCAGATAGCCGCCGGGGGCGGGCAGGGTCTCCAGCGTGGTCGCCAGGCCGACCGGCAGGCTGAACATCGGGCAGTGATAGTCGAAGGCGGGCGGGGCGTCGTGCGGGCCGAAGGCTTCGAACGGCCCCTCGAGCCCGGCCAGCAGCGGCAGCAGCGCCTCCTGCACCTGCAACAGCACCCGCGCGCCGAGGGCGGCGACCTGGGGCACGAAGCGCAGGCATTGCAGGCTGTCGCCCAGGCCCTGCTCGGAATGGACCAGCAGGGTCTTGCCGGCCAGGGGCTGGCCGCTCCAGCGCGGCTGGGAAAAGTCGCGGGCGATCTTCTTCTTGGCGCGGATCAGCAGGCGGCTCTCGTGCTCGCGGAAGCCGCGGGCGTAGTCGCCGCGCTTGAGCAGGGCCAGGCCCAGCATCCAGCGGGCCTCGGGCAGCTCCTTCAGGGC
This sequence comes from Caulobacter sp. D5, assembly GCF_003185805.1. Lineage (GTDB taxonomy): Bacteria > Pseudomonadota > Alphaproteobacteria > Caulobacterales > Caulobacteraceae > Caulobacter. Next base: position 1,115 of record NZ_QHJY01000459.1, read on the forward strand.
CAGGGCGGCCTCGTAGCCGGCGATCGCGGCGTCGAGCTGGCCCATGTGCATGCTGGCCACGGCGACGCCGAACACGGCCTCGGGCGAGTCCGGCTTGATGGCCAGGGCGGCGCGGAACGAGGCCATGGCGTCGGTGAAGCGGCTCTGCGACAGGCGCACGCCGCCCAGATTGACGTGCAGTTCGGAAAGGTTCGGGTCGACCTTCAGGCCGTCGAGCAGGGGGCGGGTCGCTTCGTCGGAGCGGCCCTCTTCGTGCAGCAGCCCGCCGAGATTGGCGTAGGCCACCGACAGGTCGGGCTTCAGCCGCACGGCCTGGACATAGGCGGCGATGGCCCCGTCGTGGTCGCCGGCGGCGCGGCGGGCCGCGCCCAGCTCCAGCTGCATCTCGCCGCCGGATGCGCCGAGCGCCAGGGCGGCCTCGATGGCGGCCAGGGC
>NZ_QHJY01000460.1 GCF_003185805.1 Caulobacter sp. D5
TCCCTCTCTCTTTGAGAGAGGGGTAAAATTAAGCCCCCACCAGCTCCCGGCCGATCAGGAACCGGCGGATCTCGTTCGTGCCCGCGCCGATGTCGTAGAGCTTGGCGTCGCGCAGCAGGCGCTCGACCGGCCATTCCTTGGTGTAGCCGGCCCCGCCCAGGGCCTGGATGGCCTCCAGCGACACCTTCACGGCGTTTTCGGACGCCATCAGAATCGCGCCGGCCGCGTCGAACCGCGTGGTCTTGCCGGCGTCGCAGGCCCGGGCGACCGCGTAGACATAGGCCCGGGCCGAGTTCAGGGCCACGTACATGTCGGCGACCTTGCCCTGCATCAGCTGGAACGAGCCGATCGCCTGGCCGAACTGCTTGCGCTCGCGGACGTACGGCAGAACGTAGTCGAGGCAGGCCTGCATGATGCCCAGGGGGCCGGCGCTGAGCACGGCGCGCTCGTAGTCGAGGCCGCTCATCAGCACCCCGACGCCGCCGCCCACCGGGCCCATGACGTTCTCCTCGGGGATCTCGCAGTCCTCGAAGACGAGTTCCGCGGTGTCGCTGCCGCGCATGCCCATCTTGTCCAGCTTCTTGGAGACGCTGAAGCCCTTCATGCCCTTCTCGACGATGAAGGCGGTGATCCCCCGGCTGCCATCGCCGGTCTTGGCGTAGACCACCAGCGTATCGGCGTGCGGCGCATTGGTGATCCAGAACTTGGTCCCGTTCAGCACGTAGCGGTCGCCGACCTGTTCGGCGCGCAGCTTCATCGAGACGACGTCGGAGCCGGCGCCCGCCTCGCTCATCGCCAGGGAGCCCACATGCTCGCCGCTGATCAGTTTCGGCAGATAGCGCTGCTTCTGCTCCGGCGTCGCCCAGCGGCGGATCTGGTTGACGCAGAGGTTCGAGTGCGCGCCGTACGACAGGCCCACCGAGGCCGAGGCGCGGGAGATCTCCTCCATCGCCACCACGTGCTCGAGATAGCCCAAACCAAGGCCGCCGAACTCTTCCTCGACCGTGATGCCGTGCAGGCCAAGGTCGCCCATCGGGACCCACAGCTCGCGGGGAAAGGCGTTGGTCTCGTCGATCCGGGCCGCCAGGGGCGCGATCTTGTCGGCGGCGAAGCGGGCCGTGGTCTCGCGAATCGCGTCGGCCGTCTCGCCCAGGGCGAAGTCCATCGAGGGTGCGGTTTGCAGCGTCATGCGGCAACGCATAGCACAAACGCCCGCCGATCAACGAGACCAGCGGGAGTTCATGCTCTTTTTCAGATTGATCCGGGGTTCAACCCGGTCTTTTCGAAACGGCGTTCGCTCGCGACCCTACTCGCCGTCGTCCTCGATGTCCGGCCCGCCCAGCTTGCGCAGCAGCAGATAGGCCGAGACCGCGAAGCAGATCACGCCGATCACACTGGCGCCCCAGCCGAACATGCGGAGCGGGGTCAGGCCCGGGTCCGAGGCGACCGACAGGTTCCACAGCACCCCGCCGCCTAACAG
>NZ_QHJY01000461.1 GCF_003185805.1 Caulobacter sp. D5
GTTTGAGAGACCCCTCATCCGTCGCCTTTCGGCGACACCTTCTCCCGCAAGGGGAGAAGGGCTGGAGGGTGATCTTGCCATCCCGGCCATCAGAGCCCAGACGAAGGCGTCGTCGGCATGGCGACTCGTCAAAGGGCCTGGCGATGAATTCCGATCTCGACACCGACGCGGCCGCCGCGCGGGCGCTGTTCCAATCGCTGGAAGGCATGGAGGGCCTGTCGCGCCCCGAGCCCGCGCCCGCCGCCAAGGCCAGCGAGCGGTTCCCCGGCCAGGCGGCGCTGATCAAGCTCTATCCCGGCGTGCTGGTGGCCGGGACCATCGCTCTCGCCTCGACCTGGCTGGCCCAGCACTACGGCGCGCCGGTGATGCTGTTCTCGCTGCTGCTGGGGATGACCTTCCATTTCCTGCACGAGGAGGGGCGCTGCGTTCCGGGCATCGAGTTCTCGTCCAAGGCCATACTGCGGTTCGGCGTCGCCCTGCTGGGGGCGCGGATCACGGCGGGGCAGATCCTGAGTCTCGGCCTCACCCCGATCATCACGGTGATCGTGGCGGTGGTCTCGACGATCCTGCTGGGGGCGTTCCTGTCCAAGCGGATGGGGCTGCGGCAGGGCTTCGGGGTGCTGTCGGGCGGGGCGGTCGGCATCTGCGGGGCCTCGGCGGCCCTGGCCATCGCGTCCGTCCTGCCGCGCGACAAGGACGGCGAGCGCGACACGATCCTGACGGTGGTCGTGGTCACCACCCTGTCGACCATCGCCATGATCACCTATCCGCTGCTGACGGCGGCCCTGCATCTGGACCAGACCAAGGCTGGCGTCTTTCTGGGCGGCACGATCCATGACGTCGCCCAGGTGGTCGGGGCCGGCTACATGATCTCGCCCCACACCGGCGACGTGGCGACCTATGTGAAGCTCCTTCGCGTCTCGATGCTGCTGCCGGTGGTGTTCACCATCGCCTTCCTGGCGGCGCGGATGCTGCCGGGCGGCGGAACGGGGGCCAGGCCGCAGCTGCCGCTGTTCCTGGTCGCCTTCGCGGCCCTGGTGGTGGTGAACAGCCTGGGCTGGCTGCCGAAGATCGCGGTCGACGGCGCGGCCGAGATCAGCCGCTGGTGCCTGGTCACGGCGATCGCGGGCCTGGGCATGAAGACCTCGTTCAAGGACGTGATGACCGCCGGCTGGCGGCCCGTGGCGCTGATGGTCGTGGAGACGGCCTGGATCGCCGGGGTGGTGCTGGTGGCGGTGGAGTTTTTCCTTTGATCGCCTGACGGCGACCCCCTCCGGCCCTCCGGGCCACCTCCCCCAGAGGGGGAGGATCTGAGCGCCAAGATGCTCCCCCTCTGGGGGAGCTGTCGGCGAAGCCGACTGAGGGGGTCAGCGCGCCGCCACCACCGTCCCCCGCGCCAGGGCCTGGGCCACGACCGGCGCCAGGTTGGCCGCGATCACCCTGGCCCCTTCGGCATTGGGGTGGATGCCGTCGTTCTGCATGTAGCGGCGCGAGCCGCCGATGCCGGCCAGGAGGTTGGGCAGCAGGGGAACGGCGAAGTCGCGGGCCAGGTCGGTGTAGACGGCGTTGAAGCGGCGGGCGTAGTCGGCGCCGAGCAGGGCCGGGGCGTTGATCCCGGCCAGGACGGCGGGGATGCGCCGCTCGCGCAGGCGGGTGAGGATGGCGCGCAGGTTGGCCCGGGTGGCTTCGGGACGCAGCCCTTGCAGCAGGTCGTTGCCGCCCAGGGCCACGACGCAGAGGGCGGTGTCGTTCCCCAAAGCCCCTTCGAGACGGGAGAGGCCGCCGGCGCTGGTGTCGCCGTTGCGGCCGGCGGCGCGGACCTGGACGCTGACGCCGCGCGCGGCCAGGGCCGCCTGGAGACGGGCCGGCATCGCCT
>NZ_QHJY01000054.1 GCF_003185805.1 Caulobacter sp. D5
GCCGCGCAGGTCGATGTTGGCCTGGCCGCCGTTCGACGGGTTGTTCGAGGTCGACGACACGGCCGGCACGAACTGCGGCATCTGGTTGAGCAGGGTGTCGACGGTGACCGAACCGGTCTTCTCGATCGCGGCCTGATCCATGGTCATGATCGGGCTGTTCGACACGTAGTCGCGGCGCGCGATGCGCGAGCCCGTGACAACGACTTCTTCGACGGCGGCCGGTTCGTCTTTCGTCTGGGCCTGCGCCAACGCGGGCGCTGCCGTCATGGCGATGACGAGCGCGGACGCGCTCAGAAGATAGGTATTTCTAGCCATTCATAGTCCCCAGTATTCGCCAAAGCGTCGCCGCAATGGTCGTGATGGCGAAATAAAATTCCGCCGTAAGGGGAGGGATGGGGACCTTTTGTTTCTCAATTGTGAGATGAAGGTTCTGTAAAATGTATACAAATTACAATATCGAATAAACCAAAGTTCAGTTCAGTCGCATACCGACGTACGGTGGATGGTTTTGGAACATTTACGGCAATCTATGTATCTATTTTTGAAATAAACCGATGTTCTCTCGGTCTGGTGATATTTTCCGGCAATGTTGGCGCGCGTGGCGGGAAGGCCACACCCCGTGTCCGCGTTTCGTCATGGCGGCGCCGGCGCCTAAACGGTAGTCTTTCGCCCATGTCCGATGCTTCCGCCCGCCTTCGTCCCGCTCTCGAATGGCGCGCGTCCGGGCGGGCCGCGCGCATCGACCGCTGGACGCCGGACGAGACGGCCGTGGGCCTGTCGTTCGACGGCCGTCCCCACACCGTGCTGATGGCCACGCCCACCGAGGTCGAGGATCTGGCGCGGGGCTTCACCATCACCGAAGGCGTCGCCCGGCCGCAGGACATCCTGTCCGTCGAGGTCAAGCCGGACGCGCTGGGCGTGCTGGTGGATATCCGCCTGGTCGAGGGCGCGGCGCGCCGCAAGGCCCGTCCGCGCAACCTGGAAGGCCGGTCTAGCTGCGGCCTGTGCGGCGTTCAGCGCCTGGCCGACGCCGTCCGGCCGCTGCCGCCGGCGGGGGAGGGCGTTCGCGTCGCCCATGAGGCGGTGACGGAAGCGCTGGCGAATCTGGAAGAGGCCCAGGCCCTAGGCCGCAGCACCCGCGCCACACATGCCGCGGCCTTCTGCGACGCCAAAGGCCGGGTCGTGCTGCTGCGCGAGGACGTCGGCCGTCACAACGCGCTGGACAAGCTGGCCGGGGCCATGGCGCGCGAAGGCCGCGACGCCGGGGCTGGTTTCGTGCTGGTGACCAGTCGTTGCTCGTTCGAGATGGTCGAGAAGGCCGTGCGCATGGGGGCGGGCATGATCGTGGCGGTGTCCGCGCCGACCGACCTGGCCGTGAGCCGGGCCGAGGAGTCCGGCCTGACCCTGGTGGCTCTGGCCCGCGCCGACGGCCACATGGTGTTTTCCCGTCCCGACCGCCTGGTCGAGGCGGTTCTGGAGCAAGCGTGATGGCCGACGACGCCAATAACCCCCCAGCCAAGAACGGGGGCGCCAAGGTTCCCGGCGTGAAGCCCTATGGCGGCCCGGCCGGCGGCTGGGGCGCGTTGAAGGCCGTGGCCGGCGCCCTGGCCGACCAGGAAACCGTGGTCGAGGGCGGCAAGACCCTGATGCGGGCCAACCAGCCCGAGGGCTTCGACTGCCCTGGCTGCGCCTGGCCCGATCCCAAGCACACCTCGTCGTTCGAGTTCTGCGAGAACGGGGCCAAGGCCGTGGCCTGGGAGGCGACCAGCAAGCGCGCCACGCCCGAGGTGTTCGCCGCCCATACGGTCAGCGAGCTTTTGACCTGGAGCGACCACGCCATCGAGGATCTGGGCCGCCTGACCCATCCCATGGCCTACGACCCGGCCAGCGACCGCTATCTGCCGATCGAATGGGGCGAGGCTTTCGCTCGCGCCGGCGCGGCGCTGCGGGCCATGGACAATCCCCACCAGGCCGAGTTCTACGCCTCGGGCCGGGCCAGCAACGAGGCGGCCTTCCTGTTCCAGCTCCTGGGCCGCAAGGTCGGGACCAACAATTTCCCCGACTGCTCCAACATGTGCCACGAGCCGACCAGCGTCGGCCTGCCGGACTCTCTGGGCATGGGCAAGGGCTCGGTCAGCCTCGAGGACTTCGACCACGCCGACCTGATCCTGTGCTTTGGCCACAACCCGGGCACCAACCACCCCCGGATGATGGCCACCCTGCGCGAAGCCTCGCGGCGCGGCGCGACGATCATGGCCTTCAACCCGCTGGTCGAGCGGGCCCTGGAGCGGTTCGCCTCGCCGCAGGATCCGGTCGAGATGGCGACCCTGTCCTCGACCCCCATCGCCTCGCGCTATTATCAGGTGAACGTCGGCGGCGACGCGGCCGTGCTGCAGGGGCTGATGAAGGCCGTGCTGGCCTTCGACCGCGCCGCGCGCGACGCCGGCGAGCCCGCGATCCTCGACGACGACTTCATCGCCGAGCACACGGCGGGCTTCGAGGCGCTGGCCGCTCAGATCGACGCCGCGTCCTGGGACGAGATCGTCGCCGTCGGCGGGCTGTCCCGCGCCGAACTCGAGGAGGCGGCCGCCATCTATGCGCGGTCCAGCGCCGTCATCCTCTGCTACGGCATGGGCCTGACCCAGCACCGCAACTCGTCCAGCACCGTGCAGCAGCTGGTCAACCTGCTGCTGCTGCGCGGCAACATGGGTCGGCCCGGGGCGGGGATCTGCCCGCTGCGGGGCCATTCCAACGTCCAGGGCGACCGCACGGTCGGCATCTGGGAGAAGCCGTCGGCGGCCCTGCTCGACAGCCTCGGCCAGGTGTTCGGCTTCACCCCGCCGCGCGATCACGGCCACACCGTGGTCGAGGCGATCGAGGCCATGGAGGCGGGGCAGACCAAGGTGTTCGTCGGCCTGGGCGGCAACTTCGCCGTCGCCGCGCCCGATCCGCTGCGCAGCCACGCGGCCATGCGCAAGGTCGACATGGCCGTCCACATCGCCACCAAGCCCAACCGCACGCACCTGCTGGTCGGACCCGAGGTGCTGCTGCTGCCATGCCTGGGCCGCACCGAGATGGACGTGCAGGGCGGCGTGCGCCAGTCGGTGACGGTCGAGGACTCGATGTCGATGGTCCACGCCTCGCGCGGTCTCAACCCACCGGCCTCCGAGCACCTGATGTCCGAGCCGGCCATCGTCGCCGGCATCGCCCGCGCGGCCCTGGGAGACGAGGATCCGGTCGACTGGGAAGGCCTGGTCGCCGACTACGATCGCATCCGCGACCTGATCGAGCGGGTCTTCCCGACCGCCTTCACCGACTACAACACCCGCGTGCGCCAGCCCGGCGGTTTCCGCCTGCCGCTGCCGCACGCCGAGCGGAAGTGGAACACCCCCTCGGGCAAGGCCAATTTCCTCACCCATCCGGGACTCGATGATCCCCGCAAGGGCGACGCGTCGGTGCTGCTGCTGACCACCCTGCGCAGCCACGACCAGTACAACACCACCATCTATGGCGAGAACGACCGCTATCGCGGCGTCTTCGGCCGGAGGGACGTGGTCTTCGTCCACCCCGACGACCTGGCCGAGCGCGGGATCCGCGAGGGCGACGCCATCGATCTGGCCGCCGCCTTCGATGAAGCCGGAGCGCGAGTCGTTCGCGCTTTTACGGCCGTCGCTAGAAAAATTCCGCGCGGGTGCGTCGCCGCATACTATCCGGAAACCAATGCTCTGGTAGCGCTGGAGGATCACGACCGGCGAAGTGGTACGCCGGCCTACAAGTCGGCGCCGGTGCGGCTTTCGCTGCACGGCGGCTGACCAGGCCGTCTCCACCGTCCGGCGTTGTCCGCAAGGACGAGGGAGCAGGGCGGTGGACAGAGCACTGCAGGCGCGGGTCATCGAGGCCGCCGATCTCGGCGTGGCCGAGCGCGCGCGCTGGAACGCCCTGCGGGCCGCCGACCCGCTGCTGGGCGGTCCCTATTTCGACCTTCGCTATATAGAGACGGCCGCCGACTGCGCCCCGGGCGCGCGGATCGCGGTACTGGAGCGCGGCGGCCGCATCGTCGGCTTCCTGCCGTTCCAGCGGCGCGGCTCGCTGCTGCAGCCGCTGGGCGCGCCGATGAGCGACTTCCACGGCCTGGTCGCCGAGCCCGATGTCGAGCTTTCCACGGTGCTGGCCCTGCTGGGCGCCGAGCGCATGCGGGTCAGCGGCCTGGTCACCCGCGAGCCGGCCGGCGAGCTGTCGGTGCGCCACGCCATGGCCGCTGACCTGTCGGGCGGCTTCGAGGCCTATCAGGCCGGCCGCAGCGCCGCCTTCCTCAAGGACAAGCGCCGGCGGGCCCGTGCGCTGGAGCGCGACCACGGCGAGACGGTCTTCACCTTCGAGCGCCCGGCGCCGGACCTGCTGGCCTGGCTGGTCGCCCAGAAGCGCGAACAGATCCGCCGCACCCATCAGCACGACATCTTCGCCTGCGGCTGGACTCAGGACCTGCTGCTGCGCCTGGCCGAGCACGACGCATCCGACTTCGGCCTGCGGCTGGCGGTGCTGCGGGCGGGCGGCACGATCGTCGCCGCCGAACTGGGCCTGACCGCCGGCGATCGCCATCACCTGTGGTTCCCGATCTACGACCCGGCCTTCGCCCGCTACTCGCCGGGCGCGCTGATGACGCTGGAGACCCTGCGCGTCGCGGCCGAGCGCGGCGTGGTCCGCGTGGACTTCGGCCCCAGCGAGGAAGCCTACAAGGAAGACTTCGCCGATCCGATGGAGACGGTGCTGGAGGGCGCGATCGCCGTCCGGCCGTCGCTGATGACGCACCTGAAGGGCGCGCCCGGCGTCGATCGCATCGACGAGGTCGGCAAGCGCCTGGCGCGCCGCCTCGACCGCATCGCCGCCTGCGAGCCCGGCCTGATCGGCCAGGTCAAGGGCGGCGCCAGTTTCGTCACAGGCCTTGGCCGCCGTCACCCGAAGGTGGGCGCGGGCCTGGGCGCCGGCATCGGCGTCATCGGACTTGGAGTCAGCCTTGGCCTGCTGGCCGACTAGGGCGCGGCGATCGCGCCCTGGATAAGAAGTGAGGGAGGAACGCCAATGACCCGTCTCGTCGCGCCCTGGTCGTCCGACCAGATCCAGAGCTTCCGCAAGGCCCCCGTCACCTTCCGCCACAACCTCGCCGAAACCGGCCTGTTCGACGACGACGCCCTGGCGCGGCTGCTCGACGCCTATCCGGCCGAGCTCTACGACATCAACCTGTTCGATTTCGACGCCGAGGGCCAGGCGACCATGCGCACCGGCGCCCGCGGCCGCCTGCCGGGCCGCGAGGTGCTGGCCGGCGTCAAGGAAGGCCGCATCTGGGTGCAACTGCGCCGGGCCGAGGCCTGGTATCCGGCCCTGACCCCGCTGATGAAGCAGGCCTTCGCGGAGATCGGTGGGCAGGCGAGGGGCTTCTCGCCCGTCCAGTTGAACGGCCAGCTGATCATGTCGGCCCCCGGCGCCAAGGTGCCGTTCCACGCCGACGCGCCGGGCGTCATCCTGTTCCACCTGCGTGGCCGCAAGCGGATCTGGATCTATCCGCCCGACGAGGCCCACATGCCCCAGCAGGGCATGGAGAACATCCTGCTCAAGCAGCAGACCGAGGACCTGCCCTACCGCCGCGACATGGACGCCGGGGCCATGGTCTACGACCTCGAGCCCGGCACGGCCGCCGCCTGGCCGCTGCACGCGCCGCACCGGATCGAGAACCTCGGCACGTTCAACGTCTCGCTGTCGGTGGACTACCAGACCTGGGGCTCGCGCCTGACCAACGGCGCGCACTACGCCAACGGCGTGCTGCGCCGCTGGAACCTGCCGGTGGCGGCCATGGACAAGACGCCGATGGCGGCCCGGGCCGGCCTCTGGGCGGCCTCGCTGGGCCTCAAGCGCCTGCGGCTGGTCGAGGACCGGATCAAGGCTTTCGAGCGCACCTTCGAGATCGGCGACGCCCAGAAGGCGGCTTGATCCGGTACGTGACAACCGCGTCATGACCTCGATTTAAGTCGTCCTGGCGGGTCTCGCCGACTAGCGTTCCCTCAACGCAACGCCATCCGAGGGGACAAACAGATGCGCGCGATTATCAGCCTGGCCGCCGGCGCGGCCGTCCTGGCCCTGGCCGGAACCGCTTCGGCCTCAGAAGCCAATGTGAAGATCAAGGACGCCGTCGCCCGCGTCGTGGTCATTCCCGAAGCCCGCAGCGACGTGAAGGTCGAGTTCCTGACCCGCAACTCGTCGCTGCCGCTGGAGGTTCGCGTCGTCGGCGGCCAGACGATCATCGACGGGAACCTGCACCTCAAGCGCATCCAGAGCTGCAACGGCTCGGGAGACGCCGCCTCGGTGAAGGTGCGCAACCTCGGCGTCGTGAAGTGGGCCGACATCCCGCAGGTGGTCGTGCGCGTGCCGCAGAACGTCTCGGTCGGCGCTTCCGGCGCGGTCTACGGCAGCATCGGCCGCAGCGACAGCGTCGAGCTGGCCAACGCCGGCTGCGGCGACTGGACGGTGGCCAACACCAAGGGCAAGCTCGAGATCAGCCTGGCGGGATCGGGCGACACCAAGGCCGGCAGCGCCGACCGCGTCGAGATCAGCCTGGCCGGGTCCGGCGACATCAGCCTGCAGGAAGTGCGCGAGCTGGAAGTGGCGATCGCCGGTTCGGGCGACGTGAAGGCCGCGGCGATCCATGGCGGCGACATCGACGTCAGCATCGCCGGCTCGGGCGGGGTCAAGATCACCCAGGGGCGGGCTCGAGATCTCGACGTCAGCATCATGGGCTCGGGCGACGTCAATTTTGGCGGCGAGGCCGACAAGGTGTCGCTGTCGGTGGCCGGCTCGGGCGACGTTCGCGTCGCCAAGGTCAACGGCCCGGTCAAGAAGTCGTCCATGGGCTCGGGCAACATCTATATCGGCCAGTGAGCCGACCGGCCTGACGCCTGCGTCGGCATATATAAAGAAGAACGCCCCGGAGCTTTCGCTCCGGGGCGTCTTGCTGTCCGCCGAGACCCGCCTTTGGGAGGAGGGGGAGGGCGGGTCTCTCAAAGCCCGTGGGCACAGGCTCCGGACAATCGGTCGGAGCCTTCCCGCCGAAACGGGAAGGTCCGGGCTTCCGCTTAGCGGACGCCGAAGCCGAACAGGTCGCTGGCTTGGGCCAGGTCGGCGCCGGCGGCGTTGCGGGCCTTCAGGCTGCCGCCGAAGGTGTAGCGCACGCCAACCTTGACCGCGTCCGACTTCAGGTCGGCCAGGTCTTCGGATTCGGTGTGGGTGTACTTGCCGAAGGTCGACCAGCCCGAGTTGGCGAACTTGTATTCGCCGCCCAGGTTCACGTCCCAGGCGTCGGCGTCGATCGAGGAGTCGATCTTGGCGTAGCCGAGGCCGGCGTCCAGACGGAAGTCGTCCGAGACGAAGTAGTTGGCCGTGCCGCGGACGGTCCACAGGTCGGCGTCCAGGTCGTTCGACTGGCCGTAGGCGACCAGGCCCGTCAGGGTGACGTTGCCCAGGTACTTCTGGGCTTCGCCGCCGACGGCCCACAGGGTGTCGTTCTGCGGACGCGACAGGGCGGTGAAGCCGCCGACGCGCCAGCCGTCGCCGACCGTGGTGGTCAGGTGAGCGGCGCCCGAGGCGACGGTTTCGTCAGCGATGTCGTTGTCCGAGATCGAGACGTCGCCGTTCAGGGTGACGGTCCACGAACCGGTCGGGACGGCGACCGAGCCGTCGATCTTCACCGAGGTGCCGTCGGCGTTGGCCGCGTCGCTGTCGATGTTGTTGTAGTTCACGGCGGCGCCGACCGAACCGATGTTCTGGGCGAAGGCGGGAGCCGAAACGGCCACGGCCAGGACGGCGGCGGCGGCGAACAGTTGGGTCTTCATAGTGGGTAATCCCCTTACTCATGTGGGCTCGCCGGCGGGCGGTCGTTTTGGGGGAGGGCCTCCCGTCCGGCGCGCGGGGCGGATCTATGAAGGTTCGATGACGGCTGCAAGGCTTCGTCTGACCGTTCGAGGCTGGATGGTGCGCAAATACTACACTTGCAGGCACGAATTCCGTCCCTATACGCGCGGGTCGCGCATAAAGATTGTGTCCATCTAGCGGCGGGCGGTGAACAATGCTCTTCGAGGCCTTGTTTTCGCCGTCTCCATTAAGGGGGCTCGCGCGGGGTAGGGAAGTATTAATCAAACCCTTCCGAAACCCCGCCCGGGGCGCTTGACGAAACCGATTCAGGCACGTAAAAGCGCCCCTCTGTTGGACCGGCTGTGAGCTTCAGGGCTCAAACGCGGTTCGCAAGCGACCCGTACCCTAGCGTCCTTCTCATCCAGAGGAGGGTTCTCCTCGGAGGACGGCGAGGTTGTGGATCACCGGCCCTCGCAGGCGACTGCGCGGGCCAATTTGTTTTGCGGACGCTGCGTTCGGACGTCTCGAAAGAGGAGTCCGGGTTGGTCTTTGAAATGGTTCGAGACGCGGGCGCAGCCCACTAGGAAACCGAGCGATATGGATCGTCAGAACATCCGCATCCGGCTCAAGGCCTTCGATCACCGCGTGTTGGATCATTCCACGCGCGAGATCGTGAACACGGCCAAGCGCACGGGTGCGACGGTGCGGGGCCCCATCCCCCTGCCCACGCTTATCGAAAAATTCACCGTCAACCGCTCGCCGCACGTCGACAAGAAGTCGCGCGAGCAGTTCGAGATCCGTACGCACAAGCGCGTTCTCGACATCGTTGACCCGACTCCGCAGACCGTGGACGCGCTGATGAAGCTCGACCTGTCGGCCGGCGTTGACGTCGAAATCAAGCTGTAAGGAGGGCCGAACTGATGACTCTCCCCGCTAACCGCACCGGCCTGATCGCCAAGAAGCTCGGCATGACCCGCTTCTTCGACGAAGTTGGCCAGCACGTGCCGGTCACCGTCCTGTCGCTCGACGGTTGCCAGGTTATCGCTCAGCGCACGGTCGAGAAGGACGGTTACACCGCCCTGCAGCTCGGCGCCGGTGCTCGCAAGCCCAAGAACACCTCGAAGGCCCAACGTGGTCACTTCGGCAAGAACTCGGTCGAGCCCAAGCGGATCGTCGCCGAATTCCGCGTCGAAGAAGCCGCTCTGATCGAAGTGGGCGCGGAATTCACCGCCGACCACTACGTCGCCGGCCAGAAGGTCGACATCCAGGGCGTCACCGTCGGTAAGGGTTTCGCCGGCGCTATGAAGCGCTGGAACTTCGGTGGTCTCCGCGCCACCCACGGTGTTTCGGTCTCGCACCGTTCGCACGGTTCGACCGGTAACCGCCAGGATCCGGGCCGTACGTTCCCGGGCAAGAAGATGGCTGGTCACCTCGGTCAAGAAACCGTCACCACCCTCAACGTCACCGTCTGGAAGGTGGACGTCGAGCGCGGCCTGATCCTGGTCAAGGGCGCCGTCCCGGGCCACGAAGGCAGCTACGTGAAGATCCGCGACGCCGTGAAGAAGGCCGCTCCGGCCGATCTGCCGCGTCCGGGCGCCTTCCGTAAGGCTGGTGAAGCCGCTCCGGCTGCTGAAACCCCCGCTGAAGAGGCCCCCGCGGCGACGACCGAAGAGGGCGAAGGCTAATGAAACTCGACGTCATCAAACTTGACGGCGGCAAGGCCGGCTCCGTGGATCTCGACGACGCCATCTTCGGCATCGAAGACATCCGCGGCGACATCCTGCAGCGCGTCGTGACCTGGCAGCTGGCCAAGCGCCGCTCGGGCAACCACAAGATTCAGGTTCGTAACGAGGTCTCTCGTACGAGCAAGAAGATGTACAAGCAGAAGGGCACCGGCGGCGCTCGTCACGGTTCGCGCCGTGCGGCTCAGTTCGTCGGCGGCGCCAAGGCCCACGGCCCTGTCGTCCGCAGCCACGCCTTCGATCTTCCCAAGAAGATCCGGGCTCTGGCTCTGCGTCACGCCCTGTCGTCGAAGGCCAAGGCCGGCTCGCTGGTCGTGCTGGACAGCGTGGTTCTGACCGAAGCGAAGACGGCCGCCCTGCGCGCCACCTTCGACAAGATCGGCCTGAAGAACGCCCTGGTCATCGCCGGTCCGGAAGTGGACGCGAACTTCAAGCTCGCCGCCCGCAACATTCCGAACGTGGACGTGCTGCCGAACGCCGGTCTGAACGTCTACGACGTGCTGCGTCGCCAGACCCTCGTCCTGACCAAGGACGCGGTCGAAGCGATCTCGGCCCGTTTCGCTGAGAAGGAAGCCGCCTAATGGCCGCCACCGCTCGCCACTACGACACGATCCTGTCGCCGGTGATCACCGAAAAGTCGACCCTGCTCAGCGAGCTGAACAAGGTTGTCTTCAAGGTGGCCGCCGACGCGACGAAGGACGAAATCGCCGCCGCTGTCGAAGAGCTGTTCAAAGTCAAGGTCACCAAGGTCAACACCCTGGTCACCAAGGGCAAGACCAAGCGCTTCCGCGGCATCGTCGGACGCCGTTCCGACGTCAAGAAAGCGATCGTGACCCTGGCCGAAGGCCAGTCGATCGACATCACGACGGGGCTCTAAGACATGGCCTTGAAGCACTTTAACCCGACCAGCCCCGGCCAGCGCGGCCTGGTGCTGATCGACCGCAGCGAGCTCCACAAGGGCCGTCCGGAAAAGAAGCTCGTTGAGGGCCTCTCGAAGTCCGGCGGTCGTGGCGGCAACGGCCGCATCGCCGTCCGCTTCCGCGGCGGCGGCGCCAAGCGCCTCTACCGTCTGGTGGACTTCAAGCGTCGCAAGCAAGGCGTGGCCACGGTCGTTCGTCTCGAGTACGATCCGAACCGCACCGCCTTCATCGCCCTGATCAAGTATCAGGACGGCGAGCTGAGCTACATCCTGGCCCCGCAACGCCTCAAGGCCGGCGACGAAGTCGTCACCGCCGACAAGGTCGACGTGAAGCCGGGCAACGCTTCGCCGCTGCGCACGCTGCCGATCGGCACGATCATCCACAACGTCGAGCTGAAGCCCGCCAAGGGCGGTCAGATCGCCCGTTCGGCTGGCGCCTACGCCCAGCTGGTCGGTCGTGACGCCGGCTACGCCCAGATCCGCCTGAACTCGGGCGAGCTGCGCATGGTCCTCGACACCTGCATGGCCACCGTCGGCGCGGTCTCCAACCCCGACCACATGAACGAAAACCTCGGCAAGGCCGGTCGTGTTCGTCACATGGGTCGTCGCCCGCACGTCCGCGGCGTCGCCATGAACCCGGTCGACCACCCCCACGGTGGTGGTGAAGGCCGCACCTCGGGCGGCCGCCACCCGGTGACCCCGGCTGGTAAGCCGACCAAGGGCGCCAAGACCCGCGTCAACAAGGCCACGGACAAGTTCATCATCCGTTCGCGCCACAAAGCGAAGAAGGGCCGCTAAGCCATGACCCGCTCCGTCTGGAAAGGCCCGTTTGTCGACGGGTACCTCCTGAAGAAGGCCGACGCCGCTCTCGCGTCGGGCCGCAAGGACGTCATCAAGACCTGGTCGCGTCGTTCGACCATCATGCCGCAGTTCGTCGGCCTGGTGTTCGGCGTCCACAACGGCCAAAAGCACGTCCCGGTCTCCGTGTCGGAAGACATGGTCGGCATGAAGTTCGGTGAGTTCGCTCCCACCCGTAACTTCCCCGGCCACGCCGCCGACAAGAAGGCCAAGAGGAAGTAATCATGGCCAAGCAAAAGCAAGCTCGCCGCCTTGAAGGCGTTGAGGCGATGGCCAAGGTGCGCACCCTGCGCACCAGCGCCCGCAAGCTGAACCTGGTCGCTCAGTCCATCCGTGGCCTGAACGTCCAGCGCGCTCTGAACGAGCTCGAATTCAGCCACAAGCGCATCGCCCAGGACGTCCGCAAGGCGCTGTACTCGGCGATCTCCAACGCCGAGAACAACCACAACCTCGACATCGACTCGCTGGTCGTGTCCGAGGCCTATGTGGGCAAGAACCTGGTGATGAAGCGTTTCTCGCCGCGTGCTCGCGGTCGGGCCACGCGCGTTGAAAAGCCGTTCTCCGAGATCACCATCGTGGTCCGCGAACTGGGTGAGGCCGCCTGATGGGTCAGAAAGTCAATCCGGTCGGGCTGCGGCTCGGCGTGAACCGCACCTGGGACAGCCGTTGGTTCTCCGACGGCGCCCAGTACGGCAAGCTGCTGCACCAGGACCTCGCGGTCCGCACGATGCTGAAGAAGCGCCTGTATCAAGCCGGCGTTTCGCGGATCATCATCGAGCGTCCGCACAAGAAGTGCCGCGTCACGATCTATGCCGCCCGTCCGGGCGTCATCATCGGCAAGAAGGGCGCTGACATCGAGAAGCTCCGCAAGGACCTCTCGGTGATGACCGAAGGCGACGTCCACCTGAACATCGTCGAGATCCGCAAGCCGGAAACCGACGCTCAGCTGGTCGCCGAGTCGATCGCTCAGCAGCTCGAGCGCCGGATCGCCTTCCGTCGCGCCATGAAGCGTTCGATCCAGTCCGCCGTGCGCCTCGGCGCCAAGGGCATCCGGATCAACGTCTCGGGCCGCCTCGGCGGCGCGGAAATCGCCCGCATGGAATGGTACCGCGAAGGTCGCGTGCCGCTGCACACGCTGCGCGCCGACATCGACTACGGTTTCGCGGAAGCCAAGACCACCTACGGCATCATCGGCGTGAAGACCTGGATCTTCAAAGGCGAAGTGCTGGAGCATGACCCGATGGCGCTGGACAAGCGTCTCGCTTCCGAATCCGGCCCGGCCGGCGAAGGCGGCGGACGTGAGCGCGGCGATCGCTCGGACCGCGGCGACCGCGGCCGTCGCAATCGGGACTAAGGATAGAGCGCTATGCTGTCACCGAAGAAAACCAAGTTCCGCAAGCAGTTCAAGGGCCGTATCCACGGCGCTTCGAAGGGCGGCACCCTGCTGAACTTCGGCTCCTACGGCCTTAAGGCCGTTGAGCCGGAGCGCATCACGGCTCGCCAGATCGAAGCTGCTCGTCGGGCCATCACCCGCCAGATGAAGCGTCAAGGCCGCGTCTGGATCCGCATCTTCCCGGACGTGCCGGTCACCGGCAAGCCCGCTGAAGTCCGGATGGGTAAGGGCAAGGGCGCCGTCGACTACTGGGCCGCTCGCGTGGCCCCCGGCCGCATCATGTTCGAAATCGACGGCGTGCCGGACGATGTCGCGCGTGAAGCGCTGCGCCTCGGCGCGGCGAAGCTGCCGATCCGCACTCGTGTGGTCACCCGCCTCGACGCGGGCGTGGCCGTGGAGGCTTGAGGCTCATGAAGATCGCCGACATCCGGGGCATGACCCCCGATCAGCTCGCCGAAACCCTGCTGACCCTGAAGAAGGAGCAGTTCAACCTGCGCTTCCAAGGTGCGACGGGCCAGGTCGAGAAGACCCACCGCGTCAACGAAATCCGCAAGGATATCGCGCGGATCAAGACCGTGCTGCGCGCCAAGGCCGCGGCTTAAGGAGAACGATATGCCCAAGCGTATCCTCGAAGGGGTCGTCGTCTCCGACAAGGGTGACAAGACCGTGGTGGTGAAGGTGGAACGCACCATCGTCCACCCCCTTCTGAAGAAGATCGTGCGCCGCTCTAAGAAGTACCACGCGCACGACGAAGCCAATGTGTACAAGACGGGCGAAACCATTCGCATCGTCGAGTGCGCTCCGAAGTCCAAGCTGAAGACCTGGGAAGTGCTTCCCAAGGCTTCGGCTTAATATCTGGAAGGTCTAAACCATGATCCAGATGCAAACTAACCTGGACGTCGCCGACAACTCTGGCGCTCGCCGGGTCATGTGCATCAAGGTGTTGGGCGGCGCAGGCCGTCGCTACGCCAGCGTTGGCGACGTCATCGTCGTCTCCGTGAAGGAAGCCATCCCGCGCGGTCGCGTGAAGAAGGGTGACGTTCTGCGCGCCGTCGTGGTTCGCGTGAACCAGGGCCTGAAGCGCAAAGACGGTTCGATGATCCGCTTCGACAAGAACGCGGCCGTCATCGTCAACAAGCAGAGCGAGCCGGTCGGCACGCGGATCTTCGGCCCGGTTCCCCGCGAACTGCGCGCCAAGAACCACATGAAGATCATCTCCCTCGCGCCGGAGGTGCTGTAATGGCTGCTAAGATCAAGAAGGGCGACCGCGTCGTCGTTCTCGCCGGCAAGGACAAGGGCAAGCAAGGCGCTGTGTCCCAAGTCCTGCCGAAGGAAAACCGGGTTGTCGTGGAGGGCGTGAACATGGTCGCCCGCCACACCAAGCCGACCCAAGCCGACCCCCAGGGCGGCATCAAGCACAAGGAAGCCGCGCTGCACGTCTCGAACGTCGCCATCGTGGATTCCAACGGCAAGCCCACCCGCGTCGGCTTCAAGATCGAAGGCGACAAGAAGGTGCGCGTCGCCAAGACGACCGGCGAGGTGATCAATGGCTGATCAAGCTTACGAGCCCCGGCTGAAGACCGTTTATCGCGAGCGCATCCGCGCCGCGATGAAGGAGCAGTTCGGCTACACCAACGAAATGCAGATCCCCAAGCTGGACAAGATCGTCCTGAACATGGGCATCGGCGAGGCGGTGGCTGACTCCAAGAAGGTCCAGACGGCCATCAAGGATCTGACGGCGATCGCCGGTCAGAAGCCGGTCGCCACGAAGGCCCGCAAGTCCATCGCCGGCTTCAAGCTGCGCGAAGGCATGGTGGTCGGCGCCAAGGTGACCCTCCGCAAGGACCGGATGTTCGAATTCCTGGACCGCCTGGTCACGATCGCGCTGCCGCGCGTGAAGGACTTCCGCGGCCTGAACGGCAAGAGCTTCGACGGCCGTGGCAACTACGCCATGGGCCTGAAGGAGCACCTGGTGTTCCCGGAAATCAACTATGACCAGATCGAACAGATCTGGGGCATGGACATCATCGTCTGCACCACTGCGAAGTCCGACCAGGAAGCCAAGGCTCTCCTGAAGGAATTCCAGTTCCCGTTCGTCAACTAAGAGAGCGGGAAGGGAAAAGCACATGGCCAAGAAAAGCGCCGTCAACCGCAACGAAGCCGTCAAGGCTCTCGTCAAGCAACTCGCCGACAAGCGCGCCGCGCTGAAGGCGATCGCCAACGACGAGACCCTGCCGCTCGAAGAACGCTTCGAAGCTCGCCTGAAGCTCGCGAAGCTGCCCCGCTCGTCGTCGCCGGTTCGCATCCGCAACCGCTGCGAAGTCACGGGCCGCCCGCGCGCCTATTACCGCAAGCTGAAGATGAGCCGGGTTGCGCTCCGCGAGCTGGGCTCGCAGGGCCTGATCCCCGGTCTCGTCAAGTCGAGCTGGTGAGGACGATCATATGTCGATGAACGACCCCCTGAGCGACCTGATCGCTCGCATCAAGAACGCCGCCACGCGCAAGCGCTCCAAGGTCTCGACGCCGGCTTCCAAGCTGCGCGCCCGCGTCCTCGACGTGCTGGCCGACGAAGGCTACATCCGCGGCTACTCGCTCGTCGAGAAGCCCGGTGCGTTCCCCGAATTCGAGATCGAGCTCAAGTACTTCGACGGTGAGCCCGTGATCGCCGAGATCAGCCGCGTGTCCAAGCCTGGCCGTCGCGTCTATTCGTCGATCAAGGACCTCAAGCCGATCAAGAACGGCCTGGGCATCTCGATCCTTTCGACGCCGAAGGGCGTCATGTCGGACACCGCTGCTCGCGACGCTAACGTCGGCGGCGAAGTCCTCTGCCGCGTCTACTAGGCGCGGGAGGGAAAGAGCATGTCACGTATCGGTAAGAAAGCCGTCGCAATCCCCTCGGGCGTCACCCTGACGCTCGAAGGCCAGACGGTCACGGTGAAGGGCCCCAAGGGTCAGTCGTCGTGGACCATCGCCGACGAGATCGAGATCAAGCAAGAGGGCTCCGAGCTCTCGCTGACTCCTCGCGACGATACCAAGCGCGCCAAGGCGATGTGGGGCCTGTCCCGCACCCTGGTGGCCAACATGGTGCACGGCGTCACCGCCGGCTTCGAGGAAACCCTCGAGCTGGTCGGCGTCGGTTACCGCGCGGCCATGAAGGGCACCGCCCTGAGCCTCCAGCTCGGTTTCAGCCACGATGTGGACGTCCCGGCCCCGGCCGGCATCACGTTCGCCGTGCCGAAGCAAACCGAAATCAAGATCGCCGGCTCTGACAAGCAGGCGGTCGGCGAGATTGCCGCGAAGATCCGCCGCATTCGTCCGCCGGAGCCCTACAAGGGCAAGGGCGTGCGTTATGCTGGCGAGAAGGTTCGCCGCAAGGAAGGCAAGAAGAAGTAAGCCATGGCGCTCTCACCTCGCGAATCCGCCGTGCGTCGCGCTCAGCGCAACCGCACCCGCCTCAAGTCGCTGGCCAATGGCCGTCCGCGCTTGTCGGTCTTCCGTTCGTCCAAGAACATCTACGCCCAGATCATCGATGATGAACGCGGCGTGACCCTGGCGTCGGCTTCCACCCTGGAAGCCGACAGCAAGGGCGCGGACAAGGACGCGGCCGCCGCCGTCGGCAAGCTCGTCGCCGAGCGCGCGATCGAAAAGGGCGTCAAGGACGTCGTCTTCGATCGTGGCGGCTACATCTTCCACGGACGGGTGAAAGCCCTGGCCGACGCCGCGCGCGAAGCCGGCCTGAACTTCTAAGGGAAACACAATGGCTCGTGGTGACCAACAGCGCGGTGAAGGCGGTCAACGCCGTGACCGTCGCGACCGCAACGCCCCCGAAGAGCGGGTCGACAGCGACATCGTCGAAAAGCTCGTCCACATCAACCGCGTCGCCGCCACCGTGAAGGGCGGCCGTCGCTTCAGCTTCGCCGCTCTGATGGTCGTTGGCGACCAAAAGGGCCGCGTCGGCTTCGGTCATGGCAAGGCGCGTGAAGTGCCGGAAGCCATCCGCAAGGCGACCGAAGAAGCCAAGAAGACCATGATCCGCGTCCCGCTCCGCGAGTCGCGCACCCTGCACCACGACGGCGCTGGCCGTTGGGGCGCTGGCAAGGTCATGATGCGCGCTGCCCCTCCGGGCACGGGCGTCATCGCCGGTGGTCCGATGCGCGCGGTTCTCGAAACCCTGGGCGTCCAGGACGTCGTGGCCAAGTCGACGGGTTCCTCGAACCCGTACAACATGGTTCGCGCCACGTTCGAGGCCCTGAAGGTTCAATCGTCGCCCCGCCAGATCGCCGCCAAGCGCGGCAAGAAGGTTGGCGACATCCTCGGCCGCCGCGCCGACGGAGCTTCGGCTCCGGACGCTATCGAGGGCTAAGTCATGGCTGAAGCTAAGCAAGTCACGGTCCGCCAAACCGGCAGCCCGATCCGTCGCGAAAAGGACCAGCGCGCTACGCTCGCCGGTCTGGGTCTCAACAAGCTGGGCCGCACGTCCACGCTGGAAGACACCCCGTCGGTCCGCGGCATGATCCGTAAGGTCGCGCACCTGCTGGAAATCGTCGAGTAAGTCTGTTACACGACGACCCAAGATCGCCACCCCGGTGAAAGCCGGGGTGGCTTTCGTTTGAAGCTCCGTCTTCTCGGACGGGGTTTCGCCAAGAATTTCAACGCCGAGTCCGGCCAGGCGGCCGGGCGCAGATCTCCAAGGAGAGGCACATATGACCAAGCTGAACGATCTGGCTCCGGCCCCCGGCTCCACCAAGGGCCGCATGCGCGTCGGCCGCGGCCCGGGTTCGGGCAAGGGCAAGACCGGCGGTCGCGGTGTGAAGGGCCAGAAGGCGCGCTCGGGCGTCGCCATCAACGGCTTCGAAGGCGGTCAAATGCCGCTGCACATGCGTATGCCGAAGCGCGGCTTCAACAACCCCTTCCGTCTCGAGTTCGCTGAAGTGAACCTGTGGCGCCTGGAACAAGCCGTCGAAGCCGGCAAGCTGAAGGCCGGCGCCGAGCTGGACGCGGCCGCCCTGATCGCCGCCGGCGTCATCCGTCGCGAACTCGACGGCGTGAAGCTGCTGGGCAAGGGCGAGATCAAGACCGCCCTGAAGCTGACCGTCTACTCGGCCACCGACGCCGCCATCAAGGCCGTGGAAGCGGCCGGTGGTTCGGTCACCGTGACCAAGAAGGCCAAGGCGCAAGCCGAAGCCTAAGACCACAGTGTCATCCCGGGCGGTCTTGTCGGACCGCGCGGGAGCCCAGGCGGGGAGGGGCGTTCGCGCACCAGTCCGCCATAAAGCCCCATCGGGATGACGTTCTTTCGAGGCTCGCCGTGACATCACGGCGAGCCTCACCTATGTGTGGCTCCGCACTGGGGCCTACGCCCGGCGACCGGCGATTCCTCCGGCGCTTCGGCCAGGCCCCGTCCAATACTTGGAGCGCGCTCCGCGTCCGTCGCTGAAGACGGCCGGCCGCGTTCTCGTCGTGGGGAATTGAATGGCCTCGGCCGCCGAACAGCTCGCAGCCAATATGAACTTCGGGTCCTTCCAGAAGGCCACCGAACTTCACAAGCGCATCTGGTTTACGCTCATCGCCCTGGTGGTCTACCGCCTGGGCACCTACGTGCCGATCCCGGGCATCAATCCGGACGCCTTCGCCAGCGCCTTCGCCGGCCAGTCGAAGGGCATCCTGGGCATGTTCAACATGTTCTCGGGCGGCGCCGTCGAGCGGATGGCGATCTTCTCGCTGAACGTGATGCCCTACATCAGCGCCTCGATCATCGTGCAGCTGATGGGCTCGGTGTATCCGCCGTGGGAGAAGCTGAAGAAGGAAGGCGGCGAAGCCGGCCGCAAGACCCTCAACCAGTACACCCGCTACCTGGCGGTGATCCTGGCCCTGGTGCAGTCGTTCTCGATCGCCGTCGGCCTGCAGAGCCAGCCGAACCTGGTCTATTCCGACCTGCCGGGCTGGTTCTTCGTCCTGTCGACCGTGTTCTCGCTGACCGGCGGCACCCTGTTCCTGATGTGGCTGGGCGAGCAGATCACCAGCCGCGGCGTGGGTAACGGCGTCAGCTTGATCATCTTCGCCGGCATCGTCGCGGCCCTGCCGCGCGGCCTTGGCCAGCTGTTCGTCACCGCCCAGAACACTGGCAACTACTTCCCGCTCCTGGTGATCTTCGTGCTCGCCGTGGCGGTGATCTTCGCCATCGTGTTCATGGAGCGCTCGCAGCGCCGCCTGCTCGTGCACTATCCCAAGCGCCAGCAGGGCAACCGCATGGTCGGGGGCGACAGCTCGTTCCTGCCGCTGAAGATCAACACCGCGGGCGTCATCCCGCCGATCTTCGCCTCCAGCTTGCTGCTCCTGCCGACGACCGCCATGCAGTTCCTGAACCCGGCCAACCTGCCCAGCTGGGCCCAGTGGCTGCCGCCCGTGGTCGGCGCCATGCAGCACGGCCAGCCGCTGTTCATGCTCAGCTACGCGGGCCTGATCATCTTCTTCTCGTTCTTCTACACCTCGGTGGTGTTCAATCCGGACGAGACGGCCGAAAACCTGCGCAAGTACGGCGGCTTCCTGCCGGGCATCCGTCCGGGCAAGCGCACCGCCGAATATCTCGACTACGTGCTGACCCGCCTGACGGTGATCGGCGCGGCCTACATCACGGCCGTCTGCCTGTTCCCCGAGATCCTGATGGGCGCTCTTGGCAACAAGAACTTCGCCCTCGGCGGCACCTCGATCCTGATCGTCGTGACGGTGACCATGGACACCGTCGCCCAGATCCAGTCCCACCTGCTGGCGCACCAGTACGAGGGCCTGATCAAGAAGTCGAAGCTGCGGGGCGGCCGCGGTCGCTGACGCAGGTGTGAAACCGTCGGAAGCCGGATTGTGACAATCCGGCTTCCGTTTTCTTTGTACGCATTCTAGGTCTGACCAAGAGAGGGCGTCAGACCCTGGGAAACGCGTAAAGGGGCTTATATGAACTTGATCCTGTTTGGCCCTCCCGGGGCGGGCAAGGGCACCCAGGCCAAGCGATTGGTCGAACAGCGCGGCATGGTCCAGCTTTCGACCGGCGACATGCTGCGCGCCGCCATCGCCTCGGGCTCCGAGCTCGGCCTGAAGGTCAAGGACGTGCTGGACCGCGGCGACCTGGTCACCGACGAAATCGTCATCGCTCTGATCGAAGAGCGCCTGCCCGAGGCCGAGGCCGCCGGCGGCGCGATCTTCGACGGCTTCCCGCGCACGGTCGCTCAGGCCGAGGCTCTGGACGTGATGCTGGCCAAGCGTGGTCAGAAGATCGACTCCGTCGTGCGACTCGAAGTAGACGAGCCAGCCTTGATCGAGCGGATCACCAAGCGATACGCGGAGCAGGGGCGGTCTGACGACAACCCCGAAACCTTCGTGAACCGTCTGGCCCGCTACAACGCCGACACCGCGCCGCTGCTGCCGTACTATCGTGCGCAGGACAAGCTGGTGGCGGTCGATGGCATGGGGACCGTGGAAGCGGTCGCCGGAGCGATCGACGCGGCCCTTTCGGTCGTGGCGTGACTTTTAACGGAATCCGTTCCCTGAACGGATTCCGCCATTGACGGATGCGCAACTATCCCTATAACGGGGCGCTTCCGCGAAAGGGCGCGATCTGTGCGCGTCGGTCTGGGTCTTCGGATCGGGCCGAGCGCGCCGTTCGCGTCTTTGGTGCGTGACTAGGAGAACATTAGACGTGGCCCGTATCGCAGGCGTCAACATCCCGACGAACAAGCGCGTTGTCATCGCGCTTCAGTACATTCACGGCATCGGCCCGAAGTCCGCTCGTGACATCGTCACGAAAGTGGGCATCGAGGACGCCCGTCGCGTCAATCAATTGACCGACGCGGAAGTCCTGCAGATCCGCGAGACGATCGACCGTGAGTTCACCGTGGAAGGCGACCTCCGTCGCGAAAACTCGATGAACATCAAGCGTCTGATGGACCTGGCCTGCTACCGCGGCCTGCGTCACCGTAAGGGCCTGCCGGTCCGCGGCCAGCGCACCCACACGAACGCCCGCACCCGCAAGGGTCCGGCCAAGCCGATCGCCGGCAAGAAGAAGTAAGGTAGCCTGACCGATGGCCAAGGAACCGGGTCGCGTTAAAAAGCGCGAACGCAAAAACATCACCTCGGGCGTGGCGCACGTGAACGCCTCGTTCAACAACACCATGATCACCATCACCGACGCCCAGGGGAACACCATCTCCTGGTCGAGCGCCGGCATGATGGGCTTCAAGGGCTCGCGCAAGTCGACCCCGTACGCCGCTCAGATGGCCGCCGAAGACGCGGGCAAGAAGGCTGCGGAACACGGCGTGAAGACCCTGGAAGTGAACGTCTCGGGTCCGGGTTCGGGTCGTGAGTCGGCTCTGCGCGCTCTGCAGGCCGTCGGCATGACCATCACGACGATCCGCGACGTCACGCCGATCCCGCACAACGGCTGCCGTCCGCCCAAGCGTCGTCGCGTCTAGTATTTTTTAGATCCAATTCTCCTTCGCCGGCTGCGTCAAACGCGGCCGGCGAGTCGCGTTCAAGGGACACCACGTGATCGAAAGAAACTGGAACGAGCTGATCCGTCCTGAGAAGCCGCAGATCGAAACCGGCGCCGACGCCAGCCGCAAGGCCCGCATCGTCGCCGAACCGCTCGAGCGCGGTTTCGGTGTGACGCTCGGCAACGCCCTGCGTCGCGTTCTTCTCTCGTCGCTGCAAGGCGCCGCCGTCACCGCCATCCAGATCGATGGCGTGGTGCACGAGTTCTCCTCGCTCGAGGGCGTTCGTGAAGACGTCGTCGACATCGTTCTGAACATCAAGCAACTCGCCGTGCGCATGCACGCCGAGGGCCCCAAGCGCATGACCCTGCGCGCCTCGGGCGCCGGTCCGGTCACCGCTGGCCAGATCGAAACCCCGGCCGACATCGAGATCCTCAACCCCGACCACGTGCTCTGCACGCTGGACGAGGGCGGCTCGGTGCGCATGGAATTCACGGTCAACACCGGCAAGGGCTACGTCCCGGCCGACCAGAACCGTCCGGAAGACGCGCCGATCGGCCTGATCGCCGTCGACGCCCTGTACTCGCCGGTGAAGCGCGTGGCCTACAAGGTCGAGCCGACCCGCGAAGGCCAGCGCCTGGACCGTGACAAGCTGACCCTGGAAGTCGAGACCAACGGCGCCGTCACTCCGGTGGACGCCGTGGCCTACGCGGCCCGCATCCTGCAGGACCAACTGCAGATCTTCATCACCTTCGAAGAGCCCAAGGCCAAGGCCGCGGACGAGTCGAAGCCCGAGCTGCCGTTCAACCCGGCTCT
Source organism: Caulobacter sp. D5 (assembly GCF_003185805.1). Lineage (GTDB taxonomy): Bacteria > Pseudomonadota > Alphaproteobacteria > Caulobacterales > Caulobacteraceae > Caulobacter. Next base: position 22,108 of record NZ_QHJY01000054.1, read on the forward strand.
GCTCAAGAAGGTCGACGAGCTGGAACTGTCGGTCCGTTCGGCCAACTGCCTGAAGAACGACAACATCGTCTACATCGGCGACCTGATCCAGAAGACCGAAGCCGAGATGCTCCGCACCCCGAACTTCGGCCGCAAGTCGCTGAACGAGATCAAGGAAGTTCTCGCCGGCATGGGTCTGCACCTCGGCATGGACGTGCCGAACTGGCCGCCGGAAAACATCGAAGACCTGGCCAAGAAGTTCGACGACCAGATCTAAGACACTATCGCGCTGAATCCGGGCCGCTCTTCGACCTCATCGAGGCCGAAGGGCGGCCTGGGCCTTTTGAAGCCGCACTGCGGTGGAGGGCCCCGGCGCTTCGTTGTGACCCGGCCGGGATGCGAGCTGGGACTGGTGACAACAGGCGCCTCTTTCGCGCCGCTCGGGCCAAGAGCCCAGGAGATACCCAATGCGTCACGGTTACGCCCACCGCAAACTCGGCCGCACCTCGGCTCACCGCACCGCCATGTTCGCCAACATGTCGGCTTCGCTGATCAAGCACGAGCAGATCGTCACCACCCTGCCGAAGGCCAAGGAACTGCGTCCGATCGTCGAAAAGCTGGTCACCCTGGCCAAGCGCGGCGACCTGCACGCTCGTCGTCAGGCCATCAGCTCGGTTCGCGACGTCGAACAAGTCGGCAAGCTCTTCGCCGTGCTCGGTCCGCGCTACAAGGACCGTCAGGGCGGCTACATCCGCGTCCTGAAGGCCGGCTTCCGCTACGGCGACAACGCCCCGATGGCCGTCATCGAGTTCGTCGATCGCGACGTCTCGGAGAAGGGCAAGGACTCGGGTCCGGTCTACGTCAACGAAGCCGAAGACTAAGAGATCTCGGCCTCACAGGCTGAAGTAAGAAGGCCCCGGAGCGATCCGGGGCCTTTTTGCTGTCTGGGGCCCCGGGGACGGGGCTCTACAAAAACCTCTCCCAGAGGGAGAGGGAGGGGCCCGCCGCGAAGCGGTGGGAGGGTGAGGGGTTA
>NZ_QHJY01000462.1 GCF_003185805.1 Caulobacter sp. D5
AACCTCTCCCATGGGGAGAGGGAGGGGCCCGCGCCGCAGGCGTGGGAGGGTGAGGGGGTACGCCGTTGGCGGTCCCATCCCCTGGCCTGATTGGCCGACGCTTCTGATGTTCGATCGTGGATCTGTCGGTGAGGGTGTAACCCCTCACCCTCCCAAGCTTCGCTTGGGCCCCTCCCTCTCCCTATGGGAGAGGTTCTCCAAAGATGGGAGAGTTTGTTACAGCCCCAGCGCCCCGGGGTTCATGACCCCCTTCGGGTCCACCGCCGCCTTGACCGCGCGCACCAGATCCAGCGCCGGGGCCTCCAGCACATCCGCGTACGGGTAGAGCTTGCCGAGCTGGAAGTGCACGGCGTCGTACTGGCCGTAGAGCGCGATGATCTGGGCCTTGAGCCTGTGCACGAAGGCCGTGGTCTCGGGATCTTCGGCGTACTGGGGCAGGCTGGCCAGATGCTCGGCCGGCAGGACGCCCGCGTGGTAGGCGGTCTGCTCGCCGGGCCAGTAGAGGGCGACCTCGTAGAGGAAGCCGGACGGGCGCAGCACCTCGAACATGCCGCCGCGCCAGACGCCGCGGGCGGTCATCTCTTCGGCGTGGCTGGCGTAGAGGGCCTCTAGCGCCGCGTGGAAGGCGGCGACCTGGCTGTGGGGCAGGACGCCGTTCATCGGGGCCCAGCGCTCGCCCTTGGGACCGAGCACGTTGTAGAGCGGCGCGAACGGCATGCCGCGCACGATGGTCGGCATGGTGTTGGGGATCTCGACCCCCTCGGCCGTCATCAGGGTGCGCAGGCGATCCAGGCGCGCCTTGGCCTCGCGATCGTCCACCCCTTCGAGGATGTAGTGGACCATGTACTCGGCCTTGCGCAGGGCGCGGTCGCCGGCCAGGGCCATCTTGGTGAGCTGGCGCAGGCCGGCGGCCAGCGACGGCGAGCTCTTCAGCACGGTCAGGGCCATCTGCACGACGGCGGCGTTGTCCTGGCGGGCGATCTGGCCCTGGGCCAGCGGCGCGTCGATGGCGAAGTGCTCGTCGTCGAGGTTCTCCAGCGCCGCCGCCCGCATGGCGCGGGCCAGGCTGGGCAGGTCGGCGAAGGCGAACGAGGCGCACTGGAAGGCGGCCTTCCTGGCGATCAGCGGCAGGGTGATGCGCGCCTTGATCCCCAGGGCGCCGCAGTCGCCCAGGAACAGGCCGCACAGGTCGGGGCCGTACCAGCGGGCGAAAGGCGAGCCGCCGCGGGCGGCCGAGCCGGTGCGCAGCAGGGAGCCGTCGGCGATCACCACGTCCAGCGACACGGCCGACTCCGCCGAGCTGCCGAACTGGCCCGATCCATGGCTGATGGCGTGCTGCGACATCGACCCACCGATCGTGGCGGCCAGGCCCGAGAACGGGCCGAAGAACGGCGTGCGCAGACCCAGCGGATCGAGCGCGTCCTTCAGCTGAGCCCAGGTCACCCCGGTCTCGACCGTGACATAGGCGTCGGTCTCGTTGATCTCGACGATGCGGGAAAGGGCGCCGGTGTCGATCAGCACGGTGTCGGCGCGGGTCGCCAGGTAGCCGTCGGTATAGGAGGCGCCGCCGCCGCGCGGGACGATGGCGACCCCGGCGGCCGCCGCCTCGCGCACCACGGCCTGCAGCTGGTCGATGTCGGCCGGGCGGACAACGGCCAGCGGCGTCTCCAGCGTACGATAGACGTCGGTGGCGAAGGGCAGGGCGGCCTCGCCCGTCAGGACGCCGTCCTTGCCGACGATCGCCTCCAGGCGTGCGAGGAGGCCAGCGGCGGCTGGGGCGGTACGCGTCTTGACGGGCATCAGCTTACTCGGATCAGGTCTCAGGGTCAGGTTTGGGCGATGTCTTCGATGGTGGCGCGGAAGCGCTCGGCGGTGTCGGCCGCGGCGGCTTCCGAGGCGTCCTTGCGGGCCAGGTAGAACAGGCGGCCCAGGAAGTCCTGGCGCCAGGCCTCGCGGGCCTCCAGGGCGGCCTGGTCGAGCGGCAGGGCCTCGATCTCGGCGGCCAGGTCCAGGCCCTTGGCGGCGTGGACGCGTTCGGCGGAGTCGAGACGGTCGTGCAGCACGGCCAGTTCGTTGGCCAGGACCATGATCATCGACATGGCCTGGTCGAGGCCCGGGGCCTCGTAGAACTGAGGGCGCTTGCCCTTGGCGTCGCGGATGACGTGCGGGCGCTCGGCCTGCGGAGCGTGGGCGTTCATCGTGATATTCCTTTGAACTCAGGCCTTGCGGGCGATCAGGACTTCCCAGCCGCCGCCGGGGGCGTATTCGCCGGCGGCGAATTCACGGTCGGAGACCGCCGCGCTGGCGTCCTCGCTGTAGCCGGCGGCCTGCTGGGCCACGAACTCCATGATCGCCATCGGGGCGGTGTCGAACTTGACGCTTTGCGGCGGGAAGCCGGCGGCCTTGGCCAGGGCGACCTGATCGGTCTCGCGCATGGCGCCCCAGAAAGGCTCGTTGTTGTACCAGGTCTCGTTGTCGAGGATGAACTGGGTGAACGGGTCCATGTTGTCGAACGGCGGCAGGTCGGCGTGGATCATGTAGCCGCCGGGCGCCAGCAGGCGGTGGCACTCGTTGAAGATGCGCGGCATGGCCTTGCCGGACGTCTCGTGCAGCAGGATGTGGCTGACGATGAGGTCGAAGGAGCCGTCCTCGAAACGCGTCTCCTCGGCGTTCATCTGGGCGAAGTTCACTTCGAGGCCCAGGCCAGCGGCGCGAGCATGGGCGTAGCGCACCTGCGGCGCGGCGACGTCGACGCCCCAGACTTCGGCGTCAGGGAACAGTTCCTTGTAGGGCAGGGTCGAGTGGCCGACCGTGCAGCCCAGATCCAGGATCCGCTTGGGCTTGAAGCCGTCGAGGCGACGGTTGACGTAGTTGCAGACCGAGCGGCCCATGTCGTCGTTGAACGGGCCCATATAGCCCATGGCGTAGAGATAGACGCCGCGGTCGTAGAGAGCGCCGGTCGAGATGTCGTCCGGGGCCACCGCGCCGGCATAGCCGCCGGGCATGCAGTGGATGTCGATCGAGGTGACGTAGCGCGGGGTCTCGAACGCCTCGGGCAGGTCGAGCGTGCCCTTGGCCGACGCCGACAGGCCGCGGGCCTTCTCGATCAGGTCGGGCAATTCGCGGTCGATCGTGACGTTGGTCGATTCCCAGAGCAGTTCCTGGGCGATGCGGTTGGCCGCCGCGTAATGCTGGAAGTAGAGGTCCTTGACCATGGCCGCGCGGATGTCGCGGCGGTCGGCGGGCGCGCGGCCGTGCTCGCGCTCGAAGGCCTTGGCGGCGCGGACGCCGAACACGGGACCCAGGCCCGGCAGCAGACCCTGCTGGATGAACTGCTTGAAGCTCTTGGTGAATTCCTGGCGCGACGCCTCGTCGTGGGTCGGCTTGGGCAGGATCGGGTGGTCGATCTGCTGGAAGGTGTTGAGCATCTCGGCGGACATGGCGGCCTCCAAACAGCCGGCCCGGAAGGGCGGCGCGAACTGACGCTAATCTGAAGGGGACCGATCAGTCAAAATATTGCGTTCAGCGGATGCTCCGCTAGGCGGTCAGCACGCGGGGGAGGCAGGCGGGTGGCGTTCGAAGGCGCCCGGGAAATTCCCTCTCTCTTTGAGAGAGGGATCATTCTCAGACCTCCACCGCGCCCGCATCGTAGGCGAACAGGCCCAAAGTCTCTTCGTTCTTGATCTCGGTCATGCCGTAGAGGTGGGCTTCGTCGCCTTCCAGGCGGTCGGCGTTGAGGTTCGATTCGACCTGGATGAAGCCGCAGCGCTCCTTGCGGGCGGTCTCAAAGCGGGCCAGGGCCTCGGGGACGTCGGCGGCGGCTTCGAAGGCGCGGGCCAGGACGAGGGCGTCCTCGATGGCGGCGGCGGCGCCTTGGCCCAGGAACGGGGTCATGGCGTGGGCTGCGTCGCCCAGCAGGGCCACGCGGCCGCCGCGCACCCAGGTCTTCAGCGGTTGGCGGGCGAAGACGGCCCACTTGTAGAGGGCGGCCGGATCGATGGTGTCGAGCAGGGCCTGGACGTCGCTGCTCCAGCCCTCGAAGGTCTTGCGCAGGTCGGCCAGATCGGCGCGGATCGTCCAGCCTTCCTCGGCCCAGCCTTCCTGGCGGGCGAAGAACACCAGGTTCAGCAGGGTCGAGTTGCGCAGCGGATAGCGCACGGCCATGCGGCCCGGGCCGATGTGGATGCCGGGGAAGTGGGCCAGATCCTCCAGCAGCGGCCCCTCGACCGGCACGATGGCGCGCCAGACGACATGGCCGGTGAAGTGCGGCTCGCCCGGGTCGAAGCCCTTGCGGACGCCCGACTTGACGCCGTCGGCGCCGATGACGGCGTCGCCCTTGATTTCAGTCCCGTCGGCCAGGACGGCGATCGCGCCGTCGGCGGTCGGCTCGGCGCTCACGCAAGGGCTGGACAGGCGAACCGTGGCGCGGCCGGTGGCTTCCAGCGCCTCGACCAGGATGGCGTGCAGGTCGGCGCGGTGGATGTAGACGTAGGGCGCGCCGTAGAGGTCGCGCACCTTCTGGCCGCGCTCGAAGGCGACCAGATCGCGACCGTCGGCCCAGTGCTGCACCCGCTGGCGCTGGGGCTCGACCCCGGCGACGGTGATGGCCTCGGCCAGGCCCAGGTGGTGGTAGACCCGCATGGCGTTGGGGGCGAGCGTGACGCCGGCGCCGATTTCGCCCAGGGCAGGGGCCTGTTCCAGCACCTCGACGGTGTGGCCGGCGCGGGCCAGGGCGATGGCCGCGGTCAGGCCGCCGATGCCGGCGCCGGCGACGATCAGGTGCTGGGGACGCATGGGTAGTCTCCGAAACTTAAGCGCCAAAATCAGGCATAGGTCGCCGCGTCGGCCAGCAGGGCGTCCAGCCCGGCGACCGCGTTGAGGCGAGGAAGGTCGAGAATGTCGAGCCCGTCGGTCGTGCCGTCCGACCGCAGCTTGGCGAGCCATTCGGGCGCGTAGCGGGCCAGGCCGTGCAGCAGCAGCATGGGATGCAGGGCGATGGCGAAGCCAAGCTCCTGCAGCTCCGCGCCCGTGCGTACGGCGGTGATCCCGCCCTCGACGAGGTTGTGGACCAGGGGAACGCGGGCGGCGAAGCGCTCGGCCACGGCCTTTGTCTCTTCCAGGGTGCGGGGACCCTCGACGAAGACGATGTCGGCGCCGGCCTCCAGATAAGCTTCGGCGCGGTCCATGGCGGCTTGCGGGCCTTCGACGCCCAGGGCGTCGGTGCGGGCCACGACCAGGGTTTCCGAACGGGCGTCGAGCGCGGCGCGGACCTTGCCGACCATCTCGGGCAGCGGGATCACGCCCTTGCCGCGCATGTGACCGCAGCGCTTGGGAAAGGTCTGGTCTTCCAACTGCACGGCGGCCGCCCCGGCGCGTTCGAGCACCTTGACCGTCCGCTGGGTGTTCAAGGCGTTGCCGAAGCCCGTGTCGATGTCGACGATCAGCGGGATCTCGACGCGGTCGGCTATGGCCCGCACCGCGTCGGCCAGCTCGCCGACGCCGACCAGGCCGACGTCGGGACGGCCCAGCCGGGCCAGCGACAGCGCCGCGCCCGACAGGAAGGCCGCCTCGAAGCCGGCCTGCTCGACCAGCAGGGCCGAGAAGCCGTCGTAGCAGCCCGGCGCGGCCAGCAGCCGGCGGCGGCCGTCGGGGCCGGCCGCC
>NZ_QHJY01000463.1 GCF_003185805.1 Caulobacter sp. D5
CCAGATCTACACCCACGTCGCCGGCGAGCACCTGGCCGAAGTGGTTCGGACCAAGCACCCGCTGGGACGCAAGGAGTAGGGCGGGGCGCCCCGCCGTCAGTCCATCGTGTGGAAGTACTCGACGGTCTCGGTGTCGCCCCAGACGTTGCAGGCGCCCTTGCCGTAGACGACGATCGGCTGCTTGGTGGCGTAGGCGGTCGTCAGCAGGGCGAGCTTGGCCTGGCCGGCGGGCGTCGAACCGTCGAAGGCCCAGCGGGCGGTGTTGGTCGCGCAGGTCGGGGTCGCGGTGCGCGAGCCCAGGTGGTGGAACAGCACCGTCCCGTTGTCCATCACGTGCAGATAGATGACCAGCCCGCTCGCCGAGGACGAGGCTTGGGCGGTGGGTGCGACCAGGGCGGTGGCCGCGAGGAGACCGGCGAGCGCGACGCGCAGACGCTTCATGAAACTGGCTTTCGGTAGGGTTTCGGGCCGGCGGACTATGGTGAAGCTACAGGGTGCGCGCAACTCTTGGATGAGTTTTATCGGGCGTTCCCGATGGCGTGCGGGGACAGGCGCCGAAGCCTGCACCCACACGGGTCAGTTGGCGGTGTAGATGTAGTCGATGGTCTCGGTGTCGCCGCCCTGGCCGCACGCGCCGTCTCCGACCACGACGATCTTCTTGCCCGACGAATAGGCGGTGAGCAGCAGGGAGAGCTTGGCCTGGCCGGCGGGGGTGGAGCCGTCGAAGGCCCAGCGGCCCATGTTGGTGGCGCAGGCCGGCCGGGCCGTGCGGTCGCCGTTGTGATTGAACAGCACCGTCCCGTTCTTCAGGACGCTCACCAGGCTGACGTCGCCGATGGTGGTGCTGGAGGCATGGGCGGCGGACGTGAAGAGAAGGGCGACGGCGGCGGCCGCGACCAGGCGTTTCATGAAGATCTCCAAAGGTTGACGAGCAGCCGTGACGGCCAAGGTCAAGCTTTAGGAGGCGCGCGTCGACGTGGTCAATCTTGGGTGGATTTCGACGAGACGGCTCGCGCCGCCTCGTCGCTTCGTTCGCTGCTACTTCGTCAGCACCAGGCTTTCCGGGAACGGGCCGCCCTTGAAGTCGAGACGGCCGGCAGCGCCGGCGGCGCGCTTGCAGAAGCCGGCCTTGATGATCTGCTTGGCCAGCTCGGGGGCCTGCATCAGGCTGACCTGGTCGCCCAGGCAGCGGTGCTCGCCGAAGCCCAGGTGCAGGTAGTGATAGGCCGGGCGGCCGGGCTTGAAGGTCTCCGGATCGGGAACGACCGTGCCGTCGTGCATGGCCGAGGCGACGCTGGCGAACACCACCGTGCCGGCGGCCAGGGTGGTCTGGCGCGGGGTGCCGGCGGCGATCGTGTAGGGCTCGACCAGCAGGCGGACCACGAACGGGGCCATCGGGTTGAAGCGCAGGGCCTCCCAGAAGATGGCGTCGAAGGTCGCGTCGTCATTGGCCTGGGCCGCGCGCTTGGCGGCGACCATCTGGTCGGGCCGGTCGAGCAGCTGGTCGATCGCCTGAACGATGGCGGCCGAGGTGGTCTCGATGCCGCCGACCAGCAGGCCCATGGTGTTCGAAAGGATCCGGCCCTGGTCGAAGCCGATCTGCGGCGGGGTCTGCAGGCGCAGCATGCGGGAGACCACGTCGTCGAGCTTGGGATCGGCCTTCACCTGCTTGGCGCGGCGGGGCAGGAAGTCTTCCAGGTAGGACCGCATCTCGGCCCCGGCGGCGATGTTGGCCGCATGGACCTTGGGGTCGTCGGTCAGGTTGTGGAACATGTCGTTCTGGGTGGCGTAGGACCAGCGCAGCATCGCCGTCAGGTCCGGCCCCGGAAAGCCGAAATATTGGCCGGTCAGGGCGATCGGGCCGGGGCGGGTGACCTGCGAGACCAGCTCCAGCCGGCCGTCGGGCGAGGCGCCCTGGGCGATCAGCTTGGCGCCGATCTTGGCCACCGTCTGGCGCACGCTGGGCAGGTCGGCCTGCTGGATCAGGGCGCGCATGATGCTCTTGTCGCGCTGGTTGTAGACCGTGCCGTCGCGGGCCAGCATGAACGGGCCGACGGCTGGGTCCATCTTGGGCGCGTAGGGCTTGACCGTGAACTGCAGGTTCCGGGTCAGGGCCTCCTCGACGTCGGCGAACATCGCCAGGAGGGTCGGCCCGCCGGGCGTGACCAGGATCGGCCGCCGGGTTCGCAATTCCTTGAACAGCGCCAAGGGCTTGGTGGCGATCCACTGATAGAGGAGGCCCAGTTTCTGCTGCGGCTGCTGCGCGGCGTCGTAGGCGTCCAGGAACGATGATGCTGCGACATCGACCATCTTTGACCTCGGCTTGGCGGGTTTGGTTGTTCTGAAAAAAAGCGGCCCCGAGACGCACCCGCCACGAGAGGGGCAGGCGCGTCACTTCCAGAAATTGTATCCCATGTTGATGAGTCCTCAAAATTGCATTCTTATGGGGTGCGTCGCGGAGGGGAACGTCGATGTCGGGATTCAAGAAAGCCGCCTTGTGGATCTTGGCGCTGGTCGTCTTCGTGGCGGTGGGGATCGGGATCCAGAAGGTTCTGTCCTTCGTCGAGCCGCCGCTGCCGCCGGCCCAGCCGGTGCGCGAGGCCCGCTGGCTCGACCAGGGCTGGAGCGAGAGCGACCGCTACTGGTTCCACCACGCCACCCAGGGCACCTCGACCCTGCCGATCCCCTACGCCTGGTTCGTGGCCGTGGCCGAACCGAAGATCCTGCCCGGCAAGGAGAAGCTGTTCATCAACGACGGCTACATGCAGAAGCTGGGCTTCATCCCCAGCCCGCCGTCGGGCGGCGGCCAGGCGGGTCCCGCCGGCTGGCGCGAGAAGGCCTACGGCTACAAGCACAAGATCGGCGGCGTGCCCGCCGACGCCTCGGTCGAGAGCAACCAGGGCCTCAACCCGGCCGGCATGCCGGTGGGCTTCGCCATCACCAAGGCCTATGCCGACCCGACCACCGGCAAGATGCTGCCCGACCAGGTGGGCCTGACCTGCGCGGCCTGCCACACGGGCCACCTGGAATATAACGGCGTCTCCCTGCGCATCGACGGCGGCAACGCCGCCTCGAGCCTGGGCCAGCTGACCAGCACCCTGGGCGCGGCCCTGCTGCTGACCGACGTGCTGCCCTGGCGCTTCAACTCGTTCGCCGACCGGGTGCTCGGCCCCAAGGCCACCAAGGCCCAGCGCAAGCAGCTGCACGCCGACCTGAAGGCGACCATCAAGACCCTGGCCGCGGCGGCCAAGGCGACGTCGGAGATCGACAGGCGCGACGGCGTGCCCGAGGGCTTCAACCGCCTGGACGCTCTCAACCGCATCGGCAACGAGGTGTTCTACGTCAACCTGCTGCCGGTGAAGTCGGCGACCTTCGACCCTCTGGTCAACTACGCGGCCCTGAGCGCGCCGGTGAAGTATCCGCATCTGTGGACCACGCCGTGGTTCACCTGGGCGCAGTACGACGGTTCGATCGGCCAGCCGGCCATCCGCAATGTCGGCGAGGCGATCGGGGTGCTGGCGCGGGTGAACATGACCACCTACGACCAGCCCCACAAGCTGTGGGACTCGTCGGTGCCGGTGGGCAACCTGGCGCGGATGGAGCAGCAGATCGAAGGCCCCAACCCGCTGGACCGCGAGCCCGACGGCCGGGTGCGCGGCTTCAAGGGGCTGTCGGGTCCCAAGTGGCCGCAGGACGTGCTGGGCCGGATCGACATCGCCAAGGCCGAGGCGGGCCGCAAGGTCTACGCCCTGCGCTGCCAGGGCTGCCACCTGCCGCCGGTCGACGACCCCAACCAGGCGCTCTACACCCCGTCGCTGTGGACCACGGCCAACGAGCACGGCGAGAGCTATCTGAAGGTCAACATCATCCCGCTCAGCGTGGTCGGCACCGACCCCGGCCAGGCCGAGATCCTGTCGGCCCGCAAGATCAAGACGCCGCTGGCGCTTGGCCTGCAGCCCGGCGTCACCG
>NZ_QHJY01000464.1 GCF_003185805.1 Caulobacter sp. D5
AACTGGAGAACACGGCCACGGCCGACTCCAACCAGACCGGCCCCGACACCGACGACGCCACCGTGCCTGTGCTGCAGAGAGCGAGCATCGACATCGAGAAGTACGTCTCGATCGACGGCGGCGCGACCTGGGACGACGCGGACAACCCGATGGGGCCGATCGCCACCTCCGGCGCCAACGTCATGTTCAAGTTCGTGGTCGCCAACACCGGCAACGTCACCCTGACCAACGCCTCGGTGACTGACTCCGTGTTCGACCTGAACGGCGCGGCGGCGGGCACGGCGCGGGCGCTGGGAACCCTGGGGGTCGGCGCCAGCACCGAGTTCCAGATCTCCGCCTCCTGGACCGCCGGCCAGCACGTCAACGACGCCACCGCTTCGGGCAGCTACTCCGGCGGTCCGGTCAGCGACCACGACCTGGCCTACTACTACGGGCTGATCGACACGGTCGGCACCCGCACCCCCGGGTTCTGGCTGTCGCCCAACGGCCTCACCTTCTGGGACGGCACGGTGGGCAACGAAACCAAGTCCGGGCCTGATTTCCCCGACGGCGAACTGCTGGCCTTCAACAACGGCATCACCGACGGCCCCGACCCGGGCAGCAGCAACAAGGAGGAACGCTACATCCTGCTGGGCGACTACAACGGCAACGGGACCACCGACGTCGGAGAGGACACCCTCAAGATGTCGCTGGCCCTGGCGCTGAAGGTCATCGACGCCTCGCAGAAGCCTTCGCAGGACGCCCGCTACGTCCTGGGTCGCGACGTCATCGCCGCCTGGCTGAACTTCGAGGCCGGCAACGCCACCGGCGATCCGCTCGACCCGGGAAGCCCCGCCTACAAGATGAACAAGGCCATCGACTGGCTGCAGCAGTACGCCGACGCCAATCATGACGGCGTCGCCGACTTCAACGGTCAGGCGATCAAGCAGAACAGCGCGGCCTGGCAAGGATCGGGCGCGGCGCTTCACACGGCGCTCGACGAGTACAACAACCACGGCTCGATCGGCGGCGTGGTCTTCGCCGGCAGCGGCGACGATCTCCTGTTCACCACCATGCTGACCCGCTTCCACGAGGACGCCCTCGCATGAGCGGGCGGGGCGGCGAGGGCAGGGCGGGAGGCTCGGGGCGGCGCGCCCTTCCCGAGCCGCTGGCCGGCGCATTGGGAACCTGCCGGCGGCATCTGCTGATCGCCGCCGGCTTCAGCGCCCTGGTCAACATCCTCTACCTGGCGCCGACCCTCTACATGCTGCAGATCTACGACAGGGTCCTGCCCACCGGCGGGCTCCTGTCGTTGGCGTTTCTGACCGTGGCGGTCGTCTTCGCCCTGGCCACCCTGGCCGTGCTCGACAGCCTTCGCCAGCGCATCCTGGTGCGTCTTGGCCTGCGCCTCGACCGCCAGCTGGCCCCAGAGGTGTTGACCCGTCTGACCGGCGGTCTTGGTCCGGACTCCGGGCCGCGGCTGCGCCAGGCCATGCGCGAGTTCGACGCCTTCCGCAACGTCGTCTCCGGTCCCGCGGCCACGGCGATGCTCGACGCTCCCTGGACCCCGATCTACCTGACGCTCTGCTTCGTCCTGCACCCGCTGCTGGGCGTCATCTCGGTGATCGGGGCGGGGGTCCTGCTGATCCTGGCCATCCTCAACGAGCAGGCCACGCGCACCAAGCTCGAGGCCCTGAACCAGGCCTCGGCCGAGGCCTACGCCACGCAGGAGGCGATCGCCAGCCAGGGCGGGCTGGTCAAGGCCCTGGGCATGCGCGAGCCCCTGATCGTGCGCCAGTTGCTCGATCGCCGCGCCGCCGTCGGCCTGCAGGCCGACGCCCAGTTCACCGGCGGGGTCTATACCGGCCTGATCCGCTTCCTGCGCCTGAGCCTGCAATCCCTGGCGCTGGGGACCGGCGCCTGGCTGGCCGTGCGCCACGAGATCTCGGCCGGCGGCGTGATCGCCGCCTCGATCCTGCTGAGCCGCAGCCTGGCGCCCGTCGAGCAGATCGTCGGGGCCTGGAGAAGCGTGATCCAGGCGCGCGACGGCCTTCGCACCCTGGTCGACCTGTTCGAGCGCGCTCCGGCCGCGCCGGTCCGCACGCGCCTGCCCGAGCCCAAGGGCCGGCTGCGGGCCGAGCAGGCCGGCGTCCGCGCCCCCGACGGCGCGGGCATGATCCTGCGCGGCGTCTCCTTCGACCTCAATCCCGGCGAGATCATCGGCGTCGTCGGTCCCAGCGGCGCGGGCAAGACCACCCTGGCCAGGGTGCTGGTCGGCGCCCTGACGCCCGACCAGGGCTGCGTGCGCATCGACGGCGCGGACCTTTCCGACTGGCAGTCCGAGCGTCTCGCCGCCCACATCGGCTACCTGCCGCAGAACTGCGGCCTGTTCGCCGGCACGGTGAAGGAGAACATCGCCCGCTTCGCCAGCATCACCGAGACCGACCCGCGCGAGATCGACGAGCGGGCGGTGGCGGCGGCGACCGCGGCCGGCGCGCACGAGATGATCCTGCGCCTGCCCCAGGCCTACGACACGCCTCTGGGACCGGGCGGGGCGGGGGTGTCGGCCGGCCAGGCCCAGCGCCTGGCCCTGGCCCGGGCCCTCTACGGCGGACCCCAGGTGTTCGTGCTCGACGAGCCCAACTCCAATCTCGACTTCGAGGGCGAGACGGCGCTGGAGCACGCGATCGCGGCCCAGAAGGCGAGGGGGGCGGCCCTGGTGGTCATCGCCCACCGCCTCAACATCCTGGGCGTGGCCGACAAGCTGCTGGTGCTGCGTGACGGCGCCATGGATCTCTACGGCCCGCGCCGCGAGGTGCTGCAGGCCCTGGAGGCCCGGGTCGCCGGCCTGCCCCGGCCGGCTAACGCGCCGCCCGACCTGCGGGTGACCGGGGGCGCGCCATGACCGCCGCGCTCGCCGTCAGAAAAGACCGAGCTCTGACCACGGTCGACGCCTACAAGGAAGACGGCCCCACCGACGGCCCCCACTGGGAGCTCCGCGTAGGCCTCGCCGCCGCCGGCCTGTTCTTCGTCGGCTTCATGGGCTGGGCGGCCTTCGCGCCGCTCGACGCGGGGGCTTATGCGCAAGGCGTCGTCGTGGTCTCGGGCAGCCGCCAGGCGGTGCAGCATCGCGAGGGCGGGGTGATCTCGGCCCTGCGGGTGCAGGAGGGCGACAAGGTCAGCCAGGGCCAGGTG
>NZ_QHJY01000465.1 GCF_003185805.1 Caulobacter sp. D5
ACCTCTCCCAGAGGGAGAGGGAGGGGCCCGCCGCGAAGCGGTGGGAGGGTGAGGGGTTACACCTCATGCCGTCTTACCCCCTCATCCTCCCACGCCTGCGGCGCGGGCCCCTCCTTCTCCCCCTGGGAGAAGTGTAGAAATGTGCCGCGCAGCCGTGATCGAGTTCTGGCCATGATCGAGTTCTGGTACGAGTTCGCCTCCACCTACTCCTATCCCGCCGCCATGCGGGTGGAGGCCCTGGCCGAGCAGGCCGGGGTGGCGGTGCTGTGGCGGCCGTTCCTGGTCGGGCCGCTGTTCCACGAGCAGCAGGGCCTGACCGACAGCCCGTTCAACGCCTTCCCGGTCAAGGGCGACTACATGTGGCGCGACCTGGCGCGGGTCTGCGACCGCGAGGGCCTGCCGCTGCACCATCCCAGCCAGTTCCCGCGCAACGGGCTCCTCGCGGCTCGCATAGCGATCTGCGGCCTGGAGGACGGCTGGACGCCGGCTTTCAGCCGCGCCGTCTACCAGGCCAACTTCGTCGATGACCTCGACATTTCGAGCCCCGAGGTCTTGGCGCCGCTGATCGCTGGCGTCGGGGCCGGACCCGAGCACGTCCTGGCCGCCGCCCAGTCCGCGCCGGTCAAGGACCGGCTGAAAGACCACGTCCGCCAGGCCCGCGAACGCGGCCTGTTCGGCGCCCCTTCCTTCGTCACCGCCGACGGCGAGCTCTTCTGGGGCAACGACCGTCTCGAACAGGCCCTGGAATGGGCCGTCCGCCATCAAGACCCGGAGCAAGCCTGACATGGCCGTCCTGACCGAAGAACAGACGATGCTGCGCGACGCGGCCCGCAGCTGGGCCCAGGAGAGCGCCCCGGTCTCGGCCCTGCGCAAACTGCGCAACGAGGGCTCCAAGGCTAGCTTCGACCCGGCCGCCTGGGGCGAGATGGGCCAGATGGGCTGGGCCGGCGTGGTCGTGCCCGAGGCCCATGAAGGCTCGGGCTTCGGCTATCTGGGCCTCGGTTTGATCCTGGAGGAGACCGGCAAGACCCTGGCCGCCTCCCCGCTCCTCTCCACCGCCCTGATCGCCGCCTCGGCCCTCGAACTCGGCGGCTCCGACGCCCAGAAGGCCGCCTGGCTGCCGAAGATCGCCGCCGGCGAGATCGTCGCTTCCCTGGCCGTCGACGAGCACGCCCACCACAATCCGACGCGGATCGACCTCGGCTACAAGGAGTTCGGCGGCTATGTTCTCAACGGAACCAAGACCTTCGTCCTCGACGGCGAAGCCGCCGATCTGCTGATCGTCGCCGCCCGCGCCGAAGGAACTAGCGGCACGGACGGCATCACCCTGTTCCTCGTGCCTGGCGACGCCAAGGGCGTGACCCGCAGCCACCTGTCGTTGGCCGACAGCCGAGGCGCGGCCAAGATCACCTTCGACAACGTGGAAGTCGGCGCCGACGCCGTCCTCGGCCAGGAAGGCCACGGCTGGGCGGTCCTCGAGCCCGTGCTCGACCGCGCCTATGCGGGCTTGGCCGCCGAGATGCTGGGCACGGCCACCGCCGCCTTCGAGATCACCCTCGACTACCTGAAGACCCGCACTCAGTTCGGCCAGGTGATCGGAACCTTCCAGGCCCTGCAGCACCGCGCCGCCAAGTGGTTCACCGACCTGGAGACCACCCGCTCCTGCGTCGAGGCCGCCCTGGAGGCCTTCGACGCCGGCGCCGACAGCCGCGCCCTGGCTTCTCTCGCCAAGGCCAAGGCCAGCGAGGTGCTGCACCTGGCCTCCAACGAGATGGTCCAGATGCATGGCGGCATCGGCATGACCGACGAGCACGACGCGGGCCTCTACATGAAGCGCGCCCGCGTGGCCGAGGCCCTGTTCGGCGGGGCCTCGTTCCACCGCGATCGCTACGCCCGGCTGATGGGGTTCTAGAGCGAGGCGGGCGGGACCTTCACCCTAGGAACCGCCCTCTCCGCGACCGGTTCTCCTGCCCTACCCACAACGGCAGGAGCCCCCATGAGCACCGACCCCAACGACAAGGCCGCCGTCGAAAAGCGCCTCTGGAAGGAAATCGGCGACGCCCGCTTCGGCATGCTGGGCCTCGTGCACAGCCACCAGCACTTCCAGCCGATGACCGCCTTCGCCGAGCCGGAGGACGGCGCGATCTGGTTCTTCACCCGCGACGACACCGACCTGGCGCAGGCCGTCCTGGCCGACGGCGGCGACGCCATGTTCGTGGTCCAGGCCAAGGACGGCGACTTCCAGGCCTGCGTCGGCGGCCGTCTCAGCCGCGACCACGACACCGCCCGCATCCAGCGCTGGTGGTCGCCCGTGGTCGCCGCCTGGTATCCCGACGGCAAGGACGACCCGCACCTGACCCTGCTGCGCCTGGACGCCCGCGACGCCGAGCTGTGGATCTCCAAGGGCGGCGCCGTGCGCTTCGCCTGGGAGATCGCCAAGGCCAACCTCACCGACCGCTCGCCGGACCTGGGCGATCGGGCCCATATCGGCATCGCCTGACGTCCGACGACGGACGATCCACGGAGACCGGCCGCGCCGCCCGACGGCGCGGCCTTTTCGTTGCGTCACCTTCCGGGCGACCTTTGATTTCTTTGTAGTTTCAGGCTCGACCAACACACTCCGTCGGGAACCCGACATAGCCCATATAGTCGGAGCTATTGTAGGCCATACGGCCGCAATATAGCCCCATCTCGATTTAGTTCCGACGACGCCTGCATTGCGTCGGCTACCTGACAGCGCCGCACCCCAGTCCTGCCTATAGCTTGCAACCCTTGCCGCAAGCCGGCGTTCGATTCGCCATGACAGGGCCTCTACACCCCTTGAAGAACCGTCTGCTCGCTTCCTTGTCCCCCGAGGACTTCGGCTACATCGCCGCCCAGCTGTCCCATCAGGACCTGGAGAAGGGGAAGCTGCTGTACGATCCCGGCGATCCGATCGACACGGTCTACTTCCCGCACGACTGCGTCATCTCGCTGATGACGCTGATGGAGAACGGCGCGGCCATCGAATCCGCCACCGTCGGCCGCGAGGGCGGCCTTGGGCTGATGGCGGCCATCTCGCCGCGCCAGTCGCTGTCGCGCGCCATCGTCCAGGCGCCGGGCGGCGTCTCACGCATCAGCGCCGCGGCCCTGCGCGAGGGCGTCGAGCGCAGCCCGCTGCTGCGCGACCTGATCGAGCGCCACAACGAGGCGCTGTTCGGCCACGCCATCCAGTCGGTGGCCTGCAACGCCCTGCACGCGGTGGAGGCGCGCTTCTGCCGCTGGCTGCTGGGCTTTCGCGACCGCATAGACGTCGACACCATAAGCCTGACCCAGGAGTTTCTGGCCGACATGCTGGGCGTCCAGCGCACCACGGTCACAGCCGTGGCCGGCGCCCTGCAGGCCAAGGGCCTGATCCGCTACCGCCGCGGCGTCGTCGACATCCTCGACCGCCCGGGCCTCGAGGCCATCGCCTGCGAATGCTACGGCGCGGTGCGGAAGGGCTACGAGCGCCTGCTGCCGGAACCGTTCGGATCCTGATCGCAGGTACGCCCTTAGACCACCTCTCCCATAGGGAGAGGGAGGGGCCCATGCGCAGCATGGGAGGGTGAGGGGTTA
>NZ_QHJY01000466.1 GCF_003185805.1 Caulobacter sp. D5
CTCCGGCCCTCCGGGCCACCTCCCCCAGAGGGGGAGGATCTTTGAGCGCTAACCAGATGCTCCCCCTCTGGGGGAGCTGTCGGCGAAGCCGACTGAGGGGGTCTTTTTCATGACCACGACAAACCGCTGGCGGCTGGACCGCCAGATCTCGGCCGCCGTGCTGGTGGCGGTGGTGCTGCAGGCGGCGGCCGCCTTGATGTGGGCCGGGCGGGCCAGCGCGCGGATCGACGATCTGACGCGGCGGCTGGAGGCCCAGGCGCCGGTGGCCGAGCGCCTGGCGCGGCTGGAAGCCCAGGCCGACGCCACGCGCGCGGCCCTGGTGCGCATCGAGGCCAAGCTGGACTCTCCAAGCCGGGAAGGGGGCGAGCGATGAAGGACCTCCGCATCGAGGGCTACGCCTCGCTGTTCTGGACCCGCGACCTCAACGACGACGTCACCGCCGCCGGGGCCTTCAAGCAAAGCTTGGAAAACGGCGGGGCGGGGGCGATCCGCATGCTGCACCAGCACGACGAGGCCGAGCCCGTCGGGGTGTGGGACGAGGCGTTCGAGGACGCGCATGGCCTTTTCGTCTGTGGACGGATCATTGCCGCGACGCCGCGCGGGCGGCTGGTGGCGGCCCTGGTCTCGGCGGGGGCGCTGGACGGCCTGTCGATCGGCTTTCGGCAGGTCAAGGCGCGGACGGACGCACGCTTGCGGGTGCTCAGCCGGGTGGACCTCTGGGAGGTGTCGATCGTGACGTTCCCGATGCTGCCGGGGGCGCGGCTGAAGGTGGTTTGAGATCTCCCTTCCCCCTTGATGGGGGAAGGGCCGGGGTTGGGGGTGGAGCGGCCTTTCCGCGCCCCTGACGGCCGACGGCTTCGGGGGCGGACGCGCCGCGTCACCCCCATCCCAAACCCTTCCCCCATCAAGGGGGAAGGGCTTTTCACGGAGAACTCCATGAAGGAAACCAAACAGGTTCCGGCCTCGCCGGAGGCTCGGGCGGCGTTTGCCGAGGTGCTGGCGGCGTTCGAGGGCTTCAAGGCGGCCAACGACCAGCGGCTGGCGGCGATCGAGGCCAAGAGCGCCGACGTTCTGCTGGAGGAGAAGGCCGCGCGCATCGACGCGGCCCTGACCAGCGCCCAGGACCGGCTGGACCGGATCCTGGCCGAGAGCCGGCGTCCGGCGCTGGGCGGCGAGGCGCCGGTCGCGCGGGTCGACGAGCGCAAGGCCGCCTTCGACCGCTATGTGAAGACCGGCGAGACGGCCGGGCTTCTGGAAGCCAAGGGGCTGTCGGAGGGCACGGCCACGGCCGGCGGCTATGTGGCCCCGCCGGAGCTGGAGCGGCAGATCCTGCGCCGCCTGGCGGCCACCAGCCCGATGCGCGAGATCTGCCAGGTGCGCACGATCGGCGGCGGGACGTTCCGCAAGCCGGTCTCGCCGGCGGGCCTGGCCGCCGCCTGGGTGGCCGAGACGGCCGCGCGTCCGGAGACCACGGCCCCGACGCTGGACGTCATCGACTTCCCCGCCGGCGAGCTCTACGCCAGCCCGGCCGCCACCCAGGCCCTGCTCGACGACGCCTATGTCAGCATCGACGAGTGGCTGGCCGAGGAGGTGCAGGACGCCTTCGCCGCCCAGGAGACCAGCGCCTTCGTCTCGGGCGACGGGGTCAACAAGCCCAAGGGCCTGCTGTCCTACACGGCCGCGGCGGACGCTTCGTACAGCTGGGGGCAGCTGGGCTATCTGGCCACCGGCGTCGCCGGCGCCTGGCCGGCCAGCAACCCGACCGACAAGCTGATCGACCTGATCTACGCGGCCAAGACCCAGTACCGCCAGAACGGCCGCTTCGTGATGAACCGCCGCACGGTCAGCGCCGTGCGCAAGTTCAAGGACGCGCAGGGCAACTACATCTGGAACGCGGCCCTGCAGCCGGGGCAGTCGGCCAGTTTGCTGGGCTTCCCGGTGACCGAGATCGAGGCCATGCCGGATGTGGCTTCGAACGCACTCGCTGTCGCCTTCGGCGACTTCGAAAAGGGCTACCTGATCGTCGACCGCGCCGGGGTGCGGGTGCTGCGCGACCCCTATTCGGCCAAGCCGCACGTGCTGTTCTACACCACGAAAAGGGTGGGCGGCGGGGTGCAGAACTTCGACGCGGTGAAGCTGCTGAAGTTCGCGGCGAGCTGACCGTCGGGCCGCCCCTCGCGGGGCGGCC
>NZ_QHJY01000467.1 GCF_003185805.1 Caulobacter sp. D5
GCGCTGTTGCGGGCGAAGTGCCGGCACGCCGGCTGAAGGTGTAACCACTCACCCTCCCATGCTTCGCATGGGCCCCTCCCTCTCTCACAGAGAGAGGGGTCGGGTGGGCCTTGCCTCGCCCGCGCCCAGGCCATATATCGCATATACGAAACGTATATGATCGAGATATCCCATGGGCATCGTCAACATCGAGGACGAACTGCACGAGCAGCTGCGGCGGGCCAGCAAGGCGTCGTACCGGTCGATCAACGGCCAGGCGGCGTTCTGGATCAGGATCGGCATGCTGTGCGAGCTGCATCCACACCTGACCTTCCAGGAACTGGTGGCGCGCGAGCTGCGGGAGGCGGGCGTGGACGGCGACGATCCGGCGCCTGACGGCCCGAAGGCGGCCAAGGCCGTCGAGGCGTTGCCGTGACCATCGAGCACGAAGACCAGCTGGAGAAGCTGCGCGTCATCGGCGCCCTGGTGGCCCGCACCCTGGCGGCCATGGGCGCGGCCCTGGAGCCGGGCATGACCACCCGGGAACTGGACGACATCGGCCGCGCCCTGCTGGAGAAGGACGGCGCGCGCTCGGCCCCGGAGCTGACCTACAACTTCCCGGGCGCGACCTGCATTTCGGTGGGTCCCGACTGCGCCCACGGCATTCCCGGCGACACGGTGATCAAGGCCGGCGACCTGATCAACATCGACGTCTCGGCCGAGCTGGACGGCTATTTCGGCGACACCGGCGCCAGCTTTTCCGTGCCGCCGACACCTAAGCGCATCGAGCGCCTGTGCCGCGACGGGCGGCGGGCGATGTGGGCGGGCATCCGGGCCGTGCAGCCCGGCGGCCGGCTGAACGCGATCGGCGGCGCCATCGAGACCTTCGCCGAGAAGAACGGCTACAGCCTGGTGCGCAACCTCGCCAGCCACGGGGTCGGCCGCTCGCTGCACGACGAGCCCCGCGAGATCCCCACCTGGCGCGAGCCGCGCGACCGCCGCACGATCCCCGAAGGCCTGGTCTTCACCATCGAGCCCTTCCTGTCGCTCGGCGCCGACTGGGTCGAGGAGCTGGACGCCGGCTGGACCCTGCGTCCGCCGCGCGGCCAGCCCACCGTGCAGTACGAGCACACCCTGGTGGCGACGCGGAACGGACCGCTGGTGCTGACGCTGGCCTGAGGGGGCGCACCGCCCCTTACGGGCTCAAGAAGCGCCCACACCGCTGGCGAAGCGGGGCCAAAGCCTCTATCTGCGTCCCCATGCTGATGGTCATCTCTCCCGCCAAGTCGCTCGACTTCACCGCGCCCAGCGAGGTGCTGCCGCTGACGACGCCGGCCCTGAAGCCGCAGATCGCCGAACTGGCCAAGGTCACGCGCAAGCTGACCGCCGCCGACCTGCGCCGGCTGATGCACATCTCCGAAAAGCTGGCCGACCTGAACCGCGAGCGCTTCCAGCATTTCGACCCTCAGGTCGAAGAGGGGCTCCAGGCCGTGATCGCCTTCAACGGCGACGTCTATGCCGGCCTGGCGGCGCGCGAGCTGGACCGCGCCTCGCTGGAATGGGCGCAGGACCACCTGCGGATCCTGTCGGGCCTCTACGGCGTGCTGCGGCCGCTGGACGCCCTGCAACCCTACCGCCTGGAGATGGGCACCCGCCTGAAGACCAAGCGCGGCGCCACCCTCTACGACTTCTGGGGCGAGACCATCGCCAAGACCCTCAACGAGGCCGCCGCCGGCCACGCGGACCCGACCCTGGTGAACCTGGCCAGCCAGGAATATTTCGGCGCCGTCGACGCCAAGGCCCTGAAGCTGCCGGTGGTCACCTGCCACTTCAAGGAAGAGAAGGCCGGAACCCTGAAGGTGCTGGGCTTCTACGCCAAGAAGGCGCGCGGCCGCATGGCCCGCCACATCATCGACGGCCGCATCGAGAAGGCCGCCGACCTCAAGGCCTTCGACCGCGACGGCTACCGCTTCCGGCCCGAGCTCTCCACCGAGGCCGACTGGGTTTTCGCTCGCCCGCAGCCCTGAATTCATCTAACGATGAATTTATAACCCCTCGTTCTTTCGCAACGGCGGGCTATATGTTGCGTTGCAACAATTCAAGCGGCCCGAGCGGCCGGCAGGAGAGCGCCATGGCGGTGGATTTCGGGTTGCAGGGGCAGGTCGCGATCGTCACCGGCTCGACCAGCGGCATCGGCCACGCCCTGGCCGACGCCCTGGCCGCCCAGGGCGTCAACATCGTGCTCAACGGCCTGGGCGAGATGACCGCCATCGAGCGCACCCGCTCGGAACTGGCCGAGAAACACGGCGTCGAGGTGCTGTACCACGGCGCCGACATGACCAAGCCGGTCGAGATCGCCGACATGGTCAAGGCCGCCAAGGCCGAGTTCGGCGAGCTGGACATCCTGGTCAACAACGCCGGCGTCCAGCACGTGGCCCCCGTCGAGGAATTCCCCGACGACAAGTGGGACCTGATCATCGCCATCAACCTGTCGTCGGCCTTCCACGCCAGCAAGGCGGCGATCCCGATCATGCGCGAGCAGGGCCGCGGGCGGATCGTCAACATCGCCTCGGCGCACGGGCTGGTCGCCTCGCCCTACAAGTCGGCCTATGTGGCCGCCAAGCACGGCATCCTGGGGCTGACAAAGACCATCGCCCTGGAAGTGGCCCAGCAGGGCATCACCTGCAACGCCATCTGCCCCGGCTTCGTGAAGACCCCGCTGGTCGAGGCCCAGATCACCGACCAGGCCAAGGCCCGCGGCATCAGCGAAGAGGCGGTGATGAAGGACGTGATCCTGGCCGCCCAGCCGACCAAGCAGTTCGTGACCTTCGAGCAGCTGGCCGGCCAGCTGCTGTATCTCGTCAGCGACCTGGGGGCCTCGGCCAACGGCGCCTCCTTCGCCATCGACGGCGGCTGGACCGCGCAATAGGGATCTAGCCCCATGCCCATCGCGCCGCTGAAGAGGAAGCCCAAGGGGCCGCGTCCGATCAGCCTGGCGCTGCAGGGCGGCGGCTCGCACGGCGCCTTCGAGTGGGGCGTGATCGAGCGGCTGCTGGAGGAGGAGAGCCTGGAGATCCAGGCGATCACCGCCGCCTCGGCCGGGGCGATGAACGCGGTGGCCTACGCCTCGGGCCTGATCGCCGGCGGCCGCGAGGGGGCCAAGGCCTCGCTCGACGACTTCTGGAAGCAGGTCAACCGCAACGGCGGCCGCAACGTCTTCGGCGACACCAGCATCTGGACCAGCGCCTTCGGAGGCGCCTTCGGCGGCGCGGCCGACTGGATCAAGAACACCCCGGGCTGGCGGCTGGCCGAGACCCTGGCCCTGTCGATGAGCCCCTACGAGTTCAACCCGTTCAACCTCAATCCGCTGAACGACATCCTCGACGCGGCGATCGACTTCGAGGCCCTGCGCACCCGCTCGCCGGTCAAGCTCTACATCGCCGCCACCGCCGTACGCACCAGCAAGGCCAAGGTGTTCCGCGAGACCGAACTGACCGCCCGCCACGTGCTGGCCAGCGCCTGCCTGCCGCAGGTGTTCCAGGCGGTGGAGATCGACGGCGAGCCCTACTGGGATGGCGGCTTTCTGGCCAACCCGCCGCTGTGGCCCCTCTTCTACGACAAGACCCCCGACGACATCCTGCTGGTCAGCCTCAACCCCTTCGTCCGCGACGAGACGCCCAAGACCCCGGGCGAGATCATGGACCGCCTGAACGAGATCACCTTCAACGCCGCGTTGTCCTCGGAACTGCGCGCCATCGGCTTCGTGCAGAAGCTGCTCGACGAAGGCCTCTTGAAAGACAACGCCCGGGGGCGCTATCGGCGGATGCTGCTGCACGCCATCAAGGCCGACGAGCCGCTGGCCG
>NZ_QHJY01000468.1 GCF_003185805.1 Caulobacter sp. D5
CTCACCAGCAACTTCCCCCTCAGTCGCTTCGCGACAGCTCCCCCTTCAGGGGGAGCATCTTTACGCCGCCGCCGCTTCCAGGTCCGTCGCCGGCGCGGTGCGCCAGCCGCGTTCCAGGGTCCAGGCGGCGATGCCCAGCCACAGGAGGCCCAGGAACGCATGTCCCCGCTGCCAGAGGCCGACATCGGTTCCGGTGCGGATGTTCCAGGCCCCGGTCAGCAGGGCCAGCACCAGCAGCAGGCCGAAGAACCAGCCCAGCGAGAAGTGCGCCAGGCGGCGGTAGCCCGGCTTGCCCCACAGGGCCCAGGCGGTGAACAGCGGCGCGAACTGGATGGCCAGGCCCACGCCGCAGGTGCGGTGCATCGGATCGGGCCAATGGAAGGCCCCGGCGAAGAACGCCCCCAGGCCCGTCAGCGCCACCCACAGCCCGGCGAAGGCCGAGACCTGGCGGCGGCCGCCGGCCTTCTCAAGGGCGTGGGCGAAGCCGGCTCCGGCGAACAGCCCCGCGATCCCGGCCAGCATCATGCCGAGGTTGAACACCACCGGCGCCGGCGCGGCCGGGCCGCCCAGTTCGCTGATGAACTGGGCGCCGGGGTCGAAGCCGGGAAACAGCCGCTGGGCCAGCCACACGTCCGCGACCATCGCCACGGGCGTGATCACGCCGAGCTTCAGGAGCGCGCCCGTGCTGGCCACCAGATTCCCTCTTGATAAGGACGAGCCTGCAAAATCGGCCCGTCCGTCTCGTCGGTCAATCGTCTTCCGGTCGATCGGTTCCCGCTCAACGGGCCGCCGAAGGATGGCCCTGAGGCGCGAACATCGAGCCGAAGAAGTCGCCGGCCTTCCAGGTCGGGCGCTGCGGGGCGTCGGCCAGGTCGTGGGCGATCTCGTAATTGACCCGGGCGAACTTGGCCGCCGCCTGGTAGTCGATCGGCTGCGAAAGGTCGTCGCTGGGCTTGTGGTAGTGCGTGGCCAGGAAGTCCCTGAACGCCTTCTCGCCGCCGTTCTTGAAGCCGGTCATCAGGAACACCGACGGCACGCCCTGCTCGACGAAGCGGTAGTGGTCGCTGCGGGTGAAGAGGCCTTCCTCCGGCATCGGGTCGGGCGACAGGGCCACGTCCACGCGGGCGGCGGCCTTGGCCACGATCGGACCGATGGTCGAGCGGTCGGCCCCGAAGGCCACCACGTCGACGAACGGATAGAGCAGCACCGGCATGTCCAGATTGACGTCGGCGGCGAGGCTCGCCTTCGGCACGGTCGGATTGTGCGCGAAATATTCCGAGCCGATCAGGCCCTTCTCCTCGGCGGTGACCGCCAGCAGCAGGATCGAACGCCTGGGGCGGGCCTTGCCGCCGGTGAAGCCGCGGCCGACCTCCAGCAGGGTGGCGATCCCGCTCGCGTTGTCGAGGGCGCCGTTATAGATCGCGTCCTCGCCCGGCTTGGGGTTCTCGCGGACCCCCTCGTGGTCGAGGTGGGCGCTCAGCACCACGACCTCGGACTTCAAGGTCGGGTCCGAACCCTCGATCAGGGCCGCGACGTTGCTGCTGCGGCGCTGCTCGATCTGGCTCTTCAGCGCGACCTGGGCCGTGGTCGGCAGAGCGAAACCAGCCACCTTGCCCTCGGTCGTCTCGGCGGCGGCGTAGGCCGCTTCCAGGCGGTCGGCGGCCCCACCGAACAGCTTCCGGCCGCCCTTGACGCTGATCGAGCCCAGGCTCGGGGCCGAGGCGCCGCGGATGAAGGGCGAGCCGTCCGGCGCCCGCCAGGTCATCCGCCAGTCGCGGTTGCCGCCGATGCCGCGCGCGAACGGCCGGCGCTTCTCCCCCGACGGCGCGCTCAGGATCAGCACGCCGACGGCACCGCGCCGGGCCGCCTCGACCCGCTTGATGTTGAGCGAGCCGTAGTGGGCCCGTTCCTCGGTCTGGAAGCCCTTGGGCGCGCCGGCCAGCACCACCACGATCTTGCCGGCCACGTCGAGCCCGGCGAAGTCGTCGCGGCCGCGTTCGGGGGCGCTGATGCCGAAGCCGACGAACACCAGCGGCGCGTTCAGGGCCAGTTCGGCCTTGTCGGCCTGCGGGGAGGGCAGGAAGTCCTCGCCGAAGGTCAGGGCGGCCTGGGCCGCGCCGGCCTCGGCGACCTTCAGCTCGCCGTCGGCGGCGACGCGATAGGCGACCAGCGGCACGGTCTGAAGGTAGGTCCCGGCGTCGCCGGCCGGCTTGAGGCCCAGCAGGGCGAACTGGGCGGCGACATAGTTGGCGGCCAGGTCGTAGCCGCGCGTGCCGGCCTCGCGGCCTTCCATCAGGTCGTCGGCCAGGAAGGTCATGTGGGCGCGCATCGCCTCGGGCGAGGGGACGAAGGCCCCTTTGGATCCTGGCAGGGGGAAGGCTTGGACGGGCAAGGCAGCGAGCAGCAGGACGGCGCTCAGGCAGGTTGCGCCAAGACGGGCGGCGCGACGCGAAACGGGCATGCAGCAGGCTCCAGGGCGGACCCCACGGCCCGCGAAGCCGGCGACCTTGCAGAGACGGCGGCGACTTGTCGAGCCGAGCTTGGCCTGAGGCTTCACGATAAGCGCGCAACAGGCGTCGCGCTCGGTAACCTTAACGGCAAAGATTTTCTACATAACTTGGTAAGGTCGATCGAAATTCACCCTAAATATGAAGAAGAGCTTAACCGAACCCCGCCAGTTTCGCGAAAGAGACAGGGGAAACGGTTCATGCAGGCCTTCTCGATATCCGCCGCCGGAATGAGCGCCGCGACCAGTCGTCTGGCCGCCAGCGCCCAGCGCGTCGCGGCGGACCCGGGGGCTGGGGCCAAGACGGATCTGGCGACCGAACGGGTCGCGCAGATCTCGGCCAAGACCGATTTTTCCGCCAACGCCGCGGTGCTTCGCACCGCCGACGAGATGACCGGGGCTCTGCTGGACCTTCTGGCCTAGCCGCACTCCGGTCATTGTCCGCGCCCGCCTCGCGTCCCCCCCTGCGAAGGGCGCGGATACGCCGCCTCCCGGGTTTTCCCCTAGTCTATCCGGGAGGCGGCGACCCAATCCGCTGCTTGTCTATCAACGCCAGCCGCTCTTGACGGCCTTGGCCTCGCCGGCCGCATCCAGCGGCGCGCCGGCGATCATGCTGTCGACCACGGCCAGGACCGCGGCCGGCGTCTCCGAGCCGGCCTGGCGATACTCGCCGCCCGCCGCCGGAGCCGCCGCCGGCGACACCGCCAGCACGCGCCAGGCGTCGCTGGTCCGGCAGGCCACGCCCGCCTGCGCCTGCCCCTGTAAG
>NZ_QHJY01000469.1 GCF_003185805.1 Caulobacter sp. D5
CGGCGTGGTGTTCTACACCCTGCCCGACATCGTGGTGAACATGCAGTCGGCCGACGGCAAGTCGACCTTCCTGAAGCTGAAGCTGACCTTCGAACTGCCCGACCAGGAGACGGCCGACGAGCTGACGCCGAACCTGCCGCGCCTGACCGACATGTTCCAGACCTTCCTGCGCGAACTGCGTCCCGAGGACCTCGCCGGCAGCCAGGGCAGCTACCAGCTGCGCTCCGAACTGCTGCGCCGGGTGAACCTGGTGGCCGCCCCTTCGAAAGTGAACGCCGTCCTGATCGAGGAGATGCTGATCAACTAGTCCTTCGGGCTGGCTGAAGCGAACCATCATGGCAGACGAGATCGACGATCAGGCCGCAATGGCCCAGTGGGCCGCGGAGAACCCTCCGGGGACCTTCGACGCCGCTGGCGGCGGCGAGATGAACAGCTTCGGCGACTTCAGCGGCGGCATGGCCGGCATGGGGGGCTGGGACGACGGCGGTGGCGACGGCATGGGCGCCGAGCGCATCCTGAACCAGGACGAGATCGACAGCCTGCTGGGCTTCGACCTGTCCGGCGACGGCTCCGACGACCGCACCGGCATCCGCGCGATCATCAACTCGGCGCTGGTCAGCTACGAGCGCCTGCCGATGCTGGAAATCGTCTTCGACCGCCTGGTGCGGTTGATGACGACGTCCCTGCGCAACTTCACGTCGGACAACGTCGAGGTCAGCCTCGACAACATCAGCTCGATCCGTTTCGGCGACTATCTGAACTCGATCCCGCTGCCGGCCATCCTGGCGGTGTTCCGGGCCGAGGAGCTGGACAACTACGGCCTGCTGACGGTCGACTCCAACCTGATCTACTCGATCGTCGACGTGCTGCTGGGCGGCCGTCGGGGCACCGCGGCCATGCGCATCGAGGGCCGTCCCTACACGACCATCGAACGCGTGCTGGTGCAGCGGATGGTCGAGGTGGTGCTGAACGACGCCAAGGCCGCCTTCGAACCCCTGCATCCGGTGGCCTTCACCCTGGACCGCCTGGAGACCAACCCGCGCTTCGCCGCCATCGCGCGTCCCGCCAACGCGGCGATCCTGGTCAAGCTGCGCATCGACATGGAAGACCGCGGCGGCCGCATCGAGCTGCTGCTGCCCTACGCCACGCTGGAACCCATCCGGAAGATGCTGCTGCAGCAGTTCATGGGTGAGAAGTTCGGCCGCGACAACATCTGGGAAGGCCACTTGGCCACCGAACTCTGGACCACCCAGATGGAGGTGCGCGCCGTGCTCGACGAGCAGCAGCTGCCGCTTTCCAAGGTGCTGAACCTGCAGGTCGGCGACACGTTGATGCTGAACGCCACGCCCGACAGTCTGGTGGAGTTGCGGGCGGGGTCGATTCCGCTTACCCGCGGCCGGATGGGCCGTCGTAACCATTCCATCGCCATTCGGGCCGACGCCCCGCTGACGCCCGCGGCGAAGAAGGCGGTTCAGAAGCTGAAATGAGCCTGGTCGCGGTCGCCCTGCAGGTCTTTCTGGCGGTGCTCCTGATGGTGGCGCTGGTCTTCGGCTGGCGTCTGGAGCGCAAGCTGAAGGCGCTGCGCGACGCCCAGGACGGTTTCGCCAAGGCCGTGGCCGATCTCGACAACGCCGCCCAGCGCGCCGAGCAGGGTCTCGCCGACCTGCGCGCGGCCACCGACGAGGCCTCCGAATACCTGGCCGACCGCATCGAAAAGGCCAAGGCCCTGGCCGCCCAGCTGGACGATCGCATGACCCGCGCGGCTTCGGCGCCGCGGATCGAGACGCGTGAACCCCGCCAAGAACTGGGCCAGCGCCCGGCTCGCGATCCGCGTGATTTCGTCGCGTCGCAGGCCCCCGAGCCGGCGCCCGCGCCGAGCCCCGCCGGCGGCCGCCGCCTGAGCGCGCA
>NZ_QHJY01000470.1 GCF_003185805.1 Caulobacter sp. D5
CGCCCGGGAAGCCGGCAGCCAAACGACCGCGCGGAGCGCCTAGGCTTCGTCGAAACGGTATCTGTCTACACACCTCCGGGCGTCGCCCGGGCGCTCCGCTCCCCTTCATCCACTCAGCGTCTGGGCGCGTGAGGCGGGAAAGCTGTGCGCCCTTCGAGGCTAGCTTTCGACTCGCGCCTCAGGATGAGGACGCGCTCAAAGACCCTCCCCCTGAAGGGGGAGGTGGCCCGGAGGGCCGGAGGGGGAAGTCATTGCTGACGTTGAAGGCGCTGCTGAACTCACCAGCAACTTCCCCCTCAGTCGCTTCGCGACAGCTCCCCCTTCAGGGGGAGCGTCTTGGGGGCGGGACTTCATCCTCCCTTGGCGCACGCCGCCTTGGCCAGCTCATAGCTCGCGAAGGTCTGCTCCTTGCCAACCGCATCACGCACCACGATCGACCACGACAGCTTGCCGCCCTTCACCGTCCAGCGATTGACGAAGCTGGACGCACCATAGGGATACGCGACCTCGAACCCGCCGGCGGCGACCGCGCCCGTCCCCATCGAAGCCCCGTCGCCGCCGAAGCTGTCGGCCCACAGGCCGACGATCGCGGCCGGCTCGCCCGCCTTGGTCGTGCGGCCGCCGAACAGCAGGTGGGCGGCGTAGGCGTCAGCCGGGTCGGCCTTGGCGCGGCTGTCGGCCTCGACCAGCATCATCGCGTCGCCCGCCACGGGCTCGACCGCCAGGGCGATGGTCACCGGCTTGCCCATCACCGCCCCCTCGCCGCTCCAGCACCCCGCCAGGGCCCGCACCTCGCCCGGCGGGCCGACGGGCGCCTCGCCGGCTACGGCGACGCCGCCCAGAAACGCCGACGACAGCGCCCACGACAGCGCCACGCCCGGAACCGAAACTCTCATGCTGCTCCCCCTCATGCGCCGACCCCCGCCGGCGCGCTCGCGCCTGGATGGCAGATTCGTCGGCTCCGTCGCCAAGACGACGATCAAATCCTTGAACCGCAAGCGCCGGCGCTCTTAAACGAGGCGTTCCTTCCCGTGCTCACGAGTCCCGCCGCCATGGACGAAAAGACCCGCCTGATCCGTTCGGGCCTGCAGGCCCAGTCGCTGGCGCGGACCGTCAACCCGCCGATCCAGCGCGGCTCGACCGTGCTGCTGCCCAACGCCGCGTCGCTGTACGACGACAGCCAGCTGACCTACGGCATCACCGGCCTGTCCTCGCCCGCCGCCCTGCAGGCCGCCCTGGCCGAACTGGAAGGCTCGCCGGACGTGACCCTCTACCCCTCGGGCCTAGCGGCGATCACCGGGGCGATGATGGCCGTGCTGAAGGCCGGCGACGACGTGCTGGTGGTCGACAGCGCCTACAAGCCCACCCGCCGGTTCTGCGACCGCTTCCTGACCCGCTTCGGCGTCACCACCCGCTACTACGACCCCGCCCTCGACGCCGACGCCTTGCTGGCCCTGGCCGGCCCGAAGACCCGGCTGATCCTGCTGGAGGCCCCGGGCTCCCTGACCTTCGAGATGCAGGACGTGCCGGCCATCGCCGCGGCCGCCAATGCGCGCGGCATCCTCACCTTGATCGACAACACCTGGGGCGCGGGCCTGCTGTTCAAGCCCCTGGCCCACGGGGTGACGATCAGCGTCCAGGCCCTGACCAAATATGTCGGCGGCCACTCCGACTGCTTCATGGGCAGCGCCACGACCATGGACCCGGTGATCGGCGACGAACTGGGCAACGCCATGTGGGACGTCGGCTGGTCGGTCTCGCCCGACGACGCCTACGCCGTGCTGCGCGGCCTGCGCACCCTGGCCACGCGGATGCCGCGCCACGAGCACAACGGCCTGGCCGTGGCCCGCTGGCTGCAACAGCGCCCCGAGGTCGCGCGCGTGCTGCACCCGGCCCTGCCCGAGGATCCCGGCCATGCGATCTGGAAGCGCGACTTCAGCGGCGCCTGCGGCCTGTTCGGCGTGGTGCTGAAGCCGGCCCCGCAGAAGTCGGTGCACGCCTTCCTCGACGCCCTGACCCTGTTCGGCCTCGGCTTCTCCTGGGGCGGATTCGAGAGCCTGGCGATCCACTGCGACCCGCAGCTGAAGAGCCGCTCGACGCCGCTGAACCTGGAAGGACCGCTGCTGCGTCTGCACATCGGGCTGGAGGACCCGGCCGATCTGATCGCCGACCTGGAACGCGGCTTCGCGGCGCTGAAGGCGGCCTGACGGGGCGCGGATCCGTCCGCGCCCGGCCTTCTTTTCCGCGCCGCAACAATCGTCGAGAACAAGGCGTGATTGCGGCCAAATCGCTGAATCTGCTGCTCGTTTCAGCAGTTCGACAGCTTGACCGCGGCTCGCGAAACGTGACCGTGGTTATATTTCCTTCGCATCGCAACCCATTGCCTGGGTGAGGGTTCTTCGCGCGAAAGGACCCTCGATGGACATACGCCTCGCCGACCGGCTTCCGCCTTGCAACATTCCCCACGAGGCGACGCCGGACGCCTGGCTGCCGCAGGAATCCGAACTCGACATGCCCGTGCGGCCGCTGTCGGCGCCGCCCTCCAGGCGACGGCTGGCGCGCTCCCGCCAGCGGCGGCGGCTGGCGCTGGGCGCCTTCACCCTGCTGTCCTTCGGCTTTGGCCTGACGACCATGCTGGACGCCTTCGTGGGTGGCGGCGTCACCCCGCTGGAGTGGATCGACGCGCTGCTGGTCGCGGCCCTGCTGGCCTGGACCGGCTTTTCCTGCGCCGCGGCCTTGGGCGGCTTCCAGCTGGCCCTGAACCCCGACAGCTGGGAGCGGCGTCTGGACGATCCGCCCCCGCACTTGAGGAAGCGTGTCGCCCTGCTGGCGCCGATCTACAACGAGGACGTGACGGCGGTCTTCGCCCGGATCGAGGCCATGCGAGCCGATCTCGACCGCGAGCGGCTGTCCTCGACCTTCGACGTCTTCGTGCTCAGCGACACCCGAGACCCGGACATCGCCGAGGCCGAGCGCCGCGCCGTGCTCGCCGCTCGCGCCAGCCCCTCGCCCACCCGCCTCTATTACCGGCGCCGCGAGGCCAACACCGACCGCAAGACCGGCAACCTCGCCGACTGGGTCCGCCGGTTCGGCGGGGCCTACGAGTGCATGGCGGTGCTGGACGCCGACAGCCTGATGAGCGCCCGCTCGCTACGCCGCATGGCCGGGGCGATGGAGACCGACCCGACGCTGGGCGTCCTCCAGGCCGGCTCGACCATCGTCGGGCGCAGCACCCTGTTCGGCCGGGCCGAGCAGTTCGCCGCCTGGGCCTACGGGCCGCTGGCGACCTGGGCCCTGGCCTGGTGGAGCGGGGCCGAGGCCAACTATTTCGGCCACAACGCCATGATCCGCACGCGGGCCTTCGCGGAGTGCTGCGGCCTGCCGCACCTGCCGGGCAAGGCGCCGTTCGGCGGCGCGATCCTCAGCCACGACTTCGTCGAGGCCGCGCTGCTGCGTCGCGGCGGCTGGGCCGTGCGCATGGCCCCGACGCTGGAGGACGTGCACGAGGAAGCTCCGCCCACCCTGTCCGACATGCTGGTGCGCGACCGCCGCTGGAGCCAGGGCAACCTGCAGCACCTTGGGATCCTGGGCGTGAAGGGCCTGCATCCGGTCAGCCGCCTGCACCTGCTGCGCGGCGCCCTGGCCTATGCGCTGGCCCCGGTCTGGCTGCTGCTGGTGGTGCTGAGCGCCCTGCTGGCGGCCTTCCCCGTTCTGGGCGGCGCGCAGGAGGAACTCTTTCTCGAAGAAGGCGCCGGCGCGGCCTTCGCCGTGTCGCTGGGCTTCCTGGCCGCCCCCAAGCTGCTGGCGGTGATCCTGGCCTGCAAGGAAGGCCGCGCCGATAGCTTCGGCGGCATGCGGCGCCTGTGGGCCTCGGTGGCCCTGGAGACCGTGCACTCGACCCTGACGGCGCCGACCGTGCTGTTCGGCCACGCCCGCTGCCTGCTCGACATCCTGGCGGGCCGCGACTCTGGCTGGGCCGCCCAGCGCCGCGACGTCGACAAGATGGCCTGGCGCGAGGCCTTGAAGCGGCATGCGCCGGAAATGGTCGCCGGCCTCGCGCTGCTGGCCTGCGCGGCGATCGCCGGTCCGTCGCTGGGGATCTGGAT
>NZ_QHJY01000055.1 GCF_003185805.1 Caulobacter sp. D5
TAACCCCTCACCCTCCCATGCTGCGCATGGGCCCCTCCCTCTCCCTATGGGAGAGGTTTTCTTCGCCGCATTGACTCCCCGTCCCCCCTCCGTATGTTCCGCGCCGTTCGAGTGACTGGCGTTGAAGGTGGGTGACCACCGGGGAGCTCGAGACGCATATGCCGCGCGCCTGGGCTCCTTTCTGACCGCAACCAGACCCGGAGTCCCCCGTGCCCGCCGCCCCCGACTATCCGTCCGCCCCCGATCTCGTCGCCCCCAAGCGCGCCCTGCTGTCGGTCTCCGACAAGACCGGCCTGGTCGAGGCGGCCAAGGTCCTGCACGAGGCGGGCGTCGAGCTGGTCTCGACCGGCGGCACCAAGGCGGCCATCGCCGCGGCCGGCCTGCCGGTGAAGGACGTGTCGGACCTGACCGGCTTCCCCGAGATGATGGACGGCCGGGTCAAGACCCTGCACCCCATCGTCCACGGCGGGCTGCTCGGCGTTCGCGACGCTCCCGAGCACGCCAAGGCCATGGCCGACCACGGCATCGGCGGCATCGATATCCTCTATGTGAACCTCTATCCGTTCGAAGCCACCGTCGCGAAGGGCGGCTCTTACGAAGAGTGCGTCGAGAACATCGACATCGGCGGCCCGGCCATGATCCGCTCGGCGGCCAAGAACCACGGCTACGTCTCGGTCTGCACCGACCCGGCCGACCTTGGCGAAGTGCTCGAAGCCCTGAAGGCCGACGGCGGCACCTCGCTGGCCCTGCGCAAGACCCTGGCGGCCCGCGCCTACGCCCGCACGGCGGCCTATGACGCGGCGATCTCGGCCTGGTTCGCCGCACAGCTCGGTCAGGACTTCCCGGCCCGCAAGTCGCTCGCCGGCGAGCTGCGCCAGACGATGCGCTATGGCGAGAACCCGCACCAGAAGGCGGCCTTCTACACCTTCCCCAATCCCCGCGTCGGCGTGGCCACGGCCCGCCAGCTGCAGGGCAAGGAACTCAGCTACAACAACATCAACGACACCGACGCGGCCTTCGAGCTGATCGCCGAGTTCGACCCGGCCCAGGGTCCGGCCGTCGCCATCATCAAGCACGCCAACCCCTGCGGCGTGGCCCTGGGCGCGACCCAGCGCGAGGCCTATGAGCGGGCCCTGGCCTGCGACCCCACCTCGGCCTTCGGCGGCATCGTCGCCACCAACACCCGCCTGACCCGCGAGGCCGCCGAGGCCATGGTCGAGATCTTCACCGAGGTGGTGATCGCCCCGGAAGCCGACGACGACGCCGTCGCCGTCTTCGCCGCCAAGAAGAACCTGCGCCTGCTGGTCACCGGCGGCCTGCCCGACCCGCTGTCGACCGGCGACACCTTCAAGAGCGTGGCCGGCGGCTTCCTCGTGCAATCCCGCGACGACGCGCGGATCAAGGCGGCCGACCTGAAGATCGTGACGAAGCGCCAGCCGACCGAGGAAGAGATCCGCGACATGCTGTTCGCCTTCCAGATCGGCAAGCACGTCAAGTCCAACGCCATCGTCTACGCCCGCGCCGGCCAGACCCTGGGCGTCGGCGCCGGCCAGATGAACCGCAAGGACAGCGCCCGCATCGCCGCCCTGCGCGCCGCCGACTTCGGCCTCGAGCTGGCGGGCTGCGCCTGCGCCTCGGAAGCCTTCTTCCCGTTCGCCGACGGGCTGATCCAGGCGGCCGAAGCCGGCGCCACGGCGATCATCCAGCCGGGCGGCTCCATGCGCGACCCCGAGGTCATCGAGGCCGCCGACAAGCTTGGCCTCACTATGGCCTTCACCGGCGTGCGAGTGTTCCGCCACTAAGGATTGAGTGAGCACGATGGACAGCGCCAGCTGGGGAGCCAAGGTCGTTTCGCGCTCGCGGGTGTTCAAGCCCGCGGGCCTGGGCCCCTTTCCGGTGGCGCTGATCCTGCACGGCTGCGGCGGCAAGACCCCGTTCCTGGAGACCTATGCCGAGGTCGCCGTGAAGGCCGGCTACGCCGCCATCGTGCTCGACTCGTTCGCGCCGCGCGGCATGAGCACGCTCGACGGCAAGCTCTTCGTCTGCACCCTGATGACCCTGCACGGGGCCAAGCGGGCGGCCGACATCTTCGCAACCCTGGCCTGGCTGAAGACGCAGAGCTGGGCGCGGGCCGACCAGGTGTTCCTGGCCGGCTGGAGCCACGGCGCCTGGACGATCATGGACGCCTACGCCGCCGGAACCTCGGCCCCCAGCGCCACCGGCCTGGCCGACGCCGACGCGGTCGCCCTGCGCAAGCAGGTCAAGGGCGCGCTGCTCGTTTATCCGTATGCGGCCTATCCCTCGATGACCAGCCGCCGCGGCTGGGGTCCCGGCGCGCCGCCGGTGTGGTCGGTGCTGGGCCAGAAGGACGGCGTGGTCGGCTGGCGCTATCCCAAGAAGGCCCTGGAGCGGCTCAGCGCCGACGGCGTCAAGGTCGACCTCAAGCTCTACCCCGACGCCACCCACGCCTTCGACGACGACAAGGCCAACGACCCGCGCGCGATCTACCGCCCGGACCTGTTCCAGGAGGTCCAGGACTACTTCGCCGCGGCCCTGAAGGCCGTGGCGCCGAAACCGGGGCTGTTTGCTTGACCGAAATCCTCCCCCTGAAGGGGGAGGTGGCCCGGAGGGCCGGAGGGGGAAGTCCCTTCCAAGGTCGAGGCGGCAGCTAACTCAACAGCCACGTCCCCCTCAGTCGCTCCGCGACAGCTCCCCCTTCAGGGAGAGCATCTTTTGGTGTGCGCCCATGAAAACGCCGCGACAGCCGATCAGCCGTCGCGGCGTCAGAAGTCTGAGAGACCCCTCATCCGTCGCCTTTCGGCGACACCTTCTCCCGCAAGGGGAGAAGGGTCTGGCTCCTAGTGCTTGAACGACACCGACACCCCCATGAACCGGGGCTCGCCGGCGATGAAGGTGGGGATGCCGAAGGCGTCGCCGGTGTTGCCGGCGTCCTTGATGTAGTCCTGATCGAGCGCGTTGGTGACGAAGGCGCCGAAGGTCACCGGGCTGTCCTTGGGCTGGTAGGTCAGGCGCAGGTTCAAGAGGCCGAAGGCCTTCTGGACCTCGTCCTGCACGGTGTCCTTGATCACGCCCGTGGTGCTCTGCAGGGCGGCGATGTCGTTGTTGTTGTCGAAGAACTGCTCGGACTGCCAGGTCCAGGTCGGCAGGAAGGTGAACTTGCCGATCCCGGTGTCGCGCGAGGCCTTCACGCCCAGCGAGAACGAGTGGTCGGGCGACAGGCGGAAGTGGTTGCCCTCGTAGCGGCCGTTGCCGAACCGGGCGTGGCTGTAGCCGTAGGTGGCGAACACCAGCAGGTCGGACGTGGCCTGGAAGTTGGCCTGGCCCTCGAAGCCGTAGGCCTTGGCCTCGCCGGCGTTGATGGTGATGGCCGTGCCGGTGCTGGTCACGCCGCTGGTCTGGAAGTTCTCGTAGTCGTAGCGGTAGATCGCCCCGTCCACGGTCAGGCGACGGTCCAGCAGGGCGGCCTTGGCCCCGGCCTCGTAGGAGGTGACCTCTTCGGCCGGCACTTCGCTGAGGCTGGCGCCGGTCAGCACCTTGGGACGACGGCCGGTCGAGACCGAGCCGTAGACGTTGACGTCGTCGGCCAGTTCGTAGCGGGCCACCAGGCGCCAGGTGACGCCGCTGTCGGTGAAGTCCTTGTAGTAGGTCGCCACCGGCTGGACGATCAGGCCGCGGGTGACCGTGGCGGTGCTGCCGCCGATCACCGACGGGCTGCTGATCCAGGCGCCATAGCCGCTGGTCTTGTCGTCGTAGGTGTAGCGCAGGCCCGCGGTCAGCTCGAGGCGCTCGGTGGCCTTGAAGGTGACGTCGGCGAAGGCGTCGTACGAGTTGGTCTTGCCGTAGTTGGTGTATTCCTCGGTGCGGCCCGACGAAAGCGCCGACAGGGCCGGGATGGCGTTGATCACGGTGGTCGACAGGCCGTTGGGGATCGACAGCTGGCCGGTCAGGAAGAGGTAGGCGATCTTCTCGTTGATCCGCAGCGGCACGCGCTGGCTGCCGTCTTCCCAGAACATGCTGACGCCGCCGAAGGCGGTGATCCTGCCGCCGGCGTCGTAGTTGAGGCGGAACTCCTGGCTGGCCGACTTGCCCTGCGCGTCCTCGGCGAACACGAACAGCGGCAGCGAGAAGCCGTCCGGATCGAACACTTCCTCGCCGCTGAAGTAGCGGTAGGCCGAGGTCGAGTTGAGGGTCAGGTTGTCGTTGAGCTTGTAGCTGGCCAGGGCCGTCAGGCTCCACAGGCGGCGGTCCAGGCCCAGGGGCTGGCCGTTCTCGAAGCCGTCGACGGTCGACAGGGCCGCGCCGGAATTACGGCCCAGGTCGCCGATCACCTTGCCGGTGGTCGGGTCGGTCGGGGCGTAGGTCAGCGACTTGAACGAGGTGCCCGACGGGTTGTCCTGCTGGTAGTTGTAGAGCACGTCCAGCTTGAAGCGGTCGTTGGGCGTGTAGTTGACGGCCAGGCGCGCGGCCACGGTGTCGGTCGAGTTGAAGTCCTCGCCGCCCAGCAGGTTCTCGACATAGCCGTCGCGCTTCTTGACGCGGGTCGACAGACGCACGGCCAGGGCGTCGGTGATCGGGGCGTTCACCATGCCCTCGGCCATGAAGTACCCGTAGTCGCCGCCCTCGACCTTGAGGCTGGCGTCGAAGTCCGGCTTGGCCTTGGCCTGGATGATGTTGACCGCGCCGATCAGGGCGCCGCGGCCGTAGAGGGTGGACTGCGGGCCCTTGGCGATCTCGACCCGCTCCAGGTCGAAGAGCTCGACGTAGGAACCGCGCGACTTCGAGATCGACACGCCGTCCTGATAGACCGAGACGCGCGGCTCGTTGGTGGCCTCGCCGCTGTCGGAGGTGATGCCGCGCATCACGAAGCCGGGGTTGTTGGGCGACTGGTTCTGCACGTCGAAGCCGGGCACGAACTGGCCCAGTTCCTCGAACTCCTGCAGGCCCAACTCGTCGAGCTTCTCGCCGGAATAGGCGGTCAGGGCCATCGGTACGTCGAGCACCTTCTGCTCGCGCTTCTGGACGGTGACGATCAGTTCGTCGACCTGGGTCGGCGCGGCGGCGGTCTCGGCTTCCGGAAGCGGGGCGGCCAGGACAGGGCTGGCGATCGCCAGGGCCAGCAGGCTCGCGCCAGAAAGCGAGCCCGCGAGCGTAGTGGTGCGGATGGCGCGCATGGACTATTCCCCTCAAAACAACTGTACGAGGCCCCGCCCGTAGGGAGCGGCGGTGTCGCTTACGCGACGGGGTTGTGAAGGAGCCGTGAAACAGCGTGGCTGAAGCCGAGGACGACGTCGAAGACCTGCTG
>NZ_QHJY01000005.1 GCF_003185805.1 Caulobacter sp. D5
CCGGGTGGCCGGCGTCGCCCTGGCCGCCATGCAGACCGGCGGCGACTTCTCCGACGAGTTCCGCCTCGTCCAGGCCGACGGCTCGATCCGCTGGGTCGTGGCCAGCGGCCATTGCTATCTCGACGCCGACGGCAAGCCCGACCGCAACGCCGGCGTCGTCTTCGACATCACCGAGCGCAAGGCGATGGAAGCCGAGCTGCTGGAGGCACGCCTCGACCGCGACATCGCCATGGAGGCGGCCGGCATGGGCCGCTGGGACCACAATCCCAGCACCGGCCAACGCTACTGGGACAAGCGCTCGTGCGAGCTGTTCGGCGTGCCCGAGCCCGGCCCGCTCGACTTCGACGGCTTTCTGGCGCTCGTCCACCCCGACGACGTCGAGGGCGTGAAGGCGGCCGTGGTCGCCGCCTCCAATCCCGCCGGCGACGGCCTGATCAACGCCCAGTACCGTGTCGTGCGCGCCGCCGACGGGGCGCTGCGCTGGATCGAGACCTTCGGCCGGGCCTATTTCGACCGCGACCAATGCATCCGCTTCGTCGGCGTCGGCTGGGACATCACCGACCGCAAGGCCGCCGCCCGCCGGCTGGAATCCCAGGAAGAGACCCTGCGCCTGGCCATCGAGGCCGCCGACGTCGGCACCTGGGACCTCGACATCCGCAACGACGTGCTCACCTGGTCCGACCGCTGCTACGCCATGTTCGGGGTGCCGCTGGGCACGCCGGTGGTGCGCGAGGACTTCTACACCAACCTGCATCCCTCCGACCGCGCCGAGGTCCGCGAAGCCCTGCGCCGCACCCTCGACGGCCGCATCCGCGCCGACTACGACGTCGAGTTCCGGGTCATCGGCCGCCAGGACGGGGTCGAGCGCTGGCTGTCGGCCAAGGGCAAGGCCTTCTTCGACGCCGAGGGCAAGCCGACGCGGATGATCGGCACCACGGTCAACGTCACCGACCGCAAGCGCGCCGAACTGCACCTGCGGCTGCTGGTCAACGAGCTTAACCACCGGGTGAAGAACTCGCTGGCCACCATCCAGGCCATCGCCGGCCAGACCTTCCACGCCGCCCGCTCGCTGCCGGCCGCCCAGGAAGCGTTCACCGCCCGCATCATCGCCCTGTCGGAGGCCCACGACGTCCTGACCCGCGAAAACTGGGAAGGCGCCGACCTGATGGACGTCATCGACCGCCTGACCGCCCTGCACGGCGGCGGCGACCGCTTCGTGCTCGACGGCCCGCCGGTGCGGCTGTCGCCGCGACCGGCCCTGTCGCTGTCGATGGCCCTGCACGAGCTGGCGACCAATGCGGTCAAGTACGGCGCCCTGTCGCGACCCGGCGGCCAGATCATGCTGTCGTGGAGCGTCGACTATGCGGCCGTCCCGCGCCTCACCCTCAGCTGGATCGAGCGCGGCGGCCCGCCGGTCGAGACGCCCACGCGGCGTGGCTTCGGCTCGCGGCTGATCGAGCGGGGCCTGGCGGCCGAGCTGTCGGGCGAGGCGCGCATCGAGTTCCGCCCCGAAGGCGTGGAATGCACGATCACCGCCCTGCTCGACTGCTGAACGCTCGCCAGCCGGCCTTCAGCCTCCGCGCGCCGGCGAGCCCCAGCACCACGAGGCCGACGGGCGCGATCGCCAGCAGCCAGACCAGAGCGATCAGCGACAGCTGCAGCAACGACTGGATCACGACCCACGGCCTGGACTCCGGGGAAATATCCGCACGCTCGAAGCTGTAGGGATCGGGCATGGGCGGTCGATCTTTCCAGTCGCCGCCCCCGGCCTGCCCCACCATAGGCCGTTCGCGAAAAGGTTGAACCCTCGCGCGGACAATATCTGTGCAAACTCACGAAAATCCGGAAAGTCAGGCCGCCAGGCGCAGGACCTTGGCGATCTGGGCGTCGCTGCGGCGCAGGGCCAGCAGCGCCAGCAGAGCCACCGCCAGCGGCGCCAGGCCCCACAGCGGCAGGCCGGCCACCGACAGGCCGACGAAGCCGGCCAGCAGGGCCGAGATCGCCACCTCGGCCAGGGTCGCGAACCACGAGGCGCCCCGCCGGCGCTTGAAGTCGGCCCGCTTGCCCGGCTTCTGGTGCCAGACGTTGATCAGCCCGCAGGCCCAGGCCGCCAGACCCGCGCCGACGGCGGTCCAGAAGGCCGTGGCCGGCGCCAGCCAGGCCAGCACCGCCAGCGGCGCGGCCAGCAGCAGGGCCACCGGTAGCAGGGCCGCCGCCAGCTTGGCGCGGCGCAGGGACCGCACGGCGGCCGGCGACACGGCCAGCAGGTCCGGGCTCTCCTCGGCCGACAGGGTGATCCAGGCGAGACTCCCGGCCACCTGACCGGCCAGGAACACCACCACCCCCGCCCCGCCGGCCAGGGCCATGCCGCCGCCATGGGCGGCGTTGCGGCTGAGGATCACCGCGGTCGGCACCAGGTACAGCACCCGCAGCAGCACCTGCGACAGCAGGCCGGCGTCGCGCAGGATCAGCCGCAGCTCCTTGGCCAGGGTGGCGGCGAACACCCCCTTGGCGAAGGCCCGGTCGCGGCCGCGCGCGGGCCTGGCGGCGCTGGTCTGGGATCCTTGCGTCGCGGCCGCGGCGTCGGCGAACCGCCGGCCCAGCGACAGCGCCGACAGGGTGAAGGCTCCTGCCCCGATCGCCAGGAGCGCCAGCAGCGGCAGGGGCGCGCCCAGCATCGCCTTCAGCGGCAGCCAGGCGATCGGCGGCAGCTTCAGCCGGCCTTCGGAGGTCTCGCGCGCCAGGGTCTGGAACAGGCTCTCGCTGGCGCCCTTGCCCAGGATGGTGCGGATCTGGCTGGTCAGGAAGAAGGCTGCGCCCACGAGGGCCGCCAGCACCTGGGCCACCGTGCGCGTGCGGCGCGGGCCGATCAGCGAGAACAGGGTCATGGCCAGCGACAGGCCCGCCGCCGTCGCCAGCAGGGCCAGGGCCGCCAGCACGCCGAACAGCCCCAGCCATTCGGGATGGCCCAGGATGATCGCCGGCCCGACCAGCGGCGTCAGGAAGATCAGGAACACCGTCATGACCCCGGCCGCCACGCCCAGGGCGCGGACGAACAGCACCGTCCGCGGCGGGATCGGCGAGGAGAACAGCAGATCAAGGTCGCCGCGCTCGTAGAGCGCCTCGCTGGCCGCCGCCAAGGTCTGCGACAGCATCAGGGTGAAGGCCGTGGCGCAGCAGGCCAGGGCGATGGCCGCCGCCATCGGGACCATCGGCACGTCCAGCTTGCGCAGCACGAAGCCCAGCGAGACCCCGCCGCTCAGCATCACCAGCAGCAGGATCGAGCCGCCGATCCAGGCCCCGATGCCGGCGCCGGCCCTCTTGCCGGTCAGGCCGCGCCAGTAGAGGCGGATCTCCTGGGCCAGCAGCCAGGCGACCGAGCCGGAGCGCAGCAGCCTCACGCCGCCGCCCCGTCGGACGTCAGTTGCAGGAAGACGTCTTCCAGGGTTCCGCCGTCTTTTCCCGCCTGCCCGCGCAGCGTGTCCAGCGTGCCCTCGGCCAGCAGCCGTCCGCCGGCGATGATGCCGATGCGGTCGGCCATGCGCTCGGCCACTTCCAGGATGTGGGTGGTCAGGATCACCGTGCCGCCAGCGTCGACGCGGGCCTGCAGCATGTCCTTGACCAGCCGCGCGGCGGCGGCGTCGAGGCCGGTCAGCGGCTCGTCGAGGATCAGCAGCCGCGGATCGTGGATCAGCGCCCCGGCCAGGGCCACCTTCTGCTTCATGCCGCGCGAGAAGCCCTCGCAGCGCCGCCGCGCCTCGGCGGCCAGGCCCAGGGTCTCCAGCAGCTCCAGCGCCCGGGCCTTGGCGTGCCTGGGCTCGACGTTCCACAGGCCGGCGACGAACTCAAGATATTCCAGCGGGGTGAGCCGGTCGTAGATCATCGCCTCGTCGGGCGCCCAGGCGGTGATCGCCTTGGCCGCCGCCGGATCGGCCCGGGCGTCGATGCCGAAGATCTCGATGCTGCCCTTGTCGGGCTTGGTCAGTCCCGCGACCATCCGCAGGGTGGTGGTCTTGCCCGCGCCGTTGGGACCGAGCAGGGCGTAGAGCTCGCCCGGATGCACCGTCAGGTCCAGCTCGCGCACGGCGGGCTTGGCAAAGGTCTTGTCCAGCCCCCGGACGATCAAGGCTTCGGTCACGCTGGCCCCCGTGCAATGCGGCGGGCATGTGATCGCGATTGGGGGATGGGCGCAAGGTAGGGTGGTCTGCACACGCAAATCCTCCCCCTCTGGGGGAGGTGGCCCAGAGGGCCGGAGGGGGCCAGCGCGGCCTCGGCCGCGGGGGGGGGGGG
>NZ_QHJY01000471.1 GCF_003185805.1 Caulobacter sp. D5
CCTTTGCCGGGCGGGACCGGCGGC
Organism: Caulobacter sp. D5; assembly: GCF_003185805.1. Taxonomy (GTDB): domain Bacteria; phylum Pseudomonadota; class Alphaproteobacteria; order Caulobacterales; family Caulobacteraceae; genus Caulobacter. The sequence continues at coordinate 25 of NZ_QHJY01000471.1, forward strand.
CGCCAGCGTCGCCGACCGGGTTGCGGCCATCCCCCGCGGCGACGCCCGCGCCGACGTGATCCAGGCCTCGGTGCTGGCGCTGCTGCGGATGGGACGGCGCGACCTGGCGCAGCCGCTCGCCGCCCTGCCCGCCAGCAACGGCTTCAACGGCGCCGCGTCGCGCCGCTACCGCAAGGAGATCGACCGCATTCTCGCCGAGGTGGGGCCGGGATCGCCGCGCTCGGTGTGCAAGCTGGACGGCGACACCCGCCTGCCGCGCGTGCCTTGGTTGGAAGGGGCCGGCTAGACCGTCGGCGCCGCGACCGGCGTCGGCGGAACCCAGTCGGGGCGCTCGACCCGCACCGGGCGGCCATCGACGGTCAGGTCCGCGCCCTCGATGCGGTCCAGCCGCAGCAGGGCCATGGCCCGGCCCTCGCCGCCGCTCAGCACCTCGCCCGCGCGAAGCTCGCCGGCCAGCACCTCGGCGCCGAAGGCCGGGGCGGGGCCGTCGAAGGCGATCGGCAGCATGCGGTTCTTGATCGTGCCGCGCCGCTTCATGCGGCTGGTGGTCTCCTGGCCGACGAAGCAGCCCTTCTTGAAGTCGATGCCGGCGAGCAGGTCGAAGTCGGCCTCGATCGGATAGGCCTTGTCGGTCAGCCAGTCGGCCGGACCGGGCACGCCCAGGGCCAGGCGATGGGCGTCATAGTCGTCTTCCGTGGCGTCAGGCTCGGCCGTCGGGCCGTAGACCCGCGCGCCCAGGGCCGGCAGGCGGGGATCGGCGTAGAAGCCTTCGCCCACCACCGGCGCGCCGTCCGGCGAGAACACCGCGCCGACCGCGAGGTCGGACGCCCCGATCTCGACCTTGGCCCGCAGGCGGTACATCGACAGCCGCGTGACGATGGCGTCGCGGTGCTGGGCCGCCACGTCGAGCAGGGCGCCGTCCGGCAGACCGGCCACGAACAGGTCGTAGAGCAGCCGCCCCTGCGGGGTCAGCAGGCCCGCAAATCGCAGCTCGCCGGGCGCGAGCGTCTCGACGTCCTGGGTCAGCAGGCCCTGCAGGAAGCTGCGCCAGTCGAGGCCGGCGACGGCGATGACGGCGCGGGAGGAAAGATGGGCGGTGCGCGGGCTGGTCATGGCCGAACATGTGGCGCCAGGGCGACGCATCCGCCAGTCTTTCATGCGAAGAAAGCTTAAGCGGGATAACGGGATGCGTTGACAGGCGGTTCACCCTATAGATGGACCGATGACACAGCGGGCCTTCCCGATTCTCTTCATCACCGCCACGCGTATCGGCGACGCCGTGCTGTCGTCCGGCCTGATCAGAATGCTGGCCGACGAGATCCCCAACGCCCGCTTCACCATCGTCGCCGGCCCGCTGGCCGCCCCCCTGTTCGCCCACGTTCCCGGCCTCGACCGGGTGATCGTCATGGAGAAGGGCAAGGGCAAGGGTCACTGGTTCAAGCTGTGGAACCAGGTGCGCCACAAGAAGTGGGGCCTGGTGGTCGATCTGCGCGGCAGCGCCACCGCCCTCTTCCTGCGCCGCGAGAAGCGGGCGATCTGGAAGAAGACCCCCGGCGAGATCGCCCACAAGGTGATCGAGACCGCCCGCGTGCTGAAGATCGAGGACGCGCCCCCGGCGCCGCACCTCTACATCACCCCGGAAGTCCAGGCCCTGGCCGACCAGATGCTGGCCCCGCGCGGAAACGAGCAGGCCGGCCCGATCCTGGCCATGGGCCCGGCCGCCAACTGGATCGGCAAGGTCTGGCCGATCGAGCGCTTCACCCAGACGGCGGCCCAGTTGCTCGGCCCCGGCGGCAAGCTGGAGGGCGGGCGCCTCTTGATCCTCGGCGGTCCGGAGGACGGCCGCATGGTCGAAGAGCTGCGCATGGCCTCGGCGCGCGGCCGCTGCATCGACCTGACCGGCAAGGTCGATCTGCTGACCGCCTATGCCTGCCTCAAGCGCGCCGACCTCTTCATCGGCAACGACAGCGGCCTGATGCACATCGCCGCCGCGGCCGGCACGCCCACCGTCGGCCTGTTCGGCCCCTCGGACGAGCGCCGCTACGGCCCCTGGGGCCCACTGACCCGCGCCGTGCGCGGCCCGCGCGACTTCGAACAGTTCAAGGCCGTCGATCCCGACCTGTCGCAGGCCATCCGCCACATGAGCGACCTGCCGGTGGCCAAGGTGGTCAAGGCGGCCGTGGAACTGCTGGACGAGGCCCGCGCCAGCGCGGTCGTCGAGCCCCCCGCCGAGCCCGAAACGCCCGTCGAACCGCCGGTGGCCGAAACGGCCGCGTTCGAGACCGCAGCGCCCGAAGCCGCTCCGGAGCTTCCGCTGGAAGCCGCCCCCGAAACGCCCTCCGCCGAGGCCGAGCCGAAACTCAAGATCTCCCCCCGCCGCCGCAAGCGCGCGGGCGGCGAAGCCAGCCCGCCGGTTTAGGGCGGCCGCTCTCCCTCTGCTCCTTTACATTTAACTCCGAGCATCCCCGCGAAGGCGGGGACCCAAGCGGAGTCTGCGGCCGCGCCAAGATCGGCCGCCGATGCGCGAACCCCAACCTCAGCTCGGATCCCCGCCTTCGCGGGAATGCTCGGATGAAGGGTTGAGCGATACCCTTGCACGCCCAAATTGTTCTTGTTATGTTCTGCCTCGAGAGCAACCCGAGGCCGGCCCATGGACCTCCTATTCACCGTCTACATCCTGGCCAGCGCCCCCTACGGCACGCTCTATTGCGGCCACACAGACGACCTTGCCCGCCGCATCTGGCAGCACAAGGAAGAGCACTTCCGGGGCTTCACCCGCCGCTACGGCGTCCATCGTCTGGTCTGGTATGAGAACGGCGCCAGCCGCGAAGGCGCGCTGATCCGCGAGCGCCAAATCAAGAAATGGAACCGCGCCTGGAAGATCCGGCTGATCGAGGCGATAAACCCCGGCTGGCTGGACCTGTACGAAACACTGAACTGCTGACTGGCCGTTCTGACGGAACGCCCCACTTCCGCTCACCCCCGCGAAGGCGGGGGCCCAAGCCGAGTTGGGGTTCCCATCACGGTCGGCGACGGCCAATCCCGCTTGGATCCCCGCCTTCGCGGGGATGCTCGGCGTTTGGGGTCCTGGTGAAATGGGGAAACCAGTTGCCACCCGCTCGCAGCAGACCTAGACCGCCCCAAACCCACCGCAGGAGCGCGCCATGTCCCAGACCTTCGACCTGATCGTCCGTGGGGGCGAGGTGGTGAACCATGCGGGGCGGGGGATCACCGACGTCGGCGTGCGCGGCGGCAAGATCGTCGCCATCGGCGACCTCAGCCAGGCCTCGGCGGGCGAAGTGTTCGACGCCACGGGCCTGACCGTGCTGCCGGGCGTGATCGACAGCCAGGTGCACTTCCGCGAGCCGGGCCTGGAGTGGAAGGAAGACCTCGAAAGCGGTTCGCGCGGCGCGGCCCTCGGCGGCGTCGTGGCCGTGTTCGAGATGCCCAACACCGAGCCGACCACCACCGATCCGGACGCCCTGGCCGACAAGCTGGCCCGCGCCAAGAACCGGATGCACACCGACCACGCCTTCTATGTCGGCGGCACCCACGAGAACGCCAATTTCCTGGGTGAACTCGAGCGGCTGCCGGGCTGCTGCGGCATCAAGGTGTTCATGGGCGCCTCGACGGGCTCGCTCTTGGTGCAGGACGACGAGGGCGTCGAGAACGTGCTGCGGCACGTGAACCGCCGCGCGGCCTTCCACTCGGAGGACGAATACCGCCTGGCCGACCGCCGCAGCCTGGCCCGTCCCGGCGACTGGACCAGCCACCCCGAGGTGCGCGACGCCCAGGCCGCCCTGCAATCGACCCACCGCCTGGTGCGCATCGCCAAGAACCTGGGCAAGCGCATCCACGTGCTGCACGTCACCACCAAGGAAGAGATCGACTTCCTGGCCCAGAACAAGGACGTCGCCAGCGTCGAGGTCACGCCCCAGCACCTGACCCTGGTGGCGCCCGAGGCCTATGAGCGGCTGAAGGGATTCGCCCAGATGAACCCGCCGATCCGCGACGCCTATCACGTGGCCGGCGTCTGGCGCGGCATCGAGGCCGGCATCGCCGACGTGCTGGGCAGCGACCACGCGCCCCACACCCGCGAGGAAAAGGCCCGCCCCTATCCGGCCTCGCCGTCGGGCATGCCGGGCGTGCAGACGCTCGTTCCCGTCATGCTGACCCACGTGGTGGACGGCAAGCTTTCCCTCGAGCGCTTCGTCGACCTGACAAGCCATGGCGTCAACCGCGTGTTCGGCCTGGCCGACAAGGGCCGCCTGGCCGAAGGCTTCGACGCCGACTTCACCATCGTCGACATGAAGGCCCGCAAGACCATCACCCACGAGCAGATGGCCAACCGCGCCGGCTGGACCCCCTTCGACGGCTTCGAGGCCAAGGCCTGGCCGGTGGCCACCATCGTCCGCGGCGTCGTGGTCATGCGCGACGACGAGATCATCGCCGAGGGCAAGGGCGAGCCGGTGCGGTTCCTGGAGACGCTGGCGAAATAGTTCCCTCTCCCCTTGCGGGAGAGGGTGGCCCCACGCAGTGGGGTCGGGTGAGGGGTCGCACGGCCTCGAACGCCGCGACAGCCGAAGGGCCGGTCGCGGCGTTTTGCGTCTGAGAGACCCCTCATCCGTCGCCTTTCGGCGACACCTTCTCCCGCAAGGGGAGAAGGA
>NZ_QHJY01000472.1 GCF_003185805.1 Caulobacter sp. D5
CAGCAGGGCGTGGCGGGCGGCGCGGGCGGCGGCGGGCAGGCCCGTCGAGGGTTTGTCGCCGGTCCAGTGCAGGGCGCGAGCGTCGGCTCCAAGCGCCCGGGCCTTGGCCAGGGCGTCGGCGGTCCAGGCCTGGCTGGCGGCATTGAGACCGTGATCGACGGTCAGGGCCAGCACCGGCCGACCATGCAAGGCGGCCCAGTCGAGCGTCAGCCGCAGCAGGGCCAGGCTGTCGCTGCCCCCCGAAAAGCCGACGGCCAGGGGCGTGGTCGCCCCCGGCCGAAGACGCCGCTCCAGGACGGCGGCGAAGACGCTGGAAAGGTCGCGCTGGCCGGTCAGGCCGCGCACTTGGCCTGGACGCGGGTGCTCTTGGCCTTGCTGACCACGTCGGCCGGAGCCTTCGGATAGCGCTTGGTCAGTTCGTCCAGGGTGCGGCAGGCGTCGGCAGGCTTCTTCAGCGCGATCAGCGAGCGCGACAGCTTCAGCACGGCGTTGGGCGCCCAGCTGGTCTGCGGCCAGCCGCGCACCGCGCCCAGATAGGAACCGGCCGCGTCGCCATAGGCCTCGCGCACGAACTGGGTCTCGCCCAGCCAGTAGCGGGCCTCGGGCGCCTTGGCGTCGTCGGGATAGGCGCTGACGAAACCGCCGAAGGCGTTCTCGGCGCCGGTGTAGTCGCCATCCAGCAGCAGCTGGCGGGCCTGCTTGAAGGCGGTCGCCGGATCGGCCGGGGGCGGCGGAGGCGGCGGCGGGATCTGGGCCGCGGCGGCCGTGGCGGCGGCGGCCTCCAGCGTGGTGATCTTGCCTTCCAGGGCGGCCAGGCGCTGTTCCAGCTGGTCGGCGCGGGCCTTCTGGCCGTCCGAGGCGCGGCGGGCCACGTCGATGTCGTGGGTCAGGGTCTCGTTCTGGCCGTTCATCCGCTGGATCGTCTGTTCCAGGTCGGTGATCCGGTCGTTGAGCGCGGCGATCTGGGCGTCGGTCTCGGCGGTCTGCACGACCACCGGCTTGCCGGTGTCGCGCCCCTGGAAGACGATCGCCCGCAGCTCGCGAACGACCTTCTCCATCTTCTCGATGCGCTTGGCCGAACGGTCGTCCAGCGGATCGGGCATCGGCGTCTGGGCCAGGGCCGGCGCGGCGGCGGCGATGGCCAGGGCGACGGGCAAGACGGAGGCGAGGAGCGCGGATTTCAGCTTCATGTCGACGATTATGCCCTGGTTGCGGACAAAAGTGCGGCCGGAATAGTCGGGAGCAGACGGAAAGAAGGCCCTCCCCCGGCGTGCGGAGAAGGGCCTTCGATCGGTCAGCCGAGAGGCTTAGCGCGCGCCGTCGGTGATGGCGGTGCGGGCGTTACGGTTCTTGGCCCAGGCGTTTTCGTCCGTACCCGGATCCAGCGGACGTTCCTTGCCGAACGAGATCGTCTCGATGCGCGAGGCGGCGACGCCCTGGCCGATCAGGAACTCGCGGACGGCGTTGGCGCGACGCGCGCCCAGGGCCAGGTTGTATTCGCGGGTGCCGCGTTCGTCGGCGTTGCCTTCGATGCGGACGCGGACCGACTGGTAGCGGTTCAGCCACTGGGCCTGACCGGCCAGGACCGGCTGGGCGTCGGCGCGGACCGAGTATTCGTCGGTGTCGAAATAGACGCGGTCGCCGACGTTGACGACGAAGTCCTGGATGGTGCCCGGCAGCGGACCTTGCGGGGTCGGATCCGGAACCGGAGCCGGCGGGGTGTAGGGCTGCTGCGGCGCCTGCGGCTGGGCCGGCGGCGTCGGCTCGACCGGGCCCGTCGGCTTCGGCCGCGAGGAACAGGCGGCCAGCGAGGCCACGGCCAGGCCGATCAGCGCCAGTCGGGCGGCGCCCTTGGTGTCGAAGCTCATCCAGTATCTCCTCAAGTCTAGGTACGGCCTGGGTTCAAAACTCTTACCGGCGCTGCTCTTGCTCCGCCCCGCAAAAACGTTCCCTGGACCTCACAATGGCGTCAGACAGACGCTGTTCCACCTCGTTTCACCTAGCGGGTGAATGGCGGATGAACAGCAACGCTCCAACGCGCCGGGTCTGTGGAAAGTTGCGAAACCTTCGCGTTTCTCAGCTCCGAACGGGTAAAATCAGTCCAGAAGCGGCGACCAGGCGGGGTCGGACGCCGCGCCCGGATAGGCGGCCGGACGCAGGATCCGGCCGGTGATGTCGACGGTCCAGAGACGCGGATTGCCGGCGCTGCCTTCGCGGAAGAACATCAGCACCCGGCCGTTCGGCGCCCAGGTCGGGCCCTCGTCCAGATAGCTGGTGGTCAGCAGGCGCTCGTCGCCGCCGTCGGTCTTCATCACGCCGATGTGGAACTGGCCGCCGGTCTGCTTGGTGAAGGCGATGTAGTCGCCGCGCGGGCTCCACACCGGGGTGGTGTAGCGGCCGCCGCCGTAGGAGATGCGGCGCACGCCCGAGCCGTCGGCGTTCATCACATAGAGCTGGGCCTGGCCGCCGCGGTCGGAGTTGAAGACGATCTTCGTGCCGTCCGGCGAGAACGACGGCGAGGTGTCGATGGCCGGGTCGGTGGTGATGCGGGTCGACTGGCGGGTGCGCAGGTCGAGCACGTAGATGTCGCTGTTGCCGCCCTTCTCGACCGAGAAGGCCACCTTCTTGCCGTCCGGCGAGAAGCGCGGGGCGAACACCATGCCGGGGAAGCGGCCGACCGTCTCCTGGCGGTTGGTCTGCAGGTTCAGCAGGTAGATGCTCGACCCCGTCGGCCGCAGGGCCATGTAGGTCAGCTCCTGGCTGGTGGCCGAGAAGCGCGGGGTCATCACGATCGACGAGCCGTCGGTGATGTACTGCGGGTTGGCGCCGTCCTGGTCCATGATGCCCAGGCGCTTGACCCGGGCGAGCTTGGGGCCGCTCTCGGCGACGAAGGCCACGCGGGTGTCGAAATAGCCCTTCTCGCCGGTCAGACGCTCATAGACCGCGTCGCTGATCTTGTGGGCCACGCGGCGCCAGTTCTCGGCCGTGGAGGTGAACTGCAGGCCCAGCAGCTGCTGCTGGCTGAAGGTGTCCCACAGGCGGAAGTCGACGCGCAGCGAGCCGTCGGCGCCGACCGTCACCTGGCCGTTGATCAGCGCCTGGGCGCCGGTGGCCTGCCAGTCGGGGAAGCGCGGCTGAACGTTCACGTCGGCCAGCTTGTCGGTCACGCCGCCGACGTTCAGCGGCTGGAACAGGCCCGAGCGCTCGAGATTGCCGCTGATGACCTGGGCGATGTCGGCCCCGCGCTGGGCGCCGGCGAAGGCCGGGATGGCCACCGGCATCGGCTTGACCGCGCCCTTGTCGATGTCGATCTCGATCTGGGCGGCCGCGACGCCCGGCAGGGCGGCGGTCGCGGCGAAGCCTGCCAGGGCCAGGCTCATGGCCAGGAGCGGCATGGCGAGGCGATGCTTGCGCTGGGTCATCGTCGGGCTTCCTTCCATCTCGTCTCTTCGGCGTCGTTCGACGTCTAACGCGCGGCGCAGGCGTCGCGCGCCTTGAAGTTCAGGTTGAGCTGCGTGTTGTAGTACTGCGGCGCCAGGCCTTCGAACGGCGCCGACTGATAGACGGCGCGGATCGCCCGCTCGGCCTCGGTGCGTACGATGGCGTCGCTCGAGTTCTCGGCCCCGTTGGCGGTCACCTGACCCGAGACGCGGCCGTTCGGCGTAAGCTTGAAGACAAGCTTCACCTGCATGGCGCCGCCGCCCACGACCTCGCAGTTGGGGTTCCAGCTCCGCTGGATCTCGTCCTTCATGCCGTTGAGGGCCGCCGACTGCAGGGCGGTCATCTCGCC
>NZ_QHJY01000473.1 GCF_003185805.1 Caulobacter sp. D5
CGGCGTCATCGACGAGATCGCCTTCCAGACCAACCTTCTGGCCCTCAACGCCGGCGTCGAGGCCGCCCGCGCGGGCGAGGCCGGCAAGGGTTTCGCGGTCGTCGCCTCCGAAGTGCGCGGCCTGGCCCAGCGCTCGGCCGAGGCCGCCAAGGAGATCAAGCAGCTGATCACCACCTCGACCCGCCAGGTGGGCGAAGGCGTCGAACTGGTCGGCCGCACGGGCGAGGCGCTGGAGCGCATCGTCTCGCAGATCGCCGAGATCGACGGCCTGGTTTCCGAGATCGCCGCCAGCGCCCAGCACCAGGCCCAGGGCCTGACCCAGGTCAACACCGCGGTGAACCAGATGGACCAGGTGCTGCAGCAGAACGCGGGCCTGGTGGAGGAGACCGCCGCGGCCACCCACGCCCTCAACGACGACGCCGGCGAGCTGGCCCGCCTGGTCGGCCAGTTCCAGTTGCCCGGCGACCGCCGCCTGGCCTCTCGGCCCGGCGCGCTGAAGCGGGCCTGACGGGAGTCTGTAGGGAAGAAGGACCGCCAGCTTGGCCGCGCGCGTCGCCCGACGCGTGAGGCTTGCTTATCCAGAATGCGGCGCCTATCCTCTCAGCCCCCGGTCGCGTGCGCCAGCGACTGGGAGTCTTCCTCCCCTTACGGCGAACCGAGCTAAAATCCGCAATGGAAAAAGTGCCGATGACCGTCTTGGGTTATCAAACCCTCGACGAAGAACTGAAGCGTTTGAAGACGATTGAACGGCCCGCCGTGATCGCCGCGATCGCCGAGGCGCGATCGCATGGCGACCTCTCGGAAAATGCCGAATACCACGCCGCCAAGGAACGCCAGGGCTGGATCGAAGGCCAGATCGCCGAGATCGAGGACAAGATCGCCCGCGCCCAGGTCATCGACGTCTCCAAGCTCTCCGGCGCTCAGGTGAAGTTCGGCGCCACGGTCAGCGTGGTCGACGAGGACACCGAAGAAGAAGCCCGCTACCAGATCGTGGGCGACCACGAAGCCGACGTGAAGTCGGGCCGCATCTCGCTGAGCTCGCCGCTGTCGCGCGCCATGATCGGCAAGGAAGTGGGCGAAGTCGTCGAGGTCAACACCCCCGGCGGCGTGAAGGCCTACGAGATCCTCAAGGTCGAGTGGGTCTAGGGCTCAGCCCTAACCCCGCCATGAAGTTCGGCCAATCGCCGTGGATCCGCCCTTTCGAAGGCGGGTCCGCGGCGTTCGCCGTTTGAGGGCTGGACTGATGAGCGCGAGCGAAAAGCCTCGTCCTGAACCGCTGACCATCTGGGCCGTCTCGGACGGTCGCGCCGGCATCGAGGCCCAGGCCGTGGGCCTAGCCGAGGCGATCGCGCGCCGGCGTCCTGCGAAGATCGTGGTCAAGCGGGTGTCTTGGAAGGGCCGCACCGGCCGTCTGCCCTGGTGGCTGGCCTGGCTGCCCAAGCGCTGGATCACCCCCGAAAGCGAGATCACCGCCCCCTGGCCCGACCTGTGGGTCGCCGCCGGCCGCGCCACCCTGCCCCTGTCGATCCGCCTCAGGAAATGGTCGGCCGGCAAGACCTATGTCGTGCAGATCCAGGACCCGCGCGTCCCGGCCCAGATGTTCGACCTGGTCATCCCGCCCAAGCACGACCGGCTGACCGGCGACAACGTGATCCCGATCACCGGCTCGCCGCACCGCGTCAGCCAGGAGCGCCTCGACGCCGAGTACGAGAAGTTCAAGGACGCCATCGAGGCCCTGCCCCGCCCGCGCGTCGCGGTGCTGCTGGGCGGCAAGTCCAAGGCCTTCGACCTGTCGGTCGAGCGCGCCGCCCAGATGGCCCACGAGATCCAGTTGCCGCTGGAGCAGGAAGGCGGCAGCCTGCTGCTGACCTTCTCGCGCCGCACGCCCGAGCCGGCCCGCGCCCTCCTGGCCGCCCGCCTGCGGGACCTGCCCGGGATCATCTGGGACGGCGACGGCCCCAACCCCTATTTCGCCTTCCTGGCCGCGGCCGACTACATCCTCGTCACCGAGGACTCGACCAACATGGCCACCGAGGCCGCCTCGACCGGCAAGCCGGTGTTCATCCTCAAGATGGAAGGCCACAGCCTGAAGTTCCGCCTCTTCCACGAGGAACTGGAACGCCAGGGCGCGGCCCGCCCCTACGGCGGCGCCTTCCACGGCTGGACCTACGACCCGGTCGACGAGACCGGCCGCGCGGCGACCGAGGTGCTGGCGCGGATGGACGCAGCGCGAGCAGAAGCCAAGACCTGATCGCCCTATAAGCGAACATTCACATGATTGCGCGCTATAGATGTTTCCGTTATGTTCACGCCATGACGGATCGTGAAGCGCCAGTTCGCATGGGCAAGGCCGCCCGGAACGAAACCCGCAAGGCCGTCGCCACCACGGCCAACGCTCTTTCGATCGCCATGCTCATCACCGCCGCGATCCAGCCCATGACTTCAGGTCGTCCGCTGGGCTTTGGGGCCTTTGTCGCCGCAGCCGCCTTCATTGTGCTGCAAGGCCTCGCCCACTATGTTCTGCGCAAGGTGGAGGACTAGCGATGGACCCTCTCGTCTCCATGTCCCTGATGATGCTGCTGGGCGGCGCGCTGTCGTTCGGCGTCTATTGGGCCTTCCAGAAGTTCGACCGTCGCTGACCGCGCTCAGCGGTCATCCTGCACGAAGACGTAGCGGCTGAAGGCCTCGAGGATCGCCTCGGGATCGAAGAGTCCGAAGACCGCCCCCAAGGTGGCGAAGGCCAGCGGCACGGTCCCGCTCTTCACGAGAAGACGACGTGGCGAGCGCCGGACAACCAGCGACTCCGGCGCGATCCGGCTCATGCCCGCTCCACGTCCTCATCGCCCGGCAACGTCTTCAGCGCCTGCTCATAGGCCCCGCGTTCGAAGACGAACGGCCCGAAGGCCGCATAGGCCTCGTCGCCGGAAAAGCGCTCGAAGCCGCTCCAGCGTACGGCCTGGACGTCGACTTCGACGCGGCAGAAGAACGGATTGCACCCCCACTCTCCACAGTCGCAGCCGAGGACGACAACGCGCGTGGGTGACGGAGCCTCGCCCCGCCCCATGAAATGGCGATCCAACGGACCGAAGCGAAAGTATTCCGGCACGAGGCCGTCGCGCCCGCCGGAGTCGCCGCAATGGTGCTCACGCTCGAACGTGGCGACCCGGTCGATCAGGGCAATCCCGTCGATCAACGGCATGATGCTGAGCGCGCCGTCCTCCCGCGTACGCCGCTCGAAAACGATCGTACCGAGGGTCACTCGCCCACCATGTCCCAGGCCAGCGGCTCGCCGCGGGTCAGGGCGCGGGCGGCGGGGCGGCCCAGCACCTTGTCGAGGTCGGCCGGCGGCAGGCCGATGCCCGGACGCACCGAGCGGACGTTGTCGCGGCTCAGGATCGCGCCGGCCGGCACGTCGGCGGTGACATAGAGCGAGCGGCGGTACTGCAGGTTGGCCTGCTCGGAGCCCAGCACGTCGTAGTGCGCGCGGCCAAGCGCCGCCCAGGCGTTCTTGGTGTCGTCGACCAGGGCCTTGAACTCAGCCGGCTCCAGGCTGAAGGCCGAGTCCGGACCACCGTCGGCGCGGGCCAGGGTGAAATGCTTCTCGATGGCGGCCGCGCCCACCGACACCGCCGCCACCGAGGCGGCCGTGCCCGGCGTGTGGTCCGACAGGCCGATCGGGCAGCCGAAGCGCGCGGCCATGTCGGCCACGGTCCGGACATTGGCGTCGGCGAAGGTGGCGGGATAGCTCGACACGCAGTGCAGCAGCAGCACCCCCGCCGCCCCGGCCTCCAGGGCGGTGTTCCGGGCGGTCTCGATCTCGGCCAGGTTGGCCATGCCGGTCGAGATAATCAGCGGCTTGCCCTTGGCCGCCGCGTAGCGGATCAGCGGCAGGTCCACGGCCTCGAACGAGGCGATCTTGTAGGCGGGGGCGTCCAGCCCGGCCAGCAGGTCGACCGCCGTCTCGTCGAACGGGCTGGAGAAGATCGTCACGCCGCGCTTTCGGGCACGCTCGAAGATCGCCGCGTGCCACTCGAACGGCGTCTGGGCCTCCTGGTAAAGCTCATAGAGGCTGCGGCCGTCCCACAGGCCGCCGTTGATCTTGAACTCGGGCCGGTCGACGTCGAGCGTGATGGTGTCGGCGGTGTAGGTCTGGATCTTGATGGCGTCGCAGCCGGTGTCTGCCGCGGCGTCGACCATCGAAAGGCAGCGCTCGAGGCTGCCGTTGTGGTTCCCCGACAGCTCGCAGATCACATAGGGCGGATGGTCGGCGCCGATCCTGCGGCCGGCGATCTCGATTTCGGGCGAAGCGGTCATGGGCGAACTCACGCGTGTCCCCGCCATATTAACCCTGAAATCGTGGACGAGGCGTCAATCCCCGCCACCGCCTCCGCCGTCACCCCCGCCGCAGCTTCCGCCGTCGGAGGAGCCGCCGTCGGACGAGGATCCGCAGTCCGACGCGTTCGATGACGAGTCCGAGGCCGAGGAACCGCTGTCGAAATAGGTCGAGGAGGACGCATCGCCCCCGTCGCCGCCCTTGCCGGGCTTTGCTCCGGCCGGCTTGGCCGCCTCCAGCGCCGTGCCCAGGCCCGCCCCGATGGCGATGCCGATCGCCACGCCCATCGCGATGTTGTTGGTCGCCACGCCGAGCGCGACCCCGATCGCCGTCCCGGCCCCGATGCCGATCGTCAATCCGCCCTTCATGGCTCCCCCTTCAATTCTCAACGACCGATCTCGATGACGGCCGCATCTCCCGCCAACGCCTGCCGAAGCTCACTTAAGGCGCTTTCCATTCGCGCCAAAAGAACCTCGCGGCTCATATTTCCGAACCGAACCCACAGCACCCTGGCGCGCGGCGTCCTGTGCCGCGACCATTCGACGAAGTCGCGGTCCTTGGTGACGATGACGTAGCCCTTGTTCAAGGCGAGGTCCCAGATTTCGCCGTCGGACGCGGACAGCAGTCCAAGTTCCGACAAGTGATCCGCCGACAGGCCTTGGTCGCGCAGCCACTCGGCCAAGGCCTGTGGAAGCTGGGCGTCGACCAGAAGCTTCAAGCGGCGACGACGGCGGTGTCGGCGACCGCGGCGGCGGCGTAGGCCAGCGCCGCACGGATGTCGTCCGGTTCCAGGTAAGGGTACTCTTGAAGCACCTCGGCGGAGGTCATGCCGGCCGCCAGCATCTCCAGAACATCCTGCACCCGCACACGCAGACCGCGGATGCAGGGACGGCCTCCGGCCTTGCCGGGTTCGATCGTGATGCGTTCCAGCAGCGGGTTCATGGTGTCAATGTAGCGCACGAGCGGAATCGCGCCTAGATATCCGCCATGTCCACCACCGCTCCCCGCCACACGCGCTGCCTGATCATCGGTTCGGGCCCCGCCGGCTACACCGCCGCCATCTACGCAGCCCGCGCGCTGCTCAAGCCCGTGCTCATCGCCGGCATCCAGCCGGGCGGCCAGCTGACCATCACGACCGACGTCGAGAACTATCCGGGCTTCGCCGACGTCATCCAGGGTCCCTGGCTGATGGACCAGATGCGCGCCCAGGCCGAGCACGTGGGCACCGAGCTGGTCAACGACATCGTGCTGTCGGTCGACCTGTCCCAGCGTCCGTTCACGGTGAAGACCGACAGCGGCCAGGACTGGATCGCCGAGACGATCATCATCGCCACCGGCGCCCAGGCCAAGTGGCTGGGCCTGGAGAGCGAGAGCAAGTTCCAGGGCTTCGGCGTCAGCGCCTGCGCCACCTGCGACGGCTTCTTCTATCGCAACAAGGAAGTCGTGGTGGTCGGCGGCGGCAACACGGCCGTCGAAGAGGCCCTGTTCCTCACCAGCTTCGCCAGCAAGGTCACCCTGGTGCACCGCAAGGACGAGCTGCGGGCCGAGAAGATCCTGCAAGAGCGCCTGCTGGCCCATCCGAAGATCGAAGTGGTCTGGGACAGCGCCATCGACGAGGTCCTGGGCGACAGCGATCCGGCCGGCGTCACCGGCGTGCGCCTGAAGAACGTCAAGACCGGCGCGACCACCGAGCTGAAGACCGACGGCGTGTTCATCGCCATCGGCCACGCCCCGTCGTCGGAGCTGTTCAAGGGCCAGCTGGAAACCGGCCCGGGCGGCTATCTGAAGGTCAAGCCGGGCACGGCCTCGACGGCCATCGAAGGCGTCTACGCCGCCGGCGACGTCACCGACGACGTCTACCGCCAGGCCGTCACGGCCGCCGGCATGGGCTGCATGGCCGCCCTGGAAGCCGTCCGCTTCCTGGCCGAGGAAGACCACAAGAAGGCGCACCACCCGATCAGCCACAAAGAGGCCAACGAGATCGGGGCCTGGTAGGCTTTCGGACAGAACGAGAAACGAGGGGCGGCCGCCGGTCGCCCCTTTTTCTTTGCGCGCATCTCCCTTCCCCCTTGATGGGGGAAGGGCTCCGAAACCTTCCTCAATTATCCAGCGGGTTCAGCAGGTTCGGCGCGCGCGGCTTCGGCTTGGGCGGAGGCGGCGGAGGGGCGGCGACCACCGGCGGCGGCGCGGGCTTGGCGGCGGCTTGGGCCTGGACCTCGGGCATGGCCTCCAGGGCCTTGTTGATCCGGGCGATCTCCTCGGGCGTGGCGATGCGGCGCCCGGCCACCGTGCCCTCGATCTTCAGCCGCTCGCCGCCCGGCGCGGCGACGTCGGGAATGACGACGATGCGGGCGTCCTTCAGGGCCGCGGCCGGCGCGGGACCGCCCAGGGTCTGCGACAGGGTCTGGGCCAGCACCTCGGGCGGCGCGGCCTCGAGCGTGCGGGGATCGGCGCCCATCAGGGTGTCGGCCGAGATCTTGGTCTCGCCGCCGGCGTAGCGCCCCTTGAACGCCGCCAGCGTCCCCGCCGGCCCTGTCCAGCGATAGAAGATGTGCGTGCCCACCTGGCGCAGCTTGACCAGGGTCGGCGCCCAGTACGGCGACACGTAGTCGGCGTGGTAGTGGGTGGCCACGCCCACGTCCTTCATCACGAAGCCCGACAGCGCCCGCCGCGCCACGGCCTCAGCCTGGTTCCAAAGAGCCGGCGAGACCGCCCGCTCCAGCGAGCCGTCGCAGGTGAAGCTGAACTGGCAGCCGGTGCTGCGCAGCGAACCCTCGTAGATCACCCCGCAGATCGACTTGGGATAGCCGGGATGGCGCAGGCGGTTGAGCACGGTCTGGGCCACGGCCGCCTGGCCGTCCGCCGGCTCGAACCCGGCCTCGAAATAGACCGCCTGCGAAAGGCAGTGCAGGGCTCTTGCCCGCTCCTCGCCCGAGGCCTTCAGCACGAAGGGCCTGGCCGCCTCGATCGGCAGGGGCGCGGGCAAGCGGTAGGCGTTGATGAGGCGGGCGTCCTCGAAGTCGGGAACCGTGTCGCCCAGGGTCGGAATGGTGGCGATGTCGATCACCTCCCAGCCCTTCACCCGGCCCCAGTAATCCTTGTGCGGCCGGGGGTCGTGCCGCCGGGCCAGGGCCAGCATGGCCGGGTCCATGTCGGCGACATAGCGGGCGAGCCCTGCGTCCGACAGCGTGCCGGCCTGGCTCGCCACCCCCGCGGCGCGGCCGTGCTGGCGCGGCAGGTGGTAGGCGGTGGCGCACGCAGAAAGGCCGCCGACGGCGATCAGCGCCGCGGCGGCCTTCAGGTCCCGTTGTCGTCGGATGGACGGCACGCGGGTGCGTTCGGACTACTTGCTCAGGGTCGAGCGCAGCATCCAGGCGTGCTTTTCGTGGGCCGCCAGGCGCTGGGTGTAGAGGTCGGCGGTAGCTTCGTCGCCGGCCTCTTCAGCCGCCGGGAAGGCCGCACGCAGGGTGGCGATGACCGTCTCGTTGTCGGACAGGAGTTCCTTGATCATGGCCTCCCAGTCCTTCTCGCCGTCGCCGTCCTTGATGCTGGAGAGGTTGCCGAAGGCGCCATAGCCCTGCGGGGCCAGTTCGCCCAGGGCGCGAATGCGCTCGGCGATCAGGTCCAGAGCGGCCCACTCTTCGTTGTATTGGCCTTCAAGCAGGATGTGCAGCGACTGGAAATAGGGACCGCGAACATTCCAGTGATAGCCGTGCGTCTTGAGGTAGAGCGCATAGCTGTCAGCCAGGACCTTGTTCAGTCCCTGCGCGATGTCCGCGCGTTGCTTGGCCGAAATGCCGATGTTCGGAGCGGTCGCCATTCATGATCTCCCGTGTTGCGTGTCCTAGGTAAGCGTGTCCATGCTCATGGCAAGCCCGCTTCTGAGCGCGGAGCAAGAATGAACAAGAATGATCAGCTCCCCCCGGCGTCGAAGCCGCACCGTTCGACGTCCGCCCTGCTAAGCGCCTGGCTGATACCCGAGGTTCCCCCGCCTTTCTGGCGCGCCGCGACGGCGGCCGTGGTGGCGACGCTGACGGCCCTGGGCATGCGTTTCGCCTTGCTGGGTCCCGACCAGGCGATCGGCGCCACCCAGGCCTTCTTCCCCGCCATGGTGCTGGTCACGCTGTACGCCGGCTGGCGCTGGGGCGTCGCGCCGCTCGTCTGCGGCGGGCTGCTGGGCTGGTGGCTATGGGCCGGCCGCTACGGCGAGCCCCTCAGCGAGGCCGAGTCGGCCTCGCTGGTGCTCTATCTGATCTCGGCGGCGGCCACGACGGCGGTGGCTCACGGCCTGCGCGAGGCGGTGGCGCACCTGGGCGAGGCCCGGCGACGGCAGGTCCAGGCCGAAGCCCGGCTCGACGTCACCCAGGCCGCCGCCGGGGTCGGTCCGTGGGAGTGGGACGTCGCCAGCGGCGCCCTGCATCTCTCCCCCGCCGCGCGTCGCAACCTGCGCCTGCCGCTGGACGGCCCCTTGAGCTTCGACGACGTCGCCGGCGCCGTGCATCCCGACGACCGCACCAAGGTGCGCGAGCAGATCCGCCAGGCCATCAAGAGCGGGCCGATCTACGAGGTCGAGTACCGGCTGACCGACAGCCAGGAGGGCGAGCGCTGGATCCACGGCCGCGGCCAGATCGAGCGCGACTCCGCCGGCCGCGCCGTGCGGGTGCTGGGCGTCAATTTCGACGTCACCAAGCGCCGCCAGGCCGAGGAAGGCCTGCGCGAGAGCGAGGCCCGTTTCCGGGCCCTGGCCGACAGCGCCCCGGCCCTGATGTGGATCACCGGCCAGGGCGGGGCCCGCGACTTCGTCAACGCGGCTTACGTCGACTTCGCCGGCGCCGACTACCGCGCCGCCCTCACGCTGGACTGGCGCACCCGCATCCATCCCGAGGACCTGCCGTCCATCCTCAAGGCCCAGCTCGCCGGCGAGACCTCGCGCAGGCCCTTCAGCCTGGAGGCCCGCTACCGCCGGCCCGACGGCGAGTGGCGCTGGCTCAAATCGTTCTCCCAGCCGCGCTACGGCCCCGGCGGCGCCTTCGCCGGCTTCATCGGCATCGCCTTCGACGTCACCGAGGCCAAGGAGGCCGAGGCCCAGCTGACCGGCATGAACGAGCTGCTGGCCGACAAGGTCGACACCGCCCTGGCCGAACGCGACCTGGCCCAGGCCGCCCTCAGCCAGTCGCAGAAGCTGGAGGCCATCGGCCAGCTGACCGGCGGCGTGGCTCACGACTTCAACAACCTGCTGACCGTCGTGATCGGCGCCCTGGACGTGGTGCAGCGGCATCCGGACGACGCCCGCCGGCGCGACAAGATGGTCGACGCCGCCCTGTCGGCCGCCCGGCGCGGCGAGAAGCTGACCCAGCACCTGCTGGCCTTCGCCCGCCGCCA
>NZ_QHJY01000474.1 GCF_003185805.1 Caulobacter sp. D5
CGGGCGCTCCTGGCCGGCCAGCACCACCAGGGCCTCGGCGGTCTCGCCCTTGCGGGCCCGGGTCAGGGCCGAGAACAGGGCGGCGTCCTTGGGCAGGCGGCGGGCCTCGCCCATGGTGTCGCGCCAGGCCTGGTTGGCCACCAGGATGCGGCCGTCGGCGACGGTCAGGGCCGCAGGCTCGCCCAGCGCCTCGATGAAGCTGTCGGCCACGTCCAGGCCGTTGTCGTGCGCGGCCGAGGCGCGGATCGCCACCAGCCCCAGGATCGCCACGCCGGCGACGCCGGCCAGCAGCAGTAGGCCGGCCAGGGTGGCGGGTCCGGCGCTCAGGGCCGGGGCCGTGGCGAAGCCGGCGGCCAGGACGAAGAAGATCGCCGCCCCCCAGATCAGGGGGTCGGCGCGGCGGCGGGCCGCCGTCATGTCTTTCGCGGGCGTCTCGGCCATGCCGACCGAAATCCTTCTGCAACTTGGCGGGGGCGAGGCCCCGACGATTCGTCCGGTAAGGATACTCCTTACGCGGCGCAAGAGCGCGTTCAGAAAGCAGGTCTCTGATTCTACGGCGGAAATGTGATGTCCCGATGATCCCGGACAAGCGCCCGGAGGGTCCGGCGAGCCGTCAGTCGGCCCAGGCGCGCCGCTTGGCCTTCTTGTTGCTCATCACGAAGCCGATGACCTTGGCGACGGCCTCGAAGTGCTCGGCCGGGATCTGCTGGTCGATCTCGACGGCGGCGTAGAGGGCGCGGGCCAGGGGCGGATCCTCCAGCACGTGCACGCCGGACTCCTCGGCCAGGGCGCGGATCTTCAGGGCCAGCTCGTCGACGCCCTTGGCCACGCAGATCGGCGCCGGGGTCTCGCCCTGCTCGTATTTCAGCGCCACGGCGTAGTGGGTCGGGTTCATGACGACGACGGTCGCCTTGGGCACGGCCTGCATCATCCGCTGGCGCGAGCGCTGCATCTGGATCTGCCGGCGCTTGGCCTTGATGTGCGGGTCGCCGTCCGACTGCTTGTGCTCTTCCTTCACCTCGTGAAGGGTCATGCGCATGCGCTTGTTGAAGCGCATCCGCTGCCAGAACCAGTCGAAGCCGGCGGTGACCAGCAGGAAGATCAGCACCGACCAGAACAGCTTCTTGCAGAGGTCGATGGCCAGCGGGAGCATGGCCGCCGGGTCCATGCCGACCAGGCCGATCACCTCCTTGGCGTCGGGCTTGAGCACGAACCAGGCGATGATGCCGGTGACGATGAACTTCACGGCCGACTTGGCGAACTGCATCAGGCCGTCCGGCCCGAAGATGCGGCCCAGGCCCTTCAGCGGGTTCAGCTTGGCGAAGTCCGGCTTCATCTTCTCGGCCGAGAACAGGAAGCCCGACTGGGCGATATTGGCCGCCGCTCCCATGAAGCCCGAAACCAGCATCACCAGGATCAGCGGCGGCAGCGCCGCCATCACCACCTTCTTGGCGATCAGGTTGGCCCCGCCCTCGACGTCCATCTGGCCGGCGTGGGCGATGAACGGCACCAGGGCCGAAACCAGGTCGCGCGCCAGCCAGCCGCCAGCGATGACGACGACGCCGAACGCGCCGGCCAGCGAGGCCAGCTGCGAGAAGTCAGGACTTTTGGGAACGTCGCCTTTCTTCCGGGCGTCCGAAAGTTTCTTCTGTGTCGGTTCTTCTGTTTTCGAGGCGTCGTCTGTGTCGTCGGCCACGGCGCCCTCCTAACTGAAGACGTTGAGCAGATCGCGGTAGCGATCGCTCCACACCATGGCGATGCCGCCCAGGGAAAGGGCGAGCAACGAGAGACCCAGGATCACGCTGAGCGGCGAAGTGACGAAGAAGATCTGGAACTGCGGCATGACCCGCCCGACCAGACCCGTCGCCAGGTTGAAGACGATCGAGAACACGATCACCGGGGCGGCCAGCTGCACGCCCAGGGTGAAGCTCTGGGCCACGGTGCGCACGGCCAGGGCGGCGGCGTCGTTGACCGGCACGCTCTTGGTGAACGGGAAAAGGTCGTAGGACCGCGCCATCGCGGCGATGAACAGGTGATGCAGGTCGGTGGCCATGATCAGGGTCAGGCTCAGCATCGACAGGAAGGTGGCCACCGCCGTGCTCGACTGCACGCCCATCGGGTTGGTGGTCTGGGCGAACGACAGCGTGGTCTGCATCGAGATGATCTCGCCCGCCGTGGTCATGGCGCTCATGAACATCTTCAGCACCGCGCCGATCATCAGGCCGATCAGGATCTCGTGGATCAGCTGGCCGGCGAGGCCGCCCACCGTGGTGGGCAGCGGACCGACGCCCTTGGCCACCGTCGGGGTGATGACCAGGGCGATCAGCAGCGCCAGGGCCAGGCGGATGCGCGGCGACACGGCCGTCTCGCCGATGCCCGGCATCAGCATGAGCATGGCCCCGATCCGGGCGAAGACCAGACCGGCGACATAGACCTGAGCGGTCGTCGCGAAGCTGTCCACGCCCCGTCCTTCCCTACATCGCCGCGATGCGGGCGGCGATCTGGCGCATGAAGCCCGACATCAGGGCTCCCATCAGCGGCAGGCACAGCAGCAGCGCGATGAAGATGGCGACGATCTTGGGCGCATAGACCAGGGTCTGTTCCTGGATCTGGGTCAGGGCCTGGAAAAGGCCGATGGCCACACCGACCACCAGGCCGACGATCAGCACCGGCGCGCAAAGCTGCAAAGTCAGCCAGATCGCGTCGCGACCCACGTCGAGGACTTCGGCTCCGGTCATGAACGGGCTTTCTGCGGGCGCTCTGGACGGTTTTGGTACGGCCCGCACCATGGGCCGGACATGGTTAACAGGGAGTTAGGGACTGTTAACACGACGCCCCGACCGATCGTAAGCCGGGCGCGGCGCATGGTCGCTGCAAGGTTGCCCGCGGACCTGCGACATCCCGCCACACGGGTTTACCTAGCGGCGCCGCCTGATAGTTGCTGGCGAAACTATCCGATCGCGTACAGAATGCATCCATCAGTTGGGGAACTGTCATGCAATCGGAAATCAAGCTGCACTGGTGGCAGCGCCACCCGTTCGCCGGCCTGGCCATAGGCTGGGCCATCATCGCCTTCATCGGCGTCGACGTGCTGGGATTCGTGCTCGCGCGTTAGGACGACAGCGCTTTCCGACATTCCAAACACCGTAAAATCCCCGCGAAAGCGTGGACCCAGGTGTTTTATCGTCGAGAGCTGCGCGTTTCAGAAAAAGCCTGGGCCCCCGCTTTCGCGGGGGTTCCACGGAAAAGGGGGAACGCCGCCGGCGCTCCCCTCAAACCCTGGCTCAGCAATCGTGACCCGCGCCCAGCGGACGGCAGCGGCCGTCGATCGGGGTCGGAACCGGCACGCCGGTCACCGCCGCGATGGTCGGGGCGATGTCGACCGTCTCGATCGGCAGGATGCGTTCGCGGGCCTGCGCGCTCTTCCACCAGAACAGGATCGGCACGCGGCGGTCGTAGTCCCAGGGCGTGCCGTGGGTGGCGACATAGGTCGCCGCCGCCGTGGCCGGCACCAGGTTCGGCTTGAAGGCCACCAGGATGTCGCCCGAACGGCCCGGCCAGGCGCTGCGGCGCAGGCGTTCCTTGACGCTGATCACGTCCGGCGGCGTGCCCTTGGCGACCGGCGGGGTGGTCAGAAGGTCGTTGATCTCATAGGCCTCGGCCACCTCGGGGCGGCCGCGCACCAGGGCCAGGGCCGCCGAGGCGACGCGGGCGCGCTCCGTGGCCGGCGGCACCTTCTTGTCGGCGCCGACGATCACCAGGGTGTCGATGCCGCCCGGCGCGATCACCGGGTCGTAGTCCAGCGACAGATCGGTGCGCAGCTGGGCGTTCACCCCCTTCAGCCAGGCCGAGGTGGCGATGCGGCTGACGTCATAGCCTTCGTCGTGCAGGCGCTCGGGGAAGTCCGAACCGCCGTGGTCGGCGCTCAGCACCACCAGCACCTCGCCCTTGGCCTTCTCGATGCGCTTGAGGAACGTGTCCAGGCGCGCGTCCAGGCGGCTCAGGTGATCGCACATCTCCGGGCCGCGCGTGCCGTAGCGGTGGCCGATGAAGTCGGTGGCCGACAGGCTGACAGTCAGCACGTCGACCTGCGGGCCGTCGCCCAGGCCGAACTCGTCGCGCAGGGCGGCGGCGGCCTCCAGGGTCACGGCGTCGGTATAGGGGCTGGCGGCCAGATCACGCAGGGTCTCGGCCTCGTTGGTCGGCAACGGCCGCGGCAGCTTGGCGTCCCAGGTGCGATCGCCCGTGGTCCAGGTCTTTTCGAGCGCGGCGCAGGCCTTGTTCTCATAGGTCCAGACGAAGGGCTTCTTCTTCTGCTCGGCGGCCAGGCGCGCGTTCAGCGCGGCCACGGGCGCAAGCTTCGTCGCCGCGTCCTCGCCGGGACGTACGAAGGTGTTGAAGCCGTAGCCGGCCTGGTACCAGAACGCGCCGTCGGCCTTGTGGCCGGCCATGGTGATCGCGCCGCGATCCTTGCCCGAGACGCCGTAGACGCGGCTCTTGGGCGACACGGCCTTCAGCCAGTCGCCATAGGTGCCGACCATCAGGTTCTTGTCGCTGACCGGATCCTGATCGGAGGGGGCGGCCAGGGTCACCGACGCATCCAGCAGGCAGTAGGATTTCTTGCCGGTCTCGGGGTCGTACCAGTTGTTGCCGACGATGCCGGTGCGGTTGGGATAGGCGCCGGTGAGCAGGCTGGAGTGGCCCGGGCAGGTCTCGGTCATGCCGTGCGACTGATAGCCGTTGGGATAGACCACGCCCTCGCGGCCCAGCTTGCCCAGGCCGCCCTTCCACTGGCCGCGCCACTGTTCGAACAGGTTGGCGCTGAACTGGTCGATGGAGATCACCACCACCAGCTTGGGATTGGGCTTCACCTGGTCCGCGGCCTGTGCCGGCTGGATGGCGAATAGGGCGACGCCGGCCAGCGCCGAAAGCGCCGCCGTGGAGGTAAGCTTGCTCATGGCGCGCAACCTGCCCCATTCACAAAAGCGTCGCAAACGAAGCTTGGGCGGACGGCGTTCAGGGAATGTCGTCGCTCAATTCGCGCGCGACATCGGCCGGCGAGCGCTTGTCGCTGTCGCGATCGACGGCGTAGTTGGCCTGCCGCATGGCCTGCACCGACAGGCTGCCCGACAGCTGCGCCGCCAGCGCCTTGAGGCGCGGATCGTCCGCCCGCTTGGGCGACACCAGCAGCACCGCATCATAGGGCGGCAGCGCGCCCTTGGGGTCTTCCAGCACCACCAGGTCGTCGGCGGCGATGCGTCCGTCGCTGGAAAAGGCCGAGATCACGTCGGCCTCGCCCGAGGCCAGGGCGCGGTACATGAAGGTCGGCTGGAACTGCCGCCGGGCCTTGAACCTCAGGCCATAGGCCGTCTCGACCGCCTTCCATTCGGGCCGCGAGAAGAACTCCAGGTCGCCGCCCATGACCAGGTCCGGCGCCTTGGCCGCCAGATCAGAGAGGCTCTTCACGCCCAGGGCCTCGGCCTGCTGGCGCTTCATGGCGAAGGCGTAGGCGTTCTCGAAGCCCAGCGGCGCGGCCAGCACCACGCCGTCGCGGCGCTTCAGCTCGGTCGTCAGCGCGTCCAACACCGCCTGCCGGCCGGGATTGTCGGTGCGATGCAGGACGTTGGCCCACAGGGTGCCGGTATAGTCGACATAGGCGTCGATCTCGCCGGCGGCCAGGGCGCGATAGGCCACGGCCGAGCCCAGGTTGATCCGCCGCTCGACCCGCGCGCCCTGCCCTTCCAGCCGGCTCGCGATCAGCTCGGCCAGCACATATTGCTCGGAGAAGTTCTTGGCCCCGACAACATAGGCCTGCGGACGCGGCGTCAGGGCCGGCGCGGCGATCGGCGCCAGCGCCGCGACGAGACCCAGACCGAGCGCCGCCAGCGCCCCGCCCCACAGCATGGGCCGGCGCTGCTCGATGCCGCGCCCGACCAGGCCCAGCAGTTGGTCGACGACCAAGGCCAGCGCCGCCGAGGCCGCGCAGCCGACCAGCACCATGTCCCAGGCCTCGGTCTGCAGGCCTGAGAAGATGTAGTCGCCCAGCGAGGTCTGGCCGACGGGCGTGGCCAGGGTCGCCCCGCCGATGGTCCACACCGCCGCCGTCCGCACGCCCGCCAGGATCACCGGCGCGGCCAGCGGCAGCTCGACCCGCAGCAGGCTCTGGCGCGGCGTCATGCCCACGCCCCTGGCCGCTTCCGTCACCGCCGGATCGACGCCCGACAGCCCCGCCGCCGTGTTCCGCAGGATCGGCAGCATGGCGTAGAGCGCCAGGGCCAGCCACGCCGGCAGAAAGCCCAGGGCCGGAAAGCCGAAGCCGAAGGTCGCCTTTGCCAGGTTCGAGGCCAGCAGCAGCAGCGGATAGAACAGCGCCAGCAGCGCCAGGCTCGGCACGGTCTGCACCAGGCTCGCCGCGCCCAGCGTGATCCAGCGCAGTCCCGGCCGCCTGGCCGCGGCGAAACCCAGCGGCAGGGCGACGGCGAGGCCCAGCACAAGGGCGGCCGCCGACAGCGCCGCGTGCCAGGCCAGGCGCTGGGGCAGGAG
>NZ_QHJY01000056.1 GCF_003185805.1 Caulobacter sp. D5
CGGTCGCGGTCCTCGTCGTGGACGGCGGGGGTGAAGCGCTGGGCGGGCAGGCCCAGCGACGCGAAGGCCGGATCCACCTGGTGCAGTATGGCGTAGCGGGCGTCGCAATAGACCTTGTTGGCCTTGATGTCCCACTCCCAGGCGCCGACCCCGCCAGCCGCGCCCAGCGCCATGTTGTAGCGGGCCTGGGTGTCGCGCAGGGCCTTCTCGGTCTCGACCGCGCCGGTGACCTCGACGGCCGAGATCAGCACCCCGCCGACGCCGGTGGGGGCGGTGTCGTCGGGCACCGGGCTGTAGCTGACGGCGAAGTGGGCCAGGCGCGCCTCGCCGCCTTCGCGCTGCACCTGCAGGGGCATGCGCTCCAGGGCGTAGCCGCCGCTCTCGCCGCGCAGGATGTCCTGGTGGATGCCCAGCAGGGTGGCCCGGAACTCGTCGGAATGCTGGGTGAAGGGACGGCCCAGGGCGTCGGGGTGGCGCTCGCGCAGGGCCGGCGCATAGGCGTCGTTATAGACCAGGATGAACTCGGGACCCCAGCGCAGGGCCATGGGGAAATTGGTCGCCAGCAGCATGTCGACGGCCAGCTTCAGGCTGGGAGACCAGGTCTCGCGCGCGCCCAGCGACGTGCGCGACCAGTCGAACGCGCGAACGCGTTCGGCCATTTCGCCCCCGGCTAGACGCGTGAACGCAGGCAAGCTTCGCCCGTCGCCTTGCGGCATGGCGTCTGGTCCCTCCCACCGGCTCCCCTAAAGCCGGGTCCGGGCGAACAATGATCCGAGGGCCCAACGGGTTGCAAGGGTCGAGGGACCACCCTGCGCGCAAGCGTCGCAGTACGGAGCGGCCCAGGGTTGTGGTTTTCGTCGCGGGGGCGACCAGGCTCGACCTGAGGGGAGGCCGGAGCATGGCTCGAGGGACGGGCAGGCAAAGAAAAGGCCGCCTTCCCGGAGGAAGGCGGCCGATATCTTCAGGTCAGCTCGAGATCGATCAGTCGATCGGGCTCCAGCGGGTCTCGACCGTCTGGACGCCGCCGCCGCGCTTGGGGCCACGGAAATCGCCGCCCTGCTTGGCGCCGCCCTGGGCCTGCTGGCCGCCGCGACCTTGACCGCCCTGGCCCTGACCGCCGCGGCCGCCGTTACGACCGCCGCCGTTGCGGCCCTGGCCCTGGGCCTGACGACCTTCGCCGCCGCCCTGGCCGTCCCGTTGACCGCCGCCCTGGCCGCCCTTGCCTTGAGCGCCGTTACGGTTGCGCTTGCGGCGCAGTTCCGAGGGGACGTTGTTGCGCGGGTCGGCCTTGCGCGGGTCGACGTACTTCTCGGCCGGGGCCAGCTTGTCGGCGACGGCCGCGGCGGCCGCCAGGGCCTTGTCGTTGCGGCGGTCGAAGGACGGGATCTTCTGGCGGGTGGCCTTCTCGATGTCCTTCAGCAGGCTGCGCTCGTCGTCCGAGCAGAAGCTGATGGCGACGCCGTCCTTGCCCTTGCGGGCGGTGCGGCCGATCCGGTGGACATAGGCCTCCGGCACGTTGGGCAGCTCGTAGTTGAACACGTGGCTGATGTCGTTGACGTCGATGCCGCGGGCGGCGATGTCGGTCGCGACCAGGGCCTTGACCTCGCCGGCCTTGAAGGCGGCGAGAGCCCGCTCGCGCTGGCCTTGGGTCTTGTCGCCGTGGATCGAGGCGGCCTCGATGCCGGCGGCGGTCAGGTACTTGGCCACGCGGTCGGCGCCGCGCTTGGTGCGGGTGAAGACGATCGAGCGCTCGACGCTGCGGTCCGACAGCAGTTCGGCCAGCAGCGGGCGCTTGCGCTGGGCTTCGATGTAGATCAGCGACTGGTCGATGCGCTCGACCGTGGTGGCCTGCGGGGTGATCGACACCGAGGCCGGATCCTTCAGCAGCTCGCCGGCCAGCTTGCCGATCTCGCTGGGCATGGTGGCCGAGAAGAACAGGTTCTGGCGGTCCTTGGGCAGCTGGCTGGCGATCTTGCGGATCGGCACCACGAAGCCCAGGTCGAGCATCTGGTCGGCTTCGTCGAGCACGAAGATCTCGACGCCGCCGAGGGTGGCGCTCTTTTCGCCCAGGTGGTCCATCAGGCGGCCCGGGGTGGCGACGACGACGTCGACGCCGGCGGCCAGGGCGCGCATCTGCGGGCCGTACTTCACGCCGCCGAAGATGGTGGCGACCGAGAGGCCCAGGTGCGCGGCGTAGGCCTTGAAGTTGTCGGCGATCTGCGTCGCGAGCTCGCGGGTCGGGGAGAGGACCAGGCAGCGGAAGCCGCGGCGCGGGGCCGGACGGCGGTCCTCGGCCAGGCGGTGCAGGATCGGCAGGGCGAAGGCGGCGGTCTTGCCGGTGCCGGTCTGGGCGATGCCCAGCAGGTCGCGGCCCTTCATGACGACGGGGATGGCTTGCGCCTGGATCGGGGTGGGCTGGGTGTAGCCCTTGTCGGCCAGGGCCTTGAGGATCGGCTTGGCCAGGCCAAGGTCGGTGAATTGAGTCACTGCGGACGTATCTTTCGTACGGTCGCGAGACGGCGCGCGCGGTCCTCGCACGGCTCGCCTGGCGGCGGGTCGGTGGGGAGCGCCCCGCGTGATACGGGCGGTCTATGAGAAGCTTTCAGGGCGCTCGACAGGCTGAACCCGCTGGGGTCCGTCACGCGGCTGGAGCACCGATAGCGCCGGCTGGCGCGGGGCTCATATCGGATATTGCAGGTGCGAAGTCAAGGGCGGGCCAAGAAACGCAAGGGATTGCGGTGGTTTGGCGCGGGGCGGCCGGGAAGACGCTCCCCCTGAAGGGGGAGCTGTCGCCCCCGGGTCCGGCCATGGGCCGGCCCGAGGATAAACTCCGCGACTGAGGGGGAAGTGAGCCTCCCGCTCCAATCCGTAAAATCCCCGCGAAAGCGGGGACCCAGGCTTTTTCTGCCACCCGCCGCGCTCGACGATAAAACACCTGGGTCCCCGCTTTCGCGGGGATTTTACGGAGGAGGGGTGTTTCGAGCTCAGTCCCCCTCCGGCCCTCCGGGCCACCTCCCCCAGAGGGGGAGGATCTGTTAGGCGCGGCGTTCTTCGAGATGCTCCTCCGCTGGGGGAGCTGTCGGCGCAGCCGACTGAGGGGGCAGAGCCGAAAACGCCACCACCTCCGACAGTCCGCGCGGCGTGGCCGCCTCGACGCCCAGCAGGGCGGCGATCTCCAGCGCCGGCTTGGGACGGCTGATGAAGTAGCCCTGGATCTCGCCGCAGCCCTGGCGGCGCAGTTCGTGCAGCTGCTCCTCGGACTCCACGCCCTCGGCCGTGGTGGTGATGCCCAGGCTGGCGCCCAGGTCGAGCACGGCCTTGATGATCGCCAGGGCGTCGGCGTCGTCGAGGATGTCGCGCACGAAGGTCTGGTCGATCTTGATCTTGTCGAACGGGAAGCTGCGCAGATAGCTCAGCGAGCTGTAGCCCGTGCCGAAGTCGTCCATCGAGATGCGCACGCCCAGGGCTTTCAGGTCGTGCAGTATGGCGGTGTTCTGGGCGCTGTCCTGGAGGAGGACGCTCTCGGTGATCTCCAGCTCCAGGCGTTCGGCGGCCAGGCCCGAGGCGGCCAGGGCCTGGACGACGGTGGCGGCCAGGCGCCGGTCGCGGAACTGGGCGGGCGACAGGTTCACGGCCAGGCGCACGTGCTGGGGCCAGCGGGCGGCCTCGTCGCAGGCGGCGCGCAGCACCCAGTCGCCCAGGGCGCCGATCAGGCCGATCTCCTCGGCCAGCGGGATGAACTCGCCGGGCGAGACCATGCCGCGCTCGGGGTGGCGCCAGCGCAGCAGGGCTTCGCAGCCGGTGACGCGGTCGGCCTCGAGGTCGAACAGCGGCTGGTAGAACAGCTCGAACTGGCCCTCGGCCAGGGCGCGGCGCAGGTCCAGCTCCAGGGCCCGGCGGGCCTGCAGCTGCTCGTCCATGGCCCGCTCGAAGAAGTGGAAGGTGCCCTTGCCGTCGGCCTTGGCGCGGTAGAGGGCCATGTCGGCCTTCTTGAGCAGCTCGTCGCTGTCGAGGCCGTCGTCGGGCGAGACCGCCACGCCGACGCTGCCGCCGATCACCACCTGGTGGCCGCGCAGGTCGAACGGGGCCTCCAGGGCCTCGACGATGCGGGCGGCCAGGCGCGTGGCGCCGGTCAGGTCGTTGAGGCCGGTCTGAACCACGGCGAACTCGTCGCCGCCCAGGCGGGCCACGGTGTCGCCCTCGCGCACGCAGCCCCGCAGGCGCTCGGCGGCGGCCTTCAGCAGAGCGTCGCCGACCGGATGGCCCAGGGTGTCGTTGACCACCTTGAAGCGGTCCAGATCCACGCAGTGCACGGCCACCAGGTCCTCGCGCCGGGCGGCGCGGGCCAGGGCGTCCGACAGGTCCTTCTGGAACAGCAGGCGGTTGGGCAGCTCGGTCAGCGGGTCGTAGTGGGCCAGGCGGGCGATCTGGGCCTCGGCCCGCTTGCGCTCGGCGATGTCTTCCGAGATGCCCAGCAGGTATTCGGGACGGCCGTCGGCGTCGAGGATGGCGATCTTCTTGGTGCGCAGTATGGCGGTCGCGCCGTCCTTGCGCGGGATCAGGTCTTCCTCGATCACCTTGATGTCGCCCGAGCGGATCACCTCGGCGTCGCGGGCGTGATAGATCGCCGCCTGGATCGGATCGTAGAAGTCGTCGTCGGTGCGGCCGATCATCTCCTCGCGGCTATAGCCCAGGATCTTCTCGCCGGCCCGGTTGAGCAGGACGTAGCTCTGGTCGTCGGCCCGCTTGACGAACACCATCGAGGGAATGGACTCGACGACCGCGCTCATGAAGGTGCGGGCGCGCTCCTCGTCGGCTTTTGCTTCCGCGAGGGCGTGCAGGTTCTGGCGGTTGGTCTCGCTGGTGGCCTGCAAGAGGCCGATCACCGTGCCGACGCCCAGATAGCGGCCGCCGTCGGTGACGATGAAGCCGCGCAGCAGGTCGGACGCCCGATAGGACAGGCTGTCGCTGGTGAAGGCGGCCAGCTCGACGTCGGCCTCGACGACCAGCGGCTCCGAATCCATCAGCACCTCGATCGGCCGGTTGGCGTAGAGGGCCCGGCCGTACTCGGCCGCCATCCGCAGGAAGAAGGCGTTGCGCTCGACCAGCCCCACGGGCCGGTCGTCGGCGTCCAGCACCGGGACGATCAGGGTGTCCGGCTCCTCACGGAACCGTTCGTACAAGGTCTTGCCCAGGTCTTCCGCCCGCGCCGGGGCCAAGGAAGAAACCGTGTCGCGCAAGGTGAACATCGGAATACGCCCTCCACTCGCGAGGGGGAATGACCGTTTCACACCTAACGAGGTGCTAAACTTGACCGTGTGGGCTCCAGGTTTCGCGAAAACTTCATGGCGGTGTCACAGTGATTGCGGGCGCGTTTACTGTGAGATTGCGGGTTGAATATTCAGTGGTCGGACGATGCGGCGCGCGCCTTGTAGCGACCACGTACGCCTCATCCGTCAAATCCCCGCGAAGGCGGGGACCCAAGCTGACGTTCCGCTGCGAACCGGCTGTCCGGATGGAGCGCTGAATTCAGGCACGGTCGCCAGTTCGGCTTGGATCCCCGCCTTCGCGGGGATGCACGGAGAAAAAGGGGGCGCTTCTGGCCCAGCCGCCGGTTCCCTCGAGCATTTCCAAGGCCTAGTTAGGGGCCGTCCGAGGAGTGCCCCCATGCCCAGTTCCCTGCCGCTTCGCCATTTCCTTCTGGCCCTGGCGGTGGTGGCGGTGTGGGGCACGAACTTCGTGGTCATTCGCCAGGCGCTGAACCACCTGCCGCCTCTGACCTTCGCCACCCTGCGCTTCACCCTGGTGCTGCTGCCGCTGGTGTTCTTCGTCAAGAAGCCGGCGGTGTCGTGGCTCAACCTCGCCGGCTACGGCCTGCTGATCGGGGCTGGACAGTTTGGCCTGCTGTTCGTGGCCATGAAGGGCCACATCTCGCCGGGCCTGGCCTCGCTGATCCTCCAGACCCAGGTGTTCTTCACCATCGCCCTGGCCATGCAGATCAATCGCGAGCGGGTGCGGGGCTTCCAGATCGCGGCCCTGCTGCTGGCCATCGCCGGGATCACGATCATCGCCGTTCATGGCGGCGGCTCGGCCACGCCGCTGGGCGTGGCGCTGGGCCTGCTGGCGGCGCTCAGCTGGGGCTGCGGCAACATCGTCGCGCGCCAGGCCGGGCCGGTGAACATGCTGGGCTACGTGGTCTGGGCCAGCCTGTTCTCGATCCCGCCGCTGCTGGTCATGGCCCTGTGGCTGGAAGGCCTGCCGGCCATGGTCAAGGGCGTGACCGAAGCCGGCTTCGGCACCTGGCTGGCCGTCGCCTGGCAGGCGGTGGGCAACACCATGTTCGGCTACGGCGCCTGGGGCTGGCTGCTGGCCCGCCACCCGGCCGCGACCATCACGCCGATGGCCCTGCTGGTGCCGGTGTTCGGCATGAGCGCCTCGGCCCTGCTGTTGGGCGAGGGCCTGCCGGCCTGGAAGCTGCTGGCGGCGGGCCTGGTGCTGGCCGGCTTGGCGGTCAACATGCTGTGGCCTAAGATCCGGGCGCTGCGGGCGGCCCAGGTCGCCTGAGCGCGCGGCCTGAGGGGGCATGATGAAGCGGCGAGACGTTCTGGCCTTGGCGGCGGGTCTGTCCGGCCTTGCCGTGACCAGGGCCGCAGCCTCCTCCCGGCCCATCCCCTTCACCATCGTCTATTTCAAGCCCGGCGGGTATGAGATCGATCAGAGGAGTGTCGAGGACATCCCCAAGCTGGCCGCCAGGATGCTCGATCCGGCCGAGGGGAGTTTCGGCGGGCGGGTCTCGGTCAAGGGCCATGCCGACGGCGTCGAGCTGGAGGCCGGGCTGAAGCGGCTGGCCCTCAACCGCGCCCAGGTGGTGGTCGAGACGCTGGTGGCCGCCGGCGTGCCGCGCCGACGGTTCTTCATCGAGGCCGCGGCCGAGCCGATGTATCCGAACGACAAGGCCGACCAGCGCAACTGCATGGCGATGGTCGCCTGGTAGCGCGACGCCGACTTGACGTCAGGTTGTGCGCGCCCGACCTTCACCGTGAAGGGGAGGGACGCATGCAGCGACGGACATTCATCATCGGCGCGACCGGCCTTGTCGCGGCGCCGGCGATCGCGGCGGCCGAAACGGGCTGGAGCAAGCCGTTCCCTGTCCATTTCAAGCCGGGGCGGGGCGATTCCGAGGGCATGGACTGGAAGGATATCCAGGCCGCCCTCCACGCGTTCCAGAGCCGCCCCAACCCGCGCAACGGCGATTCCGTCCGCGTCGCCGGCCACATCGACGAGGCCGAGCGGCTGCAGGGCTTCAGGGATCTGGCGCTGCAGCGGGCGCAGTTCGTCGCCCAGGCGTTCGGCGAGCTCGACAAGGCGCCGGGGCGGGCGAGGCCGCGGCGGGGCGTGGGCCTGGTGGTCGATGTCGCCGGCCCCTCGGCCGACAATCGCGTCGCCCTGGTCTCCTGGCGCGTCAAGGCTTGAGAAGACCGGCCTTGAAAAGGCGACGCCGCCCCGGCATCGAGGCGGCGTACCTTTCCTGAGTGATCGCCCATGACCGCCGCCCGCTACGACTTCGCTTCCGACAACGTCGCCGGGGCCATGCCCGAGGTGATGGAGGCGCTGGTCGCCGCCAACGCCGGCACGGCGTCGGGTTATGGGACCGACCATGTCAGCCAGGCGGCCGGCGACCGCATCCGCGCGGCGCTCGACGCCGACGCCGAGGTCAAGTTCATGCCGTCGGGGACGGCGGCCAACGCCTTCGCCCTGACCCTGCTGGCCTCGCCGCACGAGGCGGTGCTGGCCCACGAGCACGCCCACATCTGCACCGACGAGACCGGCGCGCCGGGCTTCTTCGGCCAGGGCGTGGGGCTGATCGGTCTGCCGGGGGCGTCGGGCAAGATCGATCCGGCGGCGCTGGAGGCGGCCCTGGCCCAGCCCGACGTCTCCTACCGCCAGCCGGCCGCGGCCCTGTCGCTGACCACGGCCACCGAATACGGCACGGTCTATTCGGAAGCGGCGCTGAAGGCCCTGGTCGATCCGGTCAAGGCCAAGGGCTATGGCGTGCACCTGGACGGCGCGCGGCTGGCCAACGCCGTGGCGGCGGGCTTCGACCTGAAGGCCGTCAAGCGCCTGGGCGTCGACATCCTGGTCATGGGCGGGACCAAGGCCGGCTCGACCCCGACCGAGGCGGTGGTGTTCCTGAACCCCGACCATCGCCGGCGCCTGGACGCGCGGATCAAGCACGCCGGCCAGCTGGTCTCCAAGGGCCGGTTCCTGGCCGCGCCGTGGCTCGGTTTGCTGGACGAGACCGGCGGGACCGGCCCCTGGGCGGCCCGCGCGGCGCACGCCAACGCCATGGCGCAAAAGCTGGCGGCGCTGATGCCCTATCCGATCCTGCACCCGGTGGAGGCCAACGGCCTGTTCGTCGACATGAGCGACGCGGCGCTGGACCGGCTGCGTGGCGAGGGCTGGTTCGTCTACCGCTTCCTGGACGGTTCGGCCCGCTTCATGTGCTCGTGGGCCACCACCTCTGAGATGGTGGAGCAGCTGGGCGCCGCTCTCGCCAAGATTGCTCTCGACGAGCCCGCATAGCAGCGCTATGCGTGCGAGGGACTGTTTCGGGGTTGAATCAGTCGGGGGCATATCTGGGGGCTCACCGTGTCCGTTTTCCGTAGCGTCGCCGTCACGGCGTGCCTGTTTCTGGCCGCCTGCACCACGACCAACACCCGTCTCGCCGACAAGTCGCCGACCAAGCCGGCGGCCGGCGCCAAGATCCTGATCGTCCAGCCGGACATCGAGCTTGGCCTGCTGACCGTCACCGGCATCCAGGAGGCGCGCGCCGACTGGTCGAGCCAGGCGAGGGGCAACATCAAGCGCGAACTGGAAGAGGCTGCGACGGCCAAGTCGCACGTCTTCCGCTCGCTGGATCCGACCTCCGTCGAGGACCCGCGCGCCCTGCAGCTGCTGCGCCTGCACGAGGCCGTCGGCAACTCGATCCGGGGCTTCAACTACGGCCTCTATTCGCTGCCGACCAAGAAGAGCTTCGACTGGACGCTGGGGAACGGCACCCAGACCCTGGCCCAGGCCTATGACGCCGACTACGCCCTGTTCACCTACGGCCGGGGCGCCTATTCGAGCGGCGGTCGCAAGGCGGCCATGGTCGGCGCGGCCCTGCTGGGCGTCAGCATGCCGATGGCCCAGCAATACGCCTTCACCTCGCTGGTCGATCTGAAGACCGGCAAGGTGGTGTGGTTCAACGTGGCCGTGGCCGGCACGGACTCCGACATGCGCTCGCCCGAGGGCGCGGAGACCTTCGCCAAGGCCCTGCTGAAGGACGCGCCGCTCTGATGCCCCGCGTCCTTCGCCCCAGGGCGAAGGGCCTGGCCCTGCTGGCCGCCGCCGTCCTGGCGGTCGCGCCGGCGGGCGCCCAACCCCGCGCCCCGCACCTGCGCCCGACCGACACCTCCGACGAGGGCGGCATCTGGGCGCTGTCCGAAAAGGCCGAGCTGGCGGCCCGCCAGTCGGTCGAGCGCAACCGCGACCCGGCGCTGAACGCCTATGTCACCGGCGTCGTCGCCAAGCTGGCGCCCGAGTACCAGGGCGACATCCGCGTCTATGTGATGGACCGGCCGTTCTTCAACGCCCAGATGGCCCCCAACGGCTACGGCGAGGTGTGGTCGGGCCTGCTGCTGCGGGTGCAGAGCGAGGACGAACTGGCCTTCGTGCTGGGCCACGAGGTCGGCCACTTCGCCGAGAACCACTCGATCGAGGCCTACCGGACGCTGAAGGCCAGGCTGGGCGCGACCATGGCCGTGCAGTTCGCCGTGGCGGCGGTGGCCATGGGGGCGGCGGTCAACGCCGGCTCGGCCCAGGGCGCCAACGACATCATGCGCGCGGCCGGGGCGCTGAACGACCTGCTCTATCTGGGCCAGTTGGCCGCCTATTTCGGCTATTCGCGCGAGAACGAGGTCGAGGCCGACGGCCTGGGCTTCAAGCGGGCCGTGGCCGCCGGCTACGACCCGGCCGCAGGGGCGAGCCTGTGGCGCTCGCTGATCGCCGAGACCGGATCGTCGAGCTTCAAGCGCGTGCGCGACCAGGAAGCCCGGGCCAACATCTTCAGCACCCACCCGGTCAGCAGCGAGCGGGTCAAGGCGCTGGACGACCTGGCCGCCAAGACGCCGACCAAGGCCTCCACCGCCGACCGAAAGGCCTATCGCGCCGTCATCCGCCCGCACCTGGCCGCCTGGCTGAAGGATGATCTGCGCCGGCGCGACTACGGCCAGAGCCTGGCCCTGATCGACCGCCTGGCGGCCGAGGGCGAGGACCAGGGCCTGCTGACCTTCTATCGCGCCGAGGCCTATCGCCAGCGGCGCGGCGAGGGTGATCTGGAGCTGGCCCGCAAGGCCTACGCCCAGGCCGGGACCTATCCCGACGCCCCGGTCGCCACCTGGCGCACCCTGGGCGACCTGACCCTGCAGGCCGGCGACCGCCCGGGCGCCAAGGCCGCCTACGAAACCTATCTCGCCCGCGCCCCCCAGGCGCAGGACCGCTGGCTGGTCGAGGCCAGCCTCAAGAAACTCTCCGAAGGAAGCGCGACATGATCCGCACCAACGTCGTTCGCCTGCTGGCGCCTTGCGCGCTGCTCATGAGCCTGTCGGCCTGCGTCAGCGTCACCTCGGCCCCGGCCGGCCCCTACAAGATCGGCACGGCCACCGTGACTCTCGGCCACGAGTGGTCGGACATCAGCGCCATCATGTTCGCCCGCCCGGCCAAGGTGCGCCTGCTGTCGATGGACGGCCCGCTGCTCAACCGCCTCTACGTGACCGACGGCCTCGCCCCCGGCGAGTTCATGGTCAAGCCGACCGCCAAGGAGCGCCCGACCCCGACCTATCGCGCCGGCATGGCCCCGACCGAGCTGGTGGAGTTCGTCACCGACAGCGTCGCGGCCCTCGATTACCAGCGCGTCGAGACCGACAACCTGCGCCCGGCCAAGGTGGGCTCGGCCGACGGCCTGCGCTTCGACCTCAAGGCCAAGACCAAGGAAGGCCTCGACATCTCGGGCGCGGCCCAGGTGGCCGACGTGAACGGCAAGCTCTACGTCGTGCTGTTCCTGGCCCCCAGCGAGCACTACTTCGCCGCCGAACTGCCGGAAGTGGAGACAGTGCTGGGCTCGGTGAAAGTGGGCTGATCACCGGGGGGGGCGGCGGCTCACCTCAAGCCGCCTTCTGCTTCACGGCCTGAGCGTGGCGGTCCAGCCGAGGTGGTCGAGCGCGGCCTCGGCGAGCGCCGCCCCGCGTTTGCGCTGATCGTCCATCACTTCCAGCAGCGCCGAGAGTTCGACCGGAGTCAGTCCGCTCGTTGCGATGCTCTCTCTCGGGCCGCTTCTCTGCGCGTTTCTGAACCGGCGGGGACCTTCCTTGCCGAGTCTGTCTGCCGCGTCACGCAGCGCCGAGTGGAAGTTCGAGGTGGACGGGTCGGCATTGTCGACGCCATTGCGTTGCAGGGCGTTCATCCAGGCGAGGGTCTCGCCTTCCCATGTGTCGGTGGTCGCGATCGGAATTTTCGCCGGTATCGACCCCGCGTTCCTTAGCCGCTCATGGACGGTTTCCACGACGCCCAGGGCGAACCCGATGAGCGGAAACTGCGCCTGCGGCGAGCGCTCGACGAGATCGTCGTTCAGGTCCCAGCGCATGGCGTTGTAGTCGGTGTAGCCCGCATAGCCGGTCGGTTGCCCGGCGTGGTATTCGAAGGCGGGCGACGGCTTTGCAGGAGCCACGGTCGGGCCTTCAAGCTGCGGCGGGCCAGATCCCGGCTTGCCGGCCTTGCGCAAGCCGAAACGCCCAAGAAGGCTCCAACCGCTCATGTCCGCTTCCCCAGGTCCGTCGGGCGGGGAGGTTAGCGATCACCACCTTAAGGCGAAGTTTCGATCCGCGCGGACGCCTGCCTTCACCCCTCGAAATACCGTTCCACCTGCTCGGCCCAGCCGTGGGAGGGCTTGGCCAGCTGGTCGCGGTCGTAGGCGGGGCTGTCCTTGAAGCGGTCCTTGGTGATCTCGACGGCATAGGCCTCGGCCTTGTCGTCGAAGGTCAGCACGCGCCAGGGCAGGGGATGGTACTTGCCGCCGGTGAACAGGCCCGAGGGCTCGACGGCGACATAGCGGCCGATGCCGGCGTCGCGGTCGACGAACACCTCGCGGATGACGCCCAGCTTGTGGCCCTTGGGGTCGGTGACCGGCGTGCCGATAAGGTCGCCGCTCTTCACCAGACGATCGTCGACGGCCATGGGGTTTCTCCTTTGAAGCTCCCTTTGGCAACGCCTGTCGCGTCGGGGGAGTTGCCAGCGCTGGCAAAGCCCGCGATGGATCGGGCATGAGCACGCCTGTCGCCCCGCCTACCGACCGCCCCATCGTCCTGGTCGCCGCCGCCGCCCTGATCGACGTCGACGGGCGGGTGCTGATCTGCCAGCGCCCCGAGGGCAAGTCGCTGGCCGGCCTCTGGGAGTTTCCCGGCGGCAAGGTCGAGAAGGGCGAGACGCCCGAGCAGTGCCTGATCCGCGAGATGCACGAGGAGCTGGGGATCACGGTCGCCCAGGCGTGCCTGGCGCCCTTCGTCTTCGCCTCGCACACCTACGAGACCTTCCACCTGCTGATGCCGCTCTATCTGCTGCGGCGCTGGGAGGGGACGGTGACGGCGCAGGAGCACAAGGCCCTGGCCTGGGTGAAGCCGGCCCAGCTGTCGGACTACGACATGCCGCCGGCCGATCTTCCGCTGGTCGCCTGGCTGCGGGATGTGCTTTAACTCAGACAAATAGCGCGAAGGCGCGAAACGTCCGAGGAAACGAGCGGTGACTTTCGACTTGCAGCCTTCGCGGCGCGTGATGTTGGCGGGGGCCGGGGCCCTGACCGTTTCTGGAGGCGCGCTCGCCGCGCCCGCCACGGCCGGGCCGCTGCTCAATCCCGTCGTCCGCCAGCGGGCCGACGCCCAGGTCTTCAAGCATACGGACGGCTTCTACTACCTGACCGGGTCCGTGCCCGAGTACGATCGGCTGATCATCCGCCGGTCGCGCACCCTGGCGGGGCTGGCCACGGCGCAAGAGGCGGTGATCTGGCGCAGGCCCAAGGAAGGCAAGCTGGGCGGCTATATCTGGGCGCCCGAACTGCACTGGCTCGACGGCGCCTGGCACATGTACTTCGCGGCCGGCGACGCGGGCGAGCCGTTCCATATCCGCACCTATGTGCTGCGCTGCCAGGACCGCGACGCCCTGTCGGGACGCTGGAGCCTGCTGGGCCAGTTGCAGACCCCGTGGGACACCTTCACGCTCGACTCCACGGTCTTCAGCCACAAGGGCGTGCGCTACATCTGCTGGGCGCAGGCCGAGCCGGGCATCAAGACCAACAGCAACCTCTACCTGGCCCCGCTGGCCACGCCCACGACCCTGGCCCGGCCGCCGGTTCGCCTGACCGTGCCGACGCTGGACTGGGAGACCCGCGGCTACAAGGTGGCCGAGGCGCCCGCCGCCCTGATCCGCAACGGCCGCGTGTTCATCGCCTATTCGGCCAGCGCCACCGACGACCGCTACTGCCTGGGCCTGCTGACCGCCGACGCGGACGCCGACCTGATGGCCGAGGCCTCGTGGAGCAAGTCACCGGTCCCGGTGTTCGTCTCGTCGGAAGAGACCAGGGTCTGGGGGCCTGGCCACAACTCGTTCACGGCGGACGAGCAGGGCCGCGACGTCCTGGTGTTCCACGGCCGCGACTACAAGGCGATCAAGGGCAATCCGTTGTTCGACCCCAACCGCCACACGCGGGTGCAGCGGCTCTACTACAAGCCCGACGGGACGCCGGACTTCGGCGTGCCGGCCGGGGCGGGCGAGATCCCGGACCGCTTCTCGCCGCTCGATCGGCCGGGGGCGTTCCTGCGCTATGAGGGCGAGGTGCTGAGCGTGGGCGAGGGGGCGCTGGCGACGACCCAGTTGCGCCAGAAGGCGGGGCCGGGCGGCCAGGTGACGCTGGAGCCGATCCTGCAGCCGGGTCATGTGGTGCGCGTGGTTGGTGGGAAGGTGACGATCGGCGAGGCTGGGCCGGGCGACAAGGCCGCCGTCTTCAGGCGCGTGAAGGGCCTGGCTGGCAAGGGCGTGTCGTTCCGGGCGCTGGACGGTGGGTATCTGGCTCACCGCGACGGGGCGGTAGTGGTGGCGCCGGCCAAGGACGCCAAGGCTCGTGCGGCGGCGACCTGGCTTGTGAGCTGAGGGCTGGGGTAGACCCCCTCAGTCGCTCCGCGACAGCTCCCCCAGAGGGGGAGCATCTGCTGAACTAGATCCTCCCCCCTCTGGGGGAGGTGGCCCGGAGGGCCGGAGGGGGTCTTCGCCGCCTCAGCCCGCCTTGTCCCCCGCGGGCTGCTCCTTCACCCCCAGCGCATCGGCCAGCCGCATCTTCGCGGACCCCGGCCGCAGGGGCTTCTGCTGGCTGGCGTGCGGCGCCCAGCCCGTCGCCGTGACGATCTCGAAGGTCGCCGGCACGCGGCCGTCGGCTTCGGCGAAGCGCTGCTGGTAGATCTCCAGGGCGCGGAACAGCACCTTGCGGCTCAGGGGCTTGCGCGAGCGGTCGAGCAGCACGCTGGTCTCGCCCATGCGGCGCAGGTCCTGCAGCAGGGCGATCGGGTGGCCATAGCGCACCTTCACGCGGTCGACGTCGGCCACCGGCAGGGTGAAGCCGGCGCGTTGCAGCAGGCCCGCCGCGTCCACCGTGTCGGCGAAGGGCGAGACGCGCATCGAGACGCCGCCGGCGATCTCGTCCTCGGCCGCCATCAGTGACTGGCGAAGCTCCGTCAGGGTGGCCCCGCCGAACAGGGCGCCGATGAACAGGCCGTCGGGCCGCAGGGCGCGGCGGATCTGGATCAGGGCGCCGACGAGGTCGTTGGTCCAGTGCAGGGCCAGGGTCGAGACGACGAGATCGAGCGTCTCGTCGCCGAACGGCAGGCGCTCCTCGTCGGCGACCACCGTGGGGCCGCCGCGACCGGCCAGCATGCGGGCCGAAAGATCGGTGTCGATCAGCAGGCCGATCTTGGCGGCGGCGTCGCTTTCCGACAGCGCCTGGCGGAAAGCGCCGTCTCGGCTTCCGAGATCGACGGCGACCGGAAACTCCCGCAGGATCGCCTCCAGCCGCATGACCGCGTCACCGGCGGCGCGCGCCTTCAGGAAGCCGGCCTGGCCGAAATGGGGCGCGGCGCGGTCGAGGCGGGCTCGGAGAAGGTCGCGGTCGAAGAGGAGGGGCGAACTGGTCATGCGGGCGGAACATGGCGATTTCCTTGCGCAATGGAAACCCGGGCCGCGCCTGACCGGTATCGGAAGAGGCCTGCTCGACCTGATCCTGCCGCCGCGCGCCTTCGACGGCGAGCCGGCCTTGACCTCCGGACTGTCGGCCGGGGCCTGGAGCCGCATCGTCTTTCTGGACGGGCCGGTCTGCGACGGCTGCGGCGCGCCGTTCCCGTTCGACCAGGGCGAGCCGCTGTGCGCGCTTTGCCTGGCGAGACCGCGAACCTTCGCGCGGGCCAGGGCCGCCTGCCTCTATGACGAACACTCGCGGGATTTGATCCTGAAGCTGAAGCACGCCGACCGCACGGACCTGTCGGGCCTGTTCGCCCGCTGGATCTCGCGCGCCGCGCCCGACCTGCTGGACGAGGCCGATGCGGTGGTTCCCGTGCCGATGCACCGCGCGAGGCTTCTGCGCCGCCGCTACAATCAGGCCGCCGAGATCGCCCGGCCGCTGGCCCGCGCGGCCGGGCGGCCCTATCTGGCCGACGCCCTGGTGCGCAAGCGAGACACCGTCAGCCAGGGCGGCAAGTCGGCCGACGGCCGCCGCCGCAACGTCGCCGCCGCCTTCGCCGTGCCCGATCGCAGGCGGCCGCTGGTCGAGGGAAAACGGGTGCTTTTGGTCGACGACGTGCTGACCACCGGGGCCACGGCCGAGGGCTGCGCGCGGGCGCTGCTGGCGGCCGGAGCCTCGGCTGTCGACCTGACTGTCGTCGCGCGCGTTACAGAAATGCGAACCCGTCCTATATGAGGGCTGGAATCCGAGCTTTTGGAACCGACATGGCCAAGGTCACCATCTACACCCGTCCCTTCTGCGGCTACTGCGCCCGCGCCCTGAAGCTGCTCAACGACAAGGGCGCCGACTTCTCCGAGATCGAAGCGGGCATGGATCCCAAGCTGCGCCAGGAGATGATCGACCGCTCTGGCCGCGCCACCTTCCCGCAGATCTTCGTCGGCGAGCAGCACATCGGCGGCTGCGACGACATGATGGCGCTGGAGCGCGAGGGCAAGCTCGACCCGCTGCTGGCCGCATGACCACGGTTCGGGTCGGCCTCGTCCAGACGCGTACGCCGGCCACCCAGGCCGCCGCGCTCGAGCATGTCGCGCCTCTGGTGCGGCAGGCCGCCGAGGCGGGCGCTGCGTTCATCCTGACGCCCGAGGGCGTCAACGTGCTGCAGAAGGACAAGGAGAAGCTGCTGCCGACCCTCGTCCCGCTGGAGGACGACGTGGTGGTGCGCGGCTTGCAGGCCCTGGCGCGGGAATACGGCGTCTGGGTCGATGTCGGCTCGGCCCTGGTGCTGCGCGAGGACGGCAAGGCCGCGAACCGTCAGGCCGTGATCGACCCGAGCGGCGCGATCGTCGCCACCTACGACAAGCTGCACATGTTCGACGTGCAGCTGCCCACTGGTGAGACAGCGCGGGAATCGGCCGTCTACACCCCCGGCGAGCGGGCGGTGGTGGTCGATACGCCTCTGGGCCCGACCGGCCTGACCATCTGCTACGACATGCGCTTTCCGGCCCTGCACCGGGCCCTGGCGCTGGCGGGGGCCAAGGTGATCACCGCTCCGGCGGCCTTTACCCGTCCGACCGGCGAGGCGCACTGGGACATCCTGCTGCGCGCCCGGGCCATCGAGACCGGCTCGTTCGTCATCGCGGCCGCCCAGGGCGGTTTCCACGAGGACGGGCGCGGCACCTGGGGCCGCTCGATCGCCATCGGTCCGTGGGGCGAGGTGATCGGCAAGCTTGACCACGACGAGCCGGGCGTGCTGATCGCCGATCTCGACCTGGCGGCCGCCGACAAGGCGCGCGCGGCTATCCCGGTCCTGACCAACGCCCGCGACTTCGTCGGGCCGTGAGCCCATACTGACGTCATGATCAAGTACGCCCTCGCCTGCGATCACGAACATGAGTTCGAAGGCTGGTTCGGCTCGTCGGGCGACTATGACGACCAGGCCGCCCGTGGCCTCGTCGAGTGCCCGGTGTGCGGCTCGACCGGCGTGCGCAAGCAGATCATGGCCCCCGCCATCGCCGGCACGAAGGCCCAGCGTTCCTCGCCCGAGCCGGATGCGAAGATGCGCGAGATGATGATGACCGCCATGAGCGAGGTCCGCCGCGAGGTCGAGGAGAACTTCGACTATGTCGGCGACCGCTTCGCCAAGGAGGCCCGCGACATCCACGAGGGCAAGTCCGAGGAACGCGGCATCTATGGCGAGGCCTCGCCCAAGGAGGTGAAGGCCCTGCTGGAGGACGGCGTGAAAGTCGCCGCCCTGCCGCCCGCGCCGCCGAAGAAGACGCAGGTCAACTAGGCTCGCCGCGCTCCCTGGGGCTCATGAGGCCGGCGCCGCGCCGCCAGTCGTCGATGCGGCGCATCAGCGGCGTGGCGGTCGCGCCGTGGATCAGGATCGAGCCCAGCACGACGAAGCCGGTGATCGCCCAGAGCCGCGACCAGTCGTCGAACGGTCCGTGGTTGAGGGCCCAGGCCAGGTAGTAGAACGAGCCGATCCCGCGGATCCCGAAGAACGAGACGATCGCCCGCTCGCGGCGCGAATGCGGCGCCCACAGCAGGCCGATCCAGCCGGCCAGCGGCCGCACGACAAGCAGCAGCGCCAGGCCCAGGCCCGCGTCCTTCCAGGTCAGGGGCGCCAGCAGCCCGCCGCCGATCGCGCCGCCCAGCATGACCAGGACCAGCATCATCAGCAGGCGCTCCACCTGCTCGGCGAAGTCGTGCATGGCCTCGTGGAATTCGTGGTCGCGCTCGGTGGCCCGCAGCGCCAGGGCGGCGATGAACACGGCGAGAAAGCCGTAGCCGTGGGCCGCTTCGGCCACGGCATAGGCGAACAGGGTCGCCCCCAGCGCCACCAGGCCGTCGCCCGTGCCGGAGAGGCGCGCGCGCGGGGCCTTGAAGGTGATCCAGCCCAGGGCCTTGCCGACCGCCCAGCCCACGGCGATCCCGGCCGCGATCCGCCAGGCGACGTCGACGGCCAGCCAGTGGCCCAGGCGCTCGGCCGACAGAAAGCCGCCGCCCGCCGCCGCGGCCACGGCCAGGTGCACGAACGGAAAGGCGAAGCCGTCGTTGAGCCCCGCCTCGGAGGTCAGGGCGAAGCGCGCCTCGCCGTCCTCGCCCGACCGCGGCGGCCCGACCTGCACGTCGGAAGCCAGCACCGGGTCGGTCGGGGCCAGGGCCGCGCCGAGCAGTAGCGCCGAGGCCAGGCCGAGGCCCAGGCCATAGACGCCGATCAGCGTCACCCCGGCGATGGTCAGGGGCATGGTGATTGCGATCAGCCGCCAGGACGAGCTCCAGGCCTTCCAGCCGAGGCGGCGGTCGATCTTCAGCCCCGCGCCCATCAGCGAGACCAGCACGACCAGTTCGGTCAGCCGCTCGGTCAGGGTGGAAAAGCGCAGGGGATCGGGCCGGAACGGCAGGCCGCCGGCGTGGAACACCACGACGCCGATGGCGACGCAGAGAATGGCCAGCGACAGGGGCAGGTTGCGCAGCGCCATCGGCAGCCAGGCGACCAGCAGCACGATCACGCCGACGCCGAGGAGAAACAGGATGTAGGGGTCTAGCGCCATCGTATTCCAACGCGCCTTGGGGCGAAGTGAAACGAAAAAGGGCCCGTCCTCGCGAACGGGCCCCTCGACCTTTCGAAGCGGCTTTCCGCCGCCCGTCGCTTCCGGCTTAGCGGTAGCGGTACTCGTAGTGGCAGTTCTTCTTGGAATTGTGCTTGGCGATCTGGTTGCCGGCGACCGCGCCGACCACGCCGCCGAGGATCGCGCCCTCGGTCTTGGCGCCGTTGCCGGCCACGGCCGCGCCGAGCGCGCCGCCGCTGAGGCCGCCGATCACGGTGCCCTTGTTGCGCGCCTTCTTGGTGCTCTTGCAGACCAGCACGCGCTCGCGGCGCTGCTGGGCCTCGGCGACGGTGACCGCGACGGTGGAGGCGGTGAAGGCCAGGCTCACCGCGACGATCAGGGTTTTCATTTGGGCGCGCATGGCGACCTCCGTTGAGAGTGTTGTTCTATGTCCCTTGCGGGGAATAACGCCGAAGCTCCGCGTCGGTTCTATGTCGAGAGCCCGACGCGGGAACTCAGGCGTGGATCAGCCGTCGACGCGGTAGCGGCCGTCGCTGTCGGGACAGACGCGGACGTAGCGGCTTTCGGTGCGGCCCTGGTATTCGGTCGGGGCCTGCACGAGGCGGCACTTGCGCTCGTTGTAGCGGTTCCATTCCGAGTAGCCGCCGGCCCGGTCGCGATAGTCGGCGCTTTCGCGGTAGGGCACGGTGTCGTCGTAGGACCAGTACTGGCCGCGGCTGTCGCAACGGGCCTTGGCGGCCGAGTTGCCGATGGCCGCGCCCGCGCCGGCGCCGACCACGGCCCCCAGCACCGCGCCTTCGGTCTTGGCGTTGCGGGCCGCGACATTGGAGCCGATCACCGCCCCGGCCAGGGCGCCGATCACCCCGCCGGCCGTGGCGTTGCGCCTGGCGTCGTCACGGCACGGGTCGCTGTAGCTGCCGCCCGAGGGCCTGGTGTTGTCGCCATAGACGGGCGGCGGATTGCCCGCGTAGGGGTCGGTCTCGTAGCGGTCGCCAGCGTCCGGATAGCGGCGGTCATAGGATCCGCGGCCGTAGCGGCGGTCGTAGTCGTCGCGGGC
>NZ_QHJY01000475.1 GCF_003185805.1 Caulobacter sp. D5
TGGGAGCCCGCGCCCGTCGTGCCGACGACCGC
The DNA here is from genome assembly GCF_003185805.1 of Caulobacter sp. D5. Lineage (GTDB taxonomy): Bacteria > Pseudomonadota > Alphaproteobacteria > Caulobacterales > Caulobacteraceae > Caulobacter. The sequence goes on from NZ_QHJY01000475.1 coordinate 33, forward strand.
GCCGGTTCCGACAGTGATCTTGGCCAGGCCCGCGTCGCCGCCGGTGCCGCCGTCCGAGCCCAGCGAGACGACGCCGATGCCCAGGCCGCCCGAGCCACCGCCGCCGCCCACCGACTGGGCGAACAGGGCGTAGGCGCCGTCGCCGCTGGTGGTGGTGCTGGAGCCCGCCGAAGCGGTGATGGTCGCCGAGCCGCCCTTGCCGCCGGCCGCGCCGCTGTCGCCGAACGTCACCAGACCGATGGAGTCGCCGGCGCTGCCGCCCGAACCGCCGATCGACTGGGCCAGCACGCCGTGGGCGTTGCGGCCGGCGGTGTGGACGATCCCGCCCTGGGTCACCGAGACCGCGCCGCCATCGCCGCCGAACGAGCCGCCGCCGCCGTCGCCGACGATGCCATAGCTGTCGCCGCCGTTGCCGGCCGCGCCGCCCAGGCTCTGGGCCAGGATGCCGATCGCGCCTTCCTTGGAAGTGGAGATCGTTCCGGTGCTGGTCACCGTGACCGAGCCGCCCTGGCCGGGCGAACCGCCCGAGCCGCCGCCGCTGAAGATGTAGCCCGTGCCGCCGTCGCCGCCGACGCCGCTGCGGCTCTGGGCGAAGATGCCGTGCGATTCCACGCCGTCGGTGGTGATGTCGACACTGGCGTCGAGGGTGATGTTCCCACCGGCTCCGGCCTTGCCGCCGTGGGCCGCGTCCATGTTGCCGTAGGCGTCGCCGCCCTGGCCGCCGTCGCCGCCGACGCTGGAGATGACGACGCCCGGCAGCTTGTCGGACACCACCTCGATGTCGCCGTTGTTGGCCGTTGTGACGGTGCGGCTGAACGAGGGCCCGGCCTCGCCGTCATCGCCCGCGGTGGGGTTGTAGCCGATGGTGGCGCAGCCGATCAGCGGGATGCAGATCTCCAGACCGCCGCCGTCGTCGCCGTTGTCGCCGTTGCCGCCGTGGCGGGCGTCGGCGAAGGTGTTGATGTCGCCCGAGGCCGGCGGGAAGGCGTAATTGCCCGCGCCGGCGCCGGCCGAGCCGGCCGGCGGGGCGCCGGTGACGATGTCGCCCGACTTGTCGGTGACCACGGCCTGCGACTGGGTGGTGCTGGTCCCGACTTCCTTCACCGTGACGCTGATCACGCGGTCGTCGGCGTTCTTGGTGACCGCCGTGACCTCGTAGGACTTGCCTGTCTTGGTGTTGGTGTAGGTGTCGCCGACCGTGGTGGCCAGGAAGATGATGTTGCCGCTGGCGGTGCGGACGGCGGCGGGGGCGATGACCTCGACCACCTGCTCGTTGCTGCCTGTGACCGGGTTCAGCACGGCGTCGCCGACGGCGTAGACCGGCAGGGCGCCCATCAGGGCGACGGCGGCGACCGACGAGCCGGCCAAGTGCGCGCCCAGGCCCGCGCTCTCGTGCGCGGCGGCGGCCAGCGG
>NZ_QHJY01000476.1 GCF_003185805.1 Caulobacter sp. D5
CGTCGAGCGCCTCGCGTTTCAGAAAAAGCCTGGGTCCCCGCTTTCGCGGGGATTTTACGGGGTAAGGGCTGAGCACCTCCCCGTCCTCAATGAAAATCCCGGCTCCGCAGCAGTCGCCCGGACACCTTCTGGCGTACGCGGGGAGCCGGCGCGCCGGGTTCGTCGCGCAGGGTCGAGAGTTCGGCCGAGAGGTCGGTGAAGCCTTCGGCGACGACGTGGATGACGCCCTCGGCCGCCTGCACCCGGCCGTGCACGACCAGGAACGAGGCGGTCATCACCACGTTGCGGTCGGCCTCGAAGCGGTCCTTCCAGACGACGGCGTTGGCCACGCCCGTCTCGTCCTCCAGGGTGACGAACACCACGCCCTTGGCCGTGCCGGGCCGCTGGCGGATCAGGACGAGGCCGCCGACCGACACCTTCTGGCCGTTGCGGAATTTCGGCAGCTGGTCGGCGGTGACCGCGCCCAGCTTCGTCAGCATCGGCCGGTAGAAGCCGCACGGGTGGGCCTTCAGGGACAGGCTGGTGGTGCGGTAGTCCTCGGCCACCTCCTGCGGCTTGCCCATGGCCGGCAGCGACACCTGGTCCTCGAACAGCGGCAGGCCGGCCAGAAGCGGAGCCTGGACCGGCGCCTTGTGCTCGCCCTTCAGCCCCTTGACCGCCCACAGGGCGTCGCGGCGCGCGAGACCCGTGGAGGCGAACGCGTCGGCCTCGGCCAGCAGCTCCAGCGCCCGCTGCGGCACGCCGCCCTGCGCGAACTCGGCCGGCGTGCGGGCGCCCTCGTCGCGGGCCTTCATCAGGGTCAGCGCATCGACTTCCTTCAGCCCCTTGATCTGGCGCAGGCCCAGGCGCAGCGCCTTCCAGCGGGGGCGGGTTTTCTCGCACGACACTTTCCGCGGATCTCCCTTACCCCTTGATGGGGGAAGGGTCGGGGATGGGGGTGACTGCGGCGCCGGCCGCGCCAGAAACGCTTCGCGTTCACCCCCATCCGACCCGCTTCGCGGGCCACCTTCCCCCATCAAGGGGGAAGGGCGCGGTTCTAATGTGCAGTCCCAGTCGCTGCGCATCACGTCCGGGGCACGCACCTCGACCCCGTGTTCGCGCGCGTCGCGCACCAGTTGGGACGGCTGGTAGAAGCCCATCGGCTGGGAATTGATCAGGGCCGCGCAGAACACGTCCGGCCAGGCCCATTTGATCCAGGCCGAGACGTAGACCAGCTTGGCGAAGCTGGCCGCGTGGCTTTCCGGAAAGCCGTAGTGGCCGAAGCCCTCGATCTGCTTGAAGCATCGCTCGGCGAAGTCGCGCTGATAGCCGCGCCGGACCATGCCCTCGACGAACTTCTCGCGATATTCAGCCGGCGTGCCGAGGTTGCGGAAGGTGGCCATGGCCTTGCGCAGGCCGTCGGCCTCGTCGGGCGTGAACTTGGCCGCCTCGATGGCCAGGCTCATGGCCTGCTCCTGGAACAGCGGCACGCCGTAGGTGTTGCCGAGGATCTCCTGCAGCTCATTTTCCGGCCCGTGCTCGGGCGACGGCTTGGGCCAGTCCACCGGCTCGATGCCGTTCCGCCGCTTCAGGTAGGGATGGACCATGTCGCCCTGGATCGGTCCCGGACGAACGATCGCCACCTCGATGACCAGGTCATAGAAGCGGCGCGGCTTCAGGCGCGGCAGCATCGACATCTGCGCCCGGCTCTCGACCTGGAAGACGCCGATGCTGTCGGCCACGCACAGCATGTCGTAGACGCCGGCCACCTCCTTGGGCACGTCGGCCAGGTCGACGATCGGCTCGCCGTGATCGGCCCGCAGCATGCCGAAGGCCCGCTGGATCGCCGTCAGCATGCCCAGGGCCAGCACGTCGACCTTCATCAAACCGAGGCTGTCGATGTCGTCCTTGTCCCACTCGATGAAGGTGCGGTCCTTCATGGCGGCGTTGCCGATCGGCACGGTCTCGTCCAGCCGGCGCTTGGTCAGGACGAAGCCGCCGACGTGCTGCGACAGGTGGCGGGGAAAGCCCATCAGCTCGGTGGCCAGGGCCACGGCGCGGGCGATCTCGGGGGCCTTGGGGTCCAGGCCCGCATTGGTCAGGTGCTCCTCGGGCAGGCCATCGCCCCAGCTGCCCCACACCGTACCGGCCAGCAGGCTGGTCACGTCCTCGGTCAGGCCCAGGGCCTTGCCGACGTCGCGGATGGCGCTGCGCGGGCGGTAGTGGATCACCGTGCCGCAGATGGCCGCATATTCCCGGCCATAGCGCTTGTAGACGTACTGCATCACCTCCTCGCGCCGCTCGTGCTCGAAGTCGACGTCGATGTCGGGCGGCTCGCCGCGGTTCTCGGAAATGAAGCGGGTGAACAGCAGGCGGTGCTCGGTGGGGTCGATGGCCGTCACCCCCAGGCAGTAGCAGACCGAGGAATTGGCCGCCGAGCCGCGCCCCTGGCACAGGATCCCCATCGACCGCGCCTCGCGCACGATGTCGTGCACGGTGATGAAGTAGTTGGGGTAGTCCATTTTGGCGATCAGCCGCAGTTCTTCGGTCAGCTGGGCCTGGACCTTCGGCGGCACGCCGCCGGGATAGCGCCAGGCCGCGCCCTGCCAGGTCAGGTCGGTCAGGTGCTGCATGGAAGTCTTGCCGGGCGGCACCGGTTCGTCGGGGTACTCTTCCTTGAGGTCGTCGAGGTCGAAGCCGATACGCGCGACGATCTCGACGGTGCGGGCGATCGCCCTGGGCCAGCGCTCGAAAAGCCGCGCCATCTCGGCCGGGGCCTTGATGTGGCGCTCGGCGTTGGCCTGCAGCCGGAAGCCGGCTTCCTGGATCGTGCAGTGCTCGCGCACGCAGGTGATGACATCCTGCAGCGGCCGCCGCTCGGGGCCGTGATAGAGCACGTCGTTGGTGGCGACCATCGGCGCGCCCGCCGCCTCGCCCAGGGCGTCCAGGCGCGAGAGGCGCTTGAGGTCCTGGGCGGCGTAGGCCCGGCTGGCGGCCAGCCAGACACGGCCCTTCAGCGCGGCGGCGATGCGCTGGAGGTCGGCCTCGAAGGCGGCGTCCAGCTTTTCCGGCGGCACGACCAGCACCAGCTGCCCCTCGGCGTGGGCGGCGAAGTCGGCCCAGGAGAGGATGCACTCGCCCTTGCCCGCCCGCCGCTGGCCGAGCGTCAGCAGCCGCGTCAGCCGCGCGAAGGCCTCGCGGTCGGACGGGTAGCACAGCAGGCTGGGCGTACCATCGGCGAAGTCCAGCCGGCAGCCGGCCAGGGCCCGGACCTTCAGTTTCTTCGCGGCCGTCCAGGCGCGCACCACGCCCGCCAGGCTGTTGCGGTCGACCACCCCGACGGCGGACAGACCCAGGGCCTCGGCGGTCAGCATCAGTTCCTCGGCGCGGGAGGCCCCGTGCAGGAAGGAGAAGTTGGTGGTGGCCTGGAGCTCGGCGTAGGCGGTCATGACAAAGACCCTCCCCCTGATGGGGGAGGTGTCGGCGAAGCCGACGGAGGGGGGAGTGCCTGCGAAGGCGGGAGTTCACCGGC
>NZ_QHJY01000477.1 GCF_003185805.1 Caulobacter sp. D5
CCTGATGGGCGCCATCGTCTTCCTCGCCTCCGACGCCTCGGCCCTGATGACCGGCTCCTCGCTGGTCGTCGACGGCGGCTGGACCGCCGATTGAGGGGCTCGACGACCTCCCGCAGCTAGGCTAGGCCAGGATCACCAGGCGCGCGGGCATGGCGAAACTGGTAGACGCAGCGGACTTAAAATCCGCCGGCCGCAAGGCCTTGCCGGTTCGACCCCGGCTGCCCGCACCAATAAAATCAATTGCTTATGCTGATGGCGTGCCGTCACGGTGACCGAGTTGCAGGCTCAGCCGAGTAGAACAACAACGGTGGCAAACGGCACACCGCACAAGGCTCCGGCCCAACCGGGAACATTCCTACACTTCACGGCTCGCCACTTTCACCGGGCGTGCTCCGCGCTAGAATCTTGCTCCCGTCCACGGACATCAATTGTTCGAGCAAGCGATTCTGCACGCTGCGCACGTATCCAAGGACATCGGTGCGAGCGACGAGAACTTGTCGTCCCTCAGCGTTCCGCAGCAGCTCTATGATCCGGTGCGTCGCTAGGACCAACTCGGCATCGCGCGGGGCCGACGGAAGGATCGCCTTCAAGCTCTCGCGCAGCTCTATCGCAGTGTGAAGCCAATTGCCCGGCAGGCCCGGCATCTGGTCGTCCGAAGTTTCGAGCTGGTCGACTGCCTCAATGCAGGCATCGACGAAGTCTCTGGTCATTTGAGATACGAGATCTGCAAAGTCGGAAATCTGCCGTCTGCGTTCGTGCTCGGCTGCCCGTCGACGCTCAAGCGTCGAGCGTCGATCAGCTTGGCGTTCTTTGCGCAGTGCTTCCGCTTCAGCCTTATTGGCCCGGCGGGTCTCGGCCATAAATGCCAACATCGCTAGCCCGAGCGCGCCGACGGACAGAAGGCCTTGGTTCGCTTCGGCCCAGGGCCACCAAGTGCCCCACCAAGCTTGAATGTACTCGTTCGCCATAGCTCGCCCCAACGTTGCGGCCAAAATGGTCAAGCTCGCGTGCGCTGTCGAGATGAGGGTATGAAACTTGGTCGCTTGTGCGAGACCTCCCGACATCCTTCCTGAGCACCGCAGATCTCCCGCCGCTTGTGCGCCAGCGCACAGCGGGCAGCGGCGACTCCCGCGAGGTCGGGCGTGCGTTCGTTTCCACTCCACACTGTCGGACGCCGGCCGGCTCGCGCGTCCCAGCCCGGGCCGGCCACCCTCGTTCAGCGGCGAGCCTGTTTCCTCCGCCGCCAGGCCAGCGCCGCCAGTCCCACGGCGAAGGCCACGAGCTCGGCGTAGCTCCACAGGTAGTAGGCCGAGAAGAAGCCCCACTGCATCAGCGAGCGGTCGAGGGCGAAGGCGACGTGGGTCAGCACGATCAGCAGCTGGAAGGCGGCCATGAACAGCAGCCAGATCCGGCGGTCGAAGAGGGCCAGGCTGCCCAGCACGCCGAGATAGACGAGGTCGACGGCGAAGATGCCCCACTGGGGGATGCGGTGGTCGTCGATCTCCAGGACGGCCGAGCCGACCCAGGCGATGATGGTGGCGATGGCCAGGCCGCGTTCCAGCCGGCCGCCGATCCACAGGGCGACGCCGCAGATGACGAACATGGCGCCGGCGCCCAGCTGGGTCGGCAGGATTGAGAACAAGGCGGCCCCCGAACGTGTCCGGGGGCCATTGTCGCGGTGAATCGCGGGATCGGCAAAGGGCGAAGGGGCCTCAGGCCGACTTCACCACCTCCAGCTGGCCGCGCGTGGAGTCGGGCTCTTCCTTGTCGCCGCCGCCCACCAGGGTGACGCGGCGCAGGCCGATCTGGTCCTTGGCGTCGGACAGGGCGCCGTGGGCGGCGATCAGCGAGCGGCGGACGTCGGCCAGGCCCGAGGCGGCCACCATCACGTGGTCGACGGCCTGCTGGCCCACCCCGGCGGCGACCCGCGCCTGGAGGCGGGCGCGGGGCATGGCGGCGATCAGCTCGCCCATGGCGGCCAGGGTGTTGTCGACGGCCTCCTCGGCGGTGAACAGGCGGGTGGCGAGATGCTCGGCGACGATGCGGCGGTTCATGTGGAGTTCCCCTCGAATGGTCCGGCGGCTTCGGCGGGCCGCAGTCCGGACGTTGAGCGAAGGCGCCGGCGGGCGCCTTCTGGGGAAAGGCGGCCTCAGCCGTGGCGCAGGTTCTGGAAGAGCTCGACCACCTGGCGGGCGCTGAGCAGCCCGCCGATCAGCATGGCGAAGCCGAGCGCGATGGCCAGGACGGCCAGCAGGCGGAAGGCGGGGGTCAGAGCATGGTCGAATCCTCCGCGCATTTCTCGCGGAAGCTCTCGTCCAGCACCGTGGCGGTGATGGTCAGGATCTCCCTCAGCACCATCTCGGGCGGCTTGGCGGCGGCTTCCTTGCGGATCGCCGAGACCAGGTCGGTCACCAGCGGGGCCAGTTCCGGCGGGGCCAGGTCGGTCAGCTGGCGCTGCAGCTGCGACCAGCCGAAGAGCGGGACCGGCGGCTCGGGAGGCAGGGGCGGCCAGGCCTGCTCGAAGGCGGTCACCGCCTGGCGGATCTGGCGGGCCTTCCACACCAGCATGCCCAGGCGATGTTCCTGCAGGCTCACTGGGGTGGCTGTCTTCTGATCGGTAGTGTCGGATGTCACGGTCGTCGTACGCCTCGGTTTTACGCAAGGCCGACGGTGGCGAGGTCGGCGGGGCGCCCGCCAGTCCGATTGGGTCGGGGTGGTATCGAGTCCCATAGTCGGCGGGCGGGGCGCCTGGGGGAGCGAGGGGGGGAGCGAGGGGGGGATCGATTCCCCGTTCATGCTCGCTCAGCACCCGGGCCGCGGCCCGGCGGCCGTTGACGCCCAGCTTGCGGCAGGCGCTTTCCACCAGCGCGTCGGCGCGCGACTTGGAGACCCCCATCAGCGGGCCGATCTCCTTGGAAAGCCTGTGTTCGCTGACCAGGCGCAGGGCTTCACGCTCGCGTTTGGTCAGAAGTTCGAGGCCGGCGGCGGGATTGGAAGGCGTGTCCATGGGGGCGAGCGAATCGGCTCCACTCGATCTAGGGATGAAGTGCGTTGCGGCGCGGGGCGGCCACGCCGATAGATAGCCGAGTTCTTTGATTTTCGGACATGCCTAGATGACGACAGCCGGCCCGGATCCCATCGACCTCGCCGTCGGAACGCGCATCCGTATTCGTCGTCGCTATCTGAAAATCAGCCAGGACGAGCTGGCCGAGGCCCTGGGCCTGACCTTCCAGCAGATCCAGAAGTACGAGCGCGGCGAGAACCGCGTCTCGGCCTCGATGCTGGTGCGCATCGCCGCCCGGCTGGAGACCACCGTCGCCACCTTGGTGGGCGAGGACGCCCCCGCCGAGGAGAGCGCCGGCATGCTGGCGGCCCTGACGCTGCCTGGCGCGCTCGACCTGCTGAGCGCCTACGCCCAGGCCGGCCCCAAGACCCAGCGGGCGATGGTGGGCCTTGCCCAGGCGATGATCGAGGCCAGCGAGGAGGATTAGATTTCCGACCTGATTGCATCAGATCGAAAATCTAATTGTTTGTTTTAACGCATTTTCTTCACGCGAACCGGAAACCGCTTCGCTCGAAAATGCTTTAGGCCTCCAGCCGCTCCACGCCGACGACGCCCAGATCGGCCAGGGCCTTTTCCAGTTCGACCGCGGCGGCTTCCACCTCGGCCGGGTCGCGGCCGCGGATGACGAGGCTGGCGCCGTAGACGTCGGGCAGGGCGAAGAACGGATAGCTGCCGATCGACAGGTCCGGGTGGGCTTTGGCGACGGCTTCCAGCGGGGCTGCGATCGTTCCCTCGCCGGTGCCGGTGACGCGGACGGTGGTGGCGACCACCACGGCCCCGGTGCGCAGGCGCGGGCCGACGTCGTCGAGCATGCCGCGCATGATCGCCGGCACGCCGGCCAGCACGAAGACGTTTTCCTTCTGGAAGCCGGGCGGGCCCTGGACGGGGTTCTTCACCAGGGTTCCGCCCTCGGGCACGTGCGCCATGCGGCGGCGGGCGGCGTTGGGCTCGCCCCAGCGCTCGCGCAGCAGGGCCATGATCTCGGGATGCTCAGGCGCGGTGACGCCGAACGCCTTGGCCACCGAGTCGGCGGTGATGTCGTCGTGCGTCGGGCCGATGCCGCCGGTGGTGATCACGTAGTCGTACTTGGCGCGCAGGGCGTTGACCGCCTCGACGATCTCCTGCTCGACGTCGGGCACCACGCGGGCCTCGGCCAGGTCGACGCCGTAGGTCGCGAGGTACTTGGCGATGGCGTTCAGGTTCACGTCCTGGGTGCGGCCCGACAGGATCTCGTCGCCGATGATCAGCACCGCCGCCGTCACCCGATCCTTGCTGGCCGTCATCGCCATCGTCCCCTAAACCGCTGCGTACCCGTTCCGACTTAGGCTCCGCATGCTTCTGCCGCAACCGCTTACCCACGGCCGCATCGTTCAGCGCTACAAGCGCTTCTTCGTCGACCTGGTGCTGGACGACGGGCGCGAGGTCACCGCGCACTGCCCCAACTCCGGCGCCATGCTGGGGGTGAACCTGCCGGGGCAGGGGGCGTGGGTGTCGTTCTCCGACGATCCCAAGCGCAAGCTGGCCTGGACGCTGCAGCTGGTCGAGGCGGCCGGGTCTGACGGGACGGGCCTGGTGGGTGTCAACACCATGCTGCCCAACAGGCTGGTCGCCGAGGCCCTGGCGAACGGGGTGATCCCCGAACTGACGGGCTACGCCAACGTGCGGCCGGAGGTGAAGTACGCCGCCGCCAGCCGGGTGGACTTCCTGCTGACCGATCCGGACCGGCCGCCGTGCTGGCTGGAGGTCAAGAACGTCCACCTGTCGCGCTCGCCGGGCCTGGCCGAGTTCCCCGACTGCAAGGCCGCCCGCTCGACCCGCCACCTGGAAGATCTGGCCGCCCAGGTCGCCGAGGGCCATCGGGCGGTGGCGCTGTTCGTCGTGCAGCGCGAGGACTGCGAGGATTTCCAGGCCTGCCGCGAGCTTGATCCGGCCTTCGCGCGCGGGCTGGACGTGGCGGCCGAGGCGGGGGTGGAGATCATGGTCTGGGCGTGTGAGATGAGCACGCAGGAGATCCGGATCGCGCGGCCGATCGTCTGGCGGCGGTGAGGCGCTCTCTCCCCCTCGATGGGGGAGGGCCGGGGTGGGGGTGGCTACGGCGGTTGGGTTAGCGCTCTTTTCTGAACCGCTGTCACCCCCATCCCCTCTCCCTTCCCCATCAAAGGGGGAAGGGAGAAGAGCGCGCGGCGCCCCTAGTTGAACTTTCGTGCTATAGTCGCGACATAAGCCTGACCGACATTTGTTCCTGGCGCTCCCTCGCGTGACGCGCCCCGTTTGAGATTGAGCCGCCCATGACCCTCGACGACGCCTTCGAGATCGAGACCGAGACCCGCACGGGCCAGATCAAGATCCACAAGCCGGAAGACTTCGAAGGCATGCGCAAGGCCGGCCGCCTGGCCGCCGAGTGCCTGGACATGCTGATCCCGCACGTGGTTCCGGGCGTCTCGACCGATCACCTGGATACGCTGGCCCGCGAGTTCATCCTCGACAACGGCGCCCTGCCGGCCTGCCTGTTCTATCGCGGCTATCCCAAGACGGTCTGCATCTCGCGCAACCACGTGGTCTGCCACGGCATCCCGGGCGACTGGACCCTGCGCGAGGGCGACATCGCCAATATCGACGTCACCGTCATCGTCGACGGCTGGCACGGCGACACCTCGCGGATGTACGGCGTCGGCGAGGTCGGGCCGCGCGCCCGCCGCCTGGTGGACATTACCTATGAAAGCCTGGCCCGCGGCCTGGCGGTGGTGAAGCCGGGCGCGACCCTGGGCGACATCGGCCACGCCATCCAGTCCTATGTCGAGGCCCAGCGCTGCAGCGTCGTGCGCGACTTCTGCGGCCACGGCCTGGGCAAGGTGTTCCACGACTCGCCCAACATCCTGCACTTCGGCCGTCCCGGTCAGGGCGCGGTGCTGAAGGCGGGCATGTTCTTCACCATCGAGCCGATGGTGAACCTGGGCAAGCCGGCGGTGAAGGTGCTGGGCGACGGCTGGACGGCCGTGACCCGCGACAAGTCGCTGTCGTCGCAGTGCGAGCACTCGATCGGCGTGACGGAAGACGGCTGCGAGGTGTTCACCGCCTCGCCGACGGGTCTGTTCCAGCCGCCGATGCAGGGCGTCTGAGGTGTTTCCAGCGCCGTGCGTCCTTCGAGGCCCGGCCGGACCGCCTGAGCCCGCACCCTTACGGGTGCGAAGCCACTAGGCGAAACTGACATTTCAGCTTACCTATCAGTCCGAAGACAACCTTCGGGAGCGGTTTCGTGCGCCAGCCTTCGCCCTTGCGGGCCCCTGACGACGGTGTCGCCGGCGGCGCGCGGTCGCGCATGCTGGTGCTGGACGTCTGCTCGTCGTCGGGCCTGGAGGACTGGTCGCCCGACCTGCAGAAGGCCAAGGTCTACGAGAAGATCCTGCTCGACCTGATCCTCGGCGAGCTGGCGCCCGGCGCGCGGCTGGACGAGCAGTCGCTGG
>NZ_QHJY01000478.1 GCF_003185805.1 Caulobacter sp. D5
CCGGCGGCGCGCCCAAGGCGCCGCGCGCCAAGGACACCGACACCCAGGCTCTGGAAGCCGACCTGTCGTCGGTGCTCGGCCTCGACGTCGAGATCGACCATCGCGGCGGCGCCGGTTCGCTGATCGTCCGCTACGCGACGCTCGAGCAGCTCGACGACCTCTGCAACCGCCTGACCCGGGGCGCCTGAACCAGGCGTCTTGAGGGTCTTCTGTCACGCACGGAAGAAGGCGCGGCCGTATCCTGGGTCGCGCCGTTCGTCACAGGCGAGGGCAGGGCGGCCGGAAATTCGTTTTAAACCCTTGTGATACAAGGAAAACGTGAGGTTCGGCGGGTTGAATTGGTCGTCCGTGCGGCGATCATTTTCCACAAGCAGCATGGCCTCCGAGTCCGAAAAGCTTTGCCAGCGCGACCGAATCTCGATCTCGCCCGGAAGGCATAGCCTCCTGCCGGGTTCGGATCGACATTCAGGTGCGGAACCGGCGAGCTTGGTGCTCGTCGTTCGCCCACGGCGGCTTCCCTCGCCCTTGTGGCGAGGGACCATGCCGGCGACCGCTCAGACCTCCACCGTACTGCCAAGGTTTGAGCAGGTTGAACGATGGGTCCTGGGCGCAAGGCCCAGGAAGGCGATCGTTGTGTGCGGCAAACGGTAGAGACGCGGCCGCGAATATCGATTCAGCCTACAGCCCCAGCCGCCGCGCGCGGCCGGCGATCTGCAGGGCCAGGCGCTCGGCGATCAGCTGGTCGGGCGAGCCGGAGGTCTTGCAGGCCTTGTCGGCGGTCAGGATGTCCTGCTGCACGGTCAGGAGATGTTCGAGCGACCAGGCGCGGGCCTGGCGCAGGAACTCGCGTTCGGTCTTCCAGAACACGCCCGAGGCCTTGGCGGCGGCCCCCAGGTCCACGCCGTTCTTGTGCAGGGTCAGGGTGCGGCGCAGACGGCCGAGATAGTAGCCCATGGCCCGTACCGCCGCCGGGCCGCCTTCACCTTCCTGGGCGGCGCGGCGCAGGCCGGCCTGGGCGGGACCGATGCGGCCGCCGAAGGCGTCGGCGGCGGCGTCGCTCAGCGAAGCCTCGGGCTCGACGCCGAGAAAGTCGGTCAGGTCGGCCGGTGTGGCGACCACACCGCTGTTGGGGCCGAGGTACAGCGCCAGCCGCTCGATCTCGGCGCGGGCCACGCCGCGCTCCTTGGGCAGGCGGTTGACGAACAGGTCCAGCGCCTCGCCGTTGAGGCTGACGCCGTCCCGGGACAGGGCGTCGCGGGTCAGGCGCGCCATGTCGCCGACCTCGTCCTCGTAGCAAGGGATGACGTAGCAGCCGTTGGCCTTCTCGCCCGTCTTGCGCAGGGCGGAGTCGCGGCCCAGGGCCCCGGCCTCGACCAGGAAGAAGGCCTCGGGGTTCAGGCGGCCCTCGACATGGGCGGTGAGGGCCTCGGCGGCCTGCTTGTCGGGACCGGCCTTCTCGCCCATCAGCCGCAGGCGCACCAGACGTTTGCCGCCCATCATCGACAGGGCGGCCAGCTCGTCTTCCAGACGGCCCGGCTGGCTGTCGAGGTCGCCCTCGGTCAGCAGGGCGGTGTCGAAGGGATCATCGGGCCGCTCGACCACCTTGTGGGCGAGCTGGGTGGCGCGGTCGCGCACGACGCCGCGATCCTTGCCGTAGATGACGACGGCCCGGACGTCGGGCGTCGGATCCTTCAGGAACCGCTCGACGTCCTGCCGCTTGGAAAGAATGGCCACGAGGTCAGGCGGGCGCCTTGCCGGCCAGCCAGGCGGCGAGGTCCAGCTGGATCTTGCGCGCCACCTCGGCGGCGGCCCGTTCCTGGCCGTCCTGCTGGGCGGCGATGGCCGCATAGGGCTGGTCGGCGGAGTCGTAGGTCACCACGGCGGTCGTCTGGCCCTTGCGGACCTCCGAGCCGGTCGTGGCGTCGACCAGCTTCCAGTCGACCTTCATGTTGAGCTCGTAGCGGTTGGCCACGTTGTCCACGCGCACGCCGCGGGCGTAGCGGTTTTCCTTCACCGTGTAGCTCAGACGGTGCGAGGGCAGGACGCTGGGGTTGCGCGCCAGGGCGTCTTCCAGCTGCTCGCGCAGCAGGTAGCCGGCGCGGCCCTCGGCCGCCACCACCTCGATCGCGCCGAGCCCGCCGGTGACCCCGTGCTGGGCGTAGAGCGGGGTGAAACCGCAGGCCGACAGAGCCAGGGTCGAAAGGAGGGCGGCGGCCGCCAGGAGACGCTTCATGGATCAGTTCGCCACGATGTTGACGATGCGGTCTTTGACCACGATCACCTTGCGGACCGTGACCCCCTCAAGGTGGGCCATGACGCCCGGATCCGCCAGAGCGATTTTCTGCACCTCGTCGTCCGGGGCGCCGGCCTTGACCTTGATCTCGCCGCGGCGCTTGCCGTTGATCTGGATCGGCAGCACGCGTTCGTCGTCGGCGGCCAGGGCCGGATCGGCCTTGGGCCAGGACGCATCGACCACCATGCCCTCGCGGCCCAGGCGCACCCAGGCCTCTTCGGCCAGGTGAGGGGTGAACGGGGCGACCAGGCGGGCCAGGATGTCCAGCGCCTCGGCGCGGGCCGCCAGCACGGCTTCCGAAGCGCCTTCCGCCGGAGCAGCCTTCAGGGCGTTCAGGAACTCGTACAGGCGCGCCACGCCGCTGTTGAAGCGGAAGCCCTCGATGCTGTCGGTGACGAAGCCGATCAGCTTGTGGGCCGCCTTGCGCAGGGCCAGGGCCGTCTCGTCGGCCTCGTCATGGGCGAAGTCGCCGGTCGGCTGGCTGTCGAACTCGTTCCACAGGCGGTGGGTGAAGCGCCAGGAGCCCTCCACGCCGCTGTTGGTCCACTGCACGTCGCGTTCGGGCGGGCTGTCGCTCATCACGAACAGGCGTGCGGCGTCGACGCCGTAGGCCTCGAAGATGTCTTCGGGAGCGACGACGTTCTTCTTGGACTTCGACATCTTCTCGATGTCGCCGATGAGGATCGGCGCGCCGGTCTTGGCGTGCTTGGCGGTGCGGCTATTGCCTTCGGCCGTGATCACCACGTCCGACGGCTCGACCCACTCGCCGGCCTCGTTCTTGTAGGCCTCGTGGGTGACCATGCCTTGGGTGAACAGGCCCGCGAACGGTTCGTCCACCGACAGCAGGCCCTCGTCCTTCAGCGCCTTGGTGATGAAGCGGGCGTACAGCAGGTGCAGCACGGCGTGCTCGACGCCGCCGATGTACTGATCGACCGGCATCCAGTGGTCGGCGCAGGCCTTGTCGATGGGCTCGGCCGCGGTCGGATCGGTGAAGCGGGCGAAGTACCAGCTGCTGTCGACGAAGGTGTCCAGCGTGTCGGTCTCGCGCTCGGCCGGGGCGCCGCACGACGGGCAGGCGACATGCTTCCAGGTCGGGTGCCGCACCAGCGGGTTGCCCGGCTTGTTGGGGTCGAAGGTGACGTCCTCGGGCAGCACCACCGGCAGCTGGTCCTCCGGCACTGACACCGGGCCGCAGGCCTCGCAGTGGATGACCGGGATCGGGCAGCCCCAATAGCGCTGGCGCGAGACGCCCCAGTCGCGCAGGCGATAGACGGTCGCGCCCTGGCCCTGGCCGGCGGCCTCGATGCGCGAGACGGCCTCGGCCTTGGCGGCCTCGACGTCCATCCCGTCCAGGAACTCCGAATTGAAGATCTTGCCGGGGCCGACATAGGCCTCCTTGCCGACCGTGAACTCGGCCGGATCCGCGCCCGCCGGCAGCACCACCGGCTTGACCGGCAGGTCGTACTTGCGGGCGAAGTCCAGGTCGCGCTGGTCGTGGGCCGGGCAGGCGAAGATCGCACCGGTGCCGTAGTCCATCAGGATGAAGTTGGCGATCCAGACGGGCAGGGTGATCGACGGGTCCAGCGGGTGCTTCACCCGCAGGCCGGTGTCGCGGCCCAGCTTCTCGGCGCCCTCGATGTCGGCTTCCGAAGTGCCGCCCTTGCGGCACTCGGCGATGAAGGCCTGCAGGTCGGGATTCTCGACCGCCAGCTGCTCGGCCAGCGGGTGCTCGGGGGCGATGCCCACGAAGCTGGCGCCGAACAGGGTGTCGGGACGGGTGGTGTAGACCTCCAGCCCCTCGGCCAGGCCGTCCGGAGCCTCGCCATCAAACTGGAACTTGAACCGCAGGCCCTTGGACCGGCCGATCCAGTTCTCCTGCATGATGCGGACCTTCTCGGGCCAGCGATCCAGGGTCTTCAGGCCGTCGATCAGGGCGTCGGCGTAGTCGGTGATGCGCAGGAACCACTGGGTCAGCTTGCGCTTCTCCACGGTCGCGCCCGAGCGCCAGCCCTTGCCGTCGATGACCTGTTCGTTGGCCAGCACGGTCATGTCGACCGGGTCCCAGTTGACCGAGGCTTCCTTGCGATAGACCAGGCCGCGCTTCAGCAGGCGCAGGAACCAGGCCTGCTGCTTGCCGTAGTACTCCGGGTCGCAGGTGGCGAATTCGCGCGACCAGTCGACCGACAGGCCCAGGGCCTTCAGCTGCTCGCGCATGGCGGCGATGTTGTCGTAGGTCCAGCCCTTGGGGTGGACGCCGCGCTCCATGGCCGCGTTCTCGGCCGGCATGCCGAAGGCGTCCCAGCCCATCGGGTGCAGCACGTTGAAGCCCTGGGCGCGCTTGTAGCGGGCCACGACGTCGCCCATGGCGTAGTTGCGCACGTGGCCCATGTGGATGCGCCCCGACGGATAGGGGAACATCTCGAGCACGTAGTATTTCGGCCGCGCATCCGGGGTGATCGGCGTCAGGAAGGTCTCGGCTTGCGCCCAGCGTTCACGCCACTTCGGCTCGGTGTCTTTGGGATTGTAGCGGGCCATGGAAACCAGAGATGCTTGCGGTCGATGCGCGAGAGCGCGCCAGGGTTAAGTGTAGGCGGTTAACCCGCCCGGGCGCGCTCTAATGTTTGATTCCAGAGCCTGCTACGCAGGCTCTGGGGCGCGTTCCGCAGACGTCATAAGCGGTTTCGCGGCCAGAGTGCGCTTAAATATGGGCGCGCCTAAATATGCGAACGGGAGCCCCTTGTCGCCAGGGAGCTCCCGAAAGGCGTGCGAAGGACGAAAGGTCCTTAGTTCTTGATGTTCGAGAGGCGAAGCTGGCGCGCGCGCGTCAGGATGGCGTTCTCGATGTCGGTCGCGGTCTGGTCCGCGGCCGCCGTGTCGACCCAGGCGCCCGAAGCGTCCTTGGCCTGCTTGAAGATGGTCACGTTCAGACCATCGGCGCGCAGGCGGGTGTCGAGGATGTAGACGGTCGCCTTGAACCGCTCTTCCGGCTTTTCCGGGTTCACGTACCAGTCGGTGACGATCACGCCGCCGTACGGGTCGGCCGAGGCCAGCGGCATGAACGCCAGGGTGTCCAGCGACGCGCGCCACAGGAAGCCGTTGACGCCGATCGAGCCTTCGCTCGGGGCGGCCTTGGGCGCGCTCTTCTTGAAGAGGCCGAAGGGCTGGAAGCCCGGCTCTTCGCTCTGGGTCGTGAAGGTCTTGGGCGGCTTGTTGCTGCTGCAAGCGCCAACGCCGAGAACCGACAGCGCCAGAACGCCAGCGGCGACGCCGCGCAACACCGACCCACGCTCAAACGCCATAGTACCTTGCTCCAAATGTCTGCCGGCGCGTGCGCGCAGCTCTGGCGCGCCCCCGCAGCCGGAACGGCTCTATAGCATGGCCGCGCCGCGTCAAAACAGGAATCGCGTGACATGACCGCCACAGGCGCCGCTTGAATCGTAACCTGCGACGATCCGCGTGATCCAAGCCCTGTTGACCGCGTTGTATTCAGGCCTTTATTCGGCGTTCAGGGTGTCCGTGCCTATATTGGGTTCGGGCAGGGGTAATTTTGGGGACAGGTGTCGAGTGACGAAGGTCGCGACCCAATTCGTGATGGCAGGCGCCGCCGCCGCGCTGATCCTGACGGGATCGGCCTCGATCGCGCACGCCCAGACGAAAACCCGCACCGCGCCCGCCACCGCCGACTTCACCGTAAAGAACGACTTCACCGGTTCGCAGGGCGCGCCCTTCAGCCCGCAAGGCCCGAAGAAGACCCTGGAATTCGACGCCCGCAAGGGCAAGTGGGGCCTCAAGCTCGACCTCGACCAGCCCGTCGGCCGCGACATGGAGCTGAAGGACGTCCAGGCCGGGGCCTACTTCAAGGTCACTCCGTCGATCCGCGTCGGCGGCGCCGTGGCCCTGGGCGAGAACAATCCCGCCGTGGCCGCCCGCAAGAACGAAACCCGCGAGCCTGCCCCGCGCGTGAAGCTCGAGACGGCGTTCAAGTTCTGATCTTCGGCGCCTAGGCGCCGAACCCCTCGATCCCAGCCAGACCATAGACGCCCGCGCCGACCAGCGCGTCGGCGGTTTTCGCATTGACGCCGCCCAGGGCGTAGACGGGCAGGGCGACGCTGGCGGCGATCACCGCCAGACCCTCGACGCCCAGCGGCGTTCCGGCCGAGGGGCTGTTGCTCGGAAAGACCGGCGAGACCACCAGCGCCTCGACTCCCGCCAACTCGGCCGCTCGAGCCGCCGCAGCATCGTGCGCCGCCGCCGTGACCCGCCAGGCCGGATGGGCCGCGCGGACGGCCGGGGCTGTCTCCGCCAGCCGCTGGGGCAGGTGCGCCCCATGCGCGCCGATAGCTTCGGCCAG
>NZ_QHJY01000057.1 GCF_003185805.1 Caulobacter sp. D5
CCAGCAGGGCCCCGCCGACGCCGCAGCCGGCCTCGATGACGCGATCGCCGTCGCCCGCGTCGCAGGCGGCCGCCAGCAGGGCCGCGTCGAGCCCGGCCCGGTATCCCGCCGCCGATTGGCGAAGCTTGACGCGTCCGTCCAGCACGCGATCTTCGGTGACGGAGGGAACTGAGGAGGGGTCTGACAACGTTTCGGGCCTTGTGCTCGCCTTGACCCTGACCTATCCCGCCACCATTGTCGCTCGCAACGGTCCTGGCGCCGCGCGTGGCGTCGCCTGAGGAGTACATGGTCTTGGACGCAGCTGCAGCGACCCTCGCCCGACAACCGGGATCGGTGGATCGTCTCGTGCGCCTGGCCTCCGCCGACATGGCGGGCGTCGACAGCCTGATCACCGACCGCATGCAGAGCGACGTGCCGGTGATCCCGGCCCTGGCCGAGCACCTGATCGCCGCCGGCGGCAAGCGCCTGCGCCCGCTGCTGACCGTGGCCGCCGCGCGTCTGGCCGGTTCCGATAACGACCACTGCCTGAAGCTGGCCGCGGCCGTCGAGTTCATCCACACCGCCACCCTGCTGCATGACGACGTGGTCGATGGCAGCCAGCTGCGCCGCGGCAAGGTCGCCGCCCACCTGATCTGGGGCGCGGCGCAAAGCGTGCTGGTCGGCGATTTCCTGTTCGCCCGCGCCTTCGAGCTGATGGTCGAGACCGACTCGATGCGCGCCCTGCAGATCCTGGCCCAGGCCAGCCGCGTCATCGCCGAGGGCGAGGTGATGCAGCTGATGCGCAGCCACGACCTCAACCTGTCGCAGGCGCTCTATCTCGAGATCATCGCGGCCAAGACCGCCGAGCTGTTCGCCGCCGCCGCCGAGGCGGGCGCGGTGTCGGCCGGCGTCGACGCCGAAAAGTCCAAGGCCTTGCGCGACTACGGCATGAGCCTCGGTTTGGCCTTCCAGCTGGCCGACGACGCCCTCGACTACGGCGGCGCCACCGAGACCCTGGGCAAGAACGCCGGCGACGACTTCCGCGAAGGCAAGGCCACCCTGCCGCTGCTGCTGGCCATCGCCCGCTCCGGCCCGCGCGAGGCCGAGTTCTGGGAGCGGGCCATCGGCCGTCGCGAGCAGACCGAGGCCGACTTCCGCCGCGCCCGCGAGCTGATCATCGGCACCGGCGCCCTGGACGCCACCCTGGATCTCGCCGCCGAGCACGCCGACAAGGCCAAGGCGGCCCTGGCGGTCTTCCCGCAGAACGACTGGCGCGAGAGCCTCGAAAGCCTCGCCGACTTCGCGGTCAGCCGCCGGGCCTGATGGCGCAGGGCTACAATCCCTCCGGCGACCCCCACGGTCACGACCGTCACCACGGCGCCCACGCGGCCGGCGAGGCGGCGGGCAAGGTGATCGGCGGCGGCGTCGGGGTGCTGGTCGGCTTCGCCCTGATCCTGCTGTTCTTCGGCCCGCTGCTGTGGGCCCCGGCCTTCGCCGGTCTCGGCGCGGCGCGCTTCACGCCCGGCGCCTGGCAGCCCTGGCTGGCCGGCCTCGCGGCCGCCGGCGCGGCGCTGTTCGTCCAGTTCCTGCTGCTCGTCCAGAAGAGCCCCGTGCTGCGCTATCCCGTGGTGGCCCTGTTCTCGGTCGCCTGGGTCGGCGGCCTGTGGCTGGAGCTGACCGCTCCGCCGCACGACTGGCTGACCACGGCGCCGACCTGGCATGCGCCCGGCCCCTGGAGTTGGGCCCTGATCGGCCTGGGCGTGGTCGTCTATGCCGGCCTCTACCTCCTGGCCCTGTCGCGCTTCGGCAAGGGCCGTTGGGCCAAACGCTGGCAACTGCTGCGGTGAATTCGCCGTAAGGTCGCGTCCGCAAGCTCGACAACGGCGTGGCGACGTCCCAAATCTCGGACGGAGACGAAAGGACCGCGATGATCCGCTTCATTCTCAACCTGCTCTGGTTCTTCCTCGGCGGCTTTGTTTCGGGTTGCCTCTGGCTGCTGGGCGGCCTCCTGCTGGCCATCACCATCGTCGGCCTGCCCTATGCGGGCGCGGCCTGGCGCATCGCCGGCTTCGCCTTCTGGCCGTTCGGCAAGGAGATCGTCAGCCGCGACCTCGTCACGGGGCGCAGCGACCTGGGCACCGGTCCGCTGGGCTTCGTTCTGAACGTGATCTGGTTCGTGCTGGGCGGCTGGTACATCGCGCTCAGCCACCTGCTGATCGCGGTCGCCGAGGCTGTCAGCATCATCGGCATCCCGTTCGCCATCAAGGACCTGCAACTGGCCTGGATCGCCCTGGCCCCGATCGGCCGCACGGTGGTCAAGCGCTAGAGCATTTTCCGACGAAGCGGCTACCGGTTCGTCGTGAGAAAATGCGCCGAGGCAGAAGATCTGAGCTTCCGGCCTGACGCAGTCAGGACGGAGGCTCAGAAGCCGGTGAACAGCCGGTCGAGCGCGCGGCGGATGGCGTCTTCGTGAGCGGCGAGGGAGGCTATGCGCTGGCGGAGCAGCATGGTCGAAACACCGACCAGTTCGGGAATGAAGGCTAGAAGCGCCTGGCCTTGGATCTCGACCTCGGCCGACAGTTCGCTGAGCGGCAGGGCGCTTTCCGGCAAATACAGCGGAGCCACGACGATCGTGGGAAGGTCCCCGGCGTGGTGCGACTGAAGCACGACGACATAGGGTGCGACCGCACGGGTGCGGATCGAGGGATTGGGAAAGACGTCGAACTGGCGGATCACCACCTGCGCAGGTCGTCCCCAAAGGCGCCGCTGCCTTCCACCCGTTCACGATAGTGCGCGATCGCCTCGGCGTTCTCTTCCGCCCATCGCCGCGCCCGTTCCTCGGCGCCGGCCGGATCCACCTTCTGCAAGTGCAGCCGAAGCTGCGTCTCGCTCATGCCGGCGACCGAAATCCCCAGCCGCTGCGCCTGCGCCAGCAGTTCCGGATCGACGCCCCCGGGCGTGATGTCGAGTTCGGGTTTGCCCATGGCTCGAAGGCTATCACGCCTCGTCGTCGCTCGACAGCAGCACGTCCAGGAAGGTCTGGCGGCGGTTGAGGAAGCTGCGGGTCACCTGGAAGTGCTCGGTGTCCTCGTACTCCACCCTCTCAAGCCCGCGTTCGGAGGCCTGGTAGATCCAGGCGTCCGGATAGCCCAGCAGGATCGGCGAGTGGGTGGCGATGATGAACTGAGAGCGCGCCAGCACCAGTTCATGCAGCCGCGCCAGGAACGACAGCTGCCGGGTGGGCGACAGGGCTGCTTCCGGTTCGTCGAGGATGTAGAGGCCGTCGCCGCGGAAGCGGTTGTCGAAGAGGGCGAAGAAGGCCTCGCCGTGCGACTGCTCGTGCAGGGAGCGGTCACCATAACTGTTGATGATCGGCGTGCCGCCTGGCTCGCGGTCCAGCTCCTCGATCGCCGTGCCAATGTTGAAGAAGCTTTCCGCGCGCAGGAAATAGCCATCGTGCGGGCGGATGGTCGAGCGGATCGGGCGGATGTGGGCGTGCAGGGCCGAATGCGACGCGCGGCTGGAAAAATTGAAGTTCCGCGATCCGCCCTCGGCGTTGAAGCCCCAGGCCACGGCCAGGGCCTCGATCAGGGTCGACTTGCCCGAGCCGTTCTCGCCGACCAGGAAGGTCACGCGCGGGTGGAAGGCCAGGGTGTCGAGGCCTCGCACGACCGGCAGGTTGAACGGATAGACGCCGGCGTTCCAGTTCGCGCCACGCTCGAAGCGGGCCTCGATCCAGTAGGGGCGGACGAGCCCGGTCAAGCCGCCGCCCAGGCCAGGCCGCCGGGCAGGTCGAAGTCGGCGTAGTCGACTTGCAGCACGCGCCGGCGGCGGGGCGGCTCGGCGCGGTCGGAGGCGTGCAGGATAGGCGTCGAATAGGCCCAGACGTCGCCGGCCTGGGCTTCGCAGGTGATGATCTCGCCGTCGGCGGCGACCGTCGTGGCGGCGTCGGCGGGCACGCGGCCCAGGCGATGGCTGCCGAGCGCGGCTTTCAGCGGCGCGTTGCCGAGATCGACGGAGTCGAGGTGGACGCGCAGGGTGACCATGCGGGCCAGGATCTCGAAAGGCGGGGCCACATGCAACAGGCCGTCCTTGACCGACCAGGGGCCGAAGCCCTCGACCTCGATCCGCTCGGCCACGGGCAGCACCCGGTCCTGGTGCCAGGCGACCGACCAATTGGCGTCGGGGGTCTTGTCGAACATCGTCGCCCGCACCGGGCGCGCCGCAGCCGAGGTCAGGCGGGTCGCCAGGGTCCCGATCGGACCTTTGGAAGAGAGCAGGGCGGAAAGGCCCTGGTCGCCGGCGTCGAGGCGGGCGCCCGGCTTGCGGGCGATGCGTTCGTCCGCCAGCGCCCGGAGACGCTCGAGCGCCTCCGGGGACAGGACGGCGGGAAAATACGCCGCCCCATCGCGCTGGAAGTCGAGGATCAAGTTCAGCCCGGCGAGACCATGTTTTCCGGACGGACGTACTGGTCGAACTCTTCGTTCGACAGATAGCCGCCGCCGACGGCCTCGTCGCGCAGGGTGGTGCCGTTCTTGTGCGCGGTCTTGGCGATCTTGGCGCAGATGTCGTAGCCCAGGCGGCCGTTCAGGGCCGTGACCAGCATCAGCGAGTTCTCGACGCCCTTCTGGATGTTGTCGATGCGCGGCTCGATGCCGACCACGCAGTTGTCGGTGAAGCTGATCGCCGCGTCGGCCAGCAGGCGCACCGACTGCAGGAAGTTGTAGGCCATCACCGGGTTGAAGACGTTCAGCTCGAAGTGGCCTTGCGAGCCGGCGAAGGTCAGGGCGGCGTGGTTGCCGAACACCTGCACGCAGACCTGGGTGAGCGCCTCACACTGGGTCGGGTTGACCTTGCCCGGCATGATCGACGAGCCCGGCTCGTTTTCCGGCAGGGCCAGTTCGCCCAGACCCGCGCGCGGGCCCGAGCCCAGAAAGCGGATGTCGTTGGCGATCTTGAACAGCGAGGCGGCGACCGTGTTGATGGCGCCATGGCTGAACACCATGGCGTCGTGGGCGGCCAGGGCCTCGAACTTGTTCGGGGCGGTGGTGAAGGGCAGGCCGGTGATGGCCGCGATGGCTTCGGCCACGCCTTCGGCGAAGCCGATCGGGGCGTTCAGGCCGGTGCCGACGGCGGTGCCGCCCTGGGCCAGCTGCATCAGCTTGGGCAGGGTCTGCTCGATGCGCTCGATGCCGTTCTCGACCTGCTGGGTGTAGCCGCCGAACTCCTGGCCCAGCGTCAGCGGGGTGGCGTCCTGGGTGTGGGTGCGGCCAATCTTGATGATCTGCGCCCAGGCTTCCGACTTGGCCTTCAGGGCCGCGTGCAGGTGCTTCAGCGCTGGCAGCAGGTCCGAGACGATCTGCTCGGCGCAGGCCACGTGCATCGCCGTCGGATAGGTGTCGTTCGACGACTGGCTCATGTTGACGTGGTCGTTCGGGTGGACGGGCTTCTTGGTGCCCATCTCGCCGCCCAGGATCTCGATCGCGCGGTTCGAGATCACCTCATTGGCGTTCATGTTCGACTGGGTGCCCGAACCGGTCTGCCACACCACCAGCGGGAAGTGGTCGTTCAGCTTGCCTTCGATGACCTCGTTGGCGGCCTGGACGATGGCGTCCTTGATGGCCGCGTCGAGCTTGCCGAGCTTGTGGTTGGTCTCGGCGGCGGCGCGCTTGACGATGCCCAGGGCCCGGACGACCGGAAGCGGCTGCTTCTCCCAGCCGATCTTGAAGTTGCCCAGGCTGCGCTGGGCTTGCGCGCCCCAGTAGCGGTCGGCGGCGACTTCGATGGGACCGAAGGTGTCGGTCTCGGTGCGCGTGGCGGTCATGCGGCGGATCCTCAAGCGATGATGCGGGCGGTCTACCCCCCGAGGGCCGCCTTCGCAACGCCATGGTGCGCCGCAACGACGTTAGTTATACCGGCGGAGCTCAGGAGGATCCCATGCTCGTCGCCACCACCAACGATCTGCCCGGCTATCGCGTCGTCGAACATCTTGGCCTGGTGCGGGGCGTGACCGCCCGCTCGCGCAGCGTGATCGGCAATATCGGCGGCTCGATCCAGCAGATCTTCGGCGGTAACCTGTCGATCTACACCAAGCTGGCCGAGACGGCCCGGCAGGAGGCTTACGAGCTTCTGGTGCAGCACGCCCGCGAACTGGGGGCCGACGCCGTGATCGCCATGCGCTACGACGCCAACGAGATCATGGAAGGCGTCACCGAGGTTCTGGCCTACGGCACCGCCGTGAAGGTCGAAAAGCTCTGAGCGTGGACGATCTCGACCGGGACGATTGGGTCCACCACGGCAAGGTCAGGGCGCGTGAGGCCGGGGGCGAACTGACCATCGTCGTCGACGGCCTGACCACCCAGGCCAAGTACTACAAGCCGCTGATCTACGAGTTCTTCCGCAAGACCTGGCGCGGTTCGCGCCCGGCTTGGGGCGAGTTTTCGGTCGAGATCGGCATGGAGTTCGTCGGCGAGCCGCCGTGGCTGGATCTCGACAACCTGGCCAAGGCGCTGCTCGACGCCATCAAGGGCTACGCGTTCCACGACGACGCCCAGGTCGCCCGCCTGCTGGTCGAGCGGCGTGCGGGCGAGCGCGAGCGGATCGTGATCGTGGTGCGGAAGCTAGAGTCGCGTTTTCTGCGGGGCACGCTCGAGGGCTGACGCGCCGATCGAGATGTAAAGCACGATCAGGAAGGCCAGGTAGCGGCCCAGGCTGGAGGGCTCGGCGCCCGGCGCCAGGGGCACGAAACCCAGCAGGATCAGATTGGCGGCCGCCGCGCCCGGCAGGGCGAAGGCCATGGCCGGATAGAGCCGCCGGCTGTGGGGAATGCGCAGCAGCCTTGCCGTGGCCTGGAAGGCGAAGGTGACCAGCGCCGCCGCCAGGAACGCGTTGGCCGCGTAGAACCAGAAGGCGCGCTCGATCAGCTCGGCCCCGAAGGCGCCGTAGAACAGCGTCACCGCCAGCCAGGCGCCGAGGCCTGTTCCGGCCAGGATGCAGACGTTCCGTTTCGACACGCGCGAACTCCCCCAGTATCGCCACCGGGGGAGAGCCTGCACGGGCCGTGCCGGATCAGGTGTTCCAGAATTCCAGGAAGCCCCAGGCCGCCAGCACGATGGAGAAGCTGGTGAAGATCAGGGCGGTGATCGTGAAGGCCAGCTTGCGCAGGTCGCTCCAGCTGTCGACGCGACGGCCGCCGCGCCAGATCACCGGCGCCATGATCAGGGTGAAGAGGCTCAGCACCGTGGCGATGAAGGCGCAGGCCGAGGCCGTCAGCAGCCAGCCGCTGGGCCAGCCGAAGACCACTGCGGCCACGTCGCCCGAGCCTGCCGCAAAAGCGGCCACGCAGGCGATGGCCACCAGCCACAGCACGGCTTGGGTGGTCTGCAGCAGGCTGGCGCGGGCCTGGCTGGTGGTCTGGCGGGTGTCGCGACGGCTGCGGACGAAAACGCCGGCCAGGGTGGCGATCGAGGCCAGCGCCGCCAGGAGGGTCGCGCCGGCCAGTACGCCGGTGCGGAGAAGCGGGCCGACCCGTTCGTAGGCGGATGCGCCCGACGGCGCGAAGAAGCGCACGGGCGCGCCGTCCTCGCGCTGGAACACCAGCAGGTCGGCGCCGTCGGCGGCCTTGAAGACGTCTTCGCGGTCGGTCGGGATCCAGAGGCGGGTGCGGCCGTCGCTGGTGATCGCCAGGCCGCCCTGGGCGCTGGCGCGGACCTTGGCGACGCCGATCAGGCGATCGACGAAGCCTTCCAGCCCGCCATAGGCGCGGCGGTCGGTCAGGTAGTCGCCTTCATAGGCCAGCGCCGCTGCCGGGCTGAGGGGCGTGAACGCGGGCACGGCGCGGGCCGGCGCATAGAAGCGCTCGACGATCGAGGCGGGCAGGGTGGCGGGCAGGTCCTGGCCGGTGTCGGTGTTGACCGAGATGAAGACGCCGAGGCCCAGGTCGGGGACCAGCACCATGTTGGAATGGAACCACAGGGTCGCGCCGGCGTGGCCGAAGCCGCGGCGGCCGCCGGGCAGGGGAATGTCCTGGAAGCCGGCGTTCCAGCCGGCGGCGCCGGCGGCGGGGCGATAACCGGCCGTGCGGAAGGCCTGGGCGGCGCGCTGCGAGAAGACGGTGCGGCCATCGATCGTCCCGCCGTTCAGCAGCAGGGTCATGTAGCGGGCCATGTCGGCCGCGGTGCTCGAGGCCGAGCCAGCGGGGGCGATCTGACCGACGAACTCCACCGGCTGGGCCTCAAGGCCCAGGGGCGTCCAGCGATAGCCTTCAGCGAGGTCGGCGGCCAGGGCCGGGGCCATCGGCGCAGGCAGGTCGTCGCGCCAGGCGCGCGGCTCGCGGAAGGTGGTGCGTTGCAGGCCGGCCGGCACGATCACCCGCTCGGCGATCAGGTCCTCGAACGGCTTGGCGCCGGTGTTGGCCAGGGCCGCGCCGACCAGGGCGACGCCGTAGTTGGAATAGGCCGGCAGCACGCCGGGCTCGCGCACCCGGTTGGGACGCTCCTGGCGCAGATAGACGTCGAGCGGGCGAACGCGGCGCTCCTCGCGCTCGAACAGCTGGCCCAGGACCCGGTCCTCGAACCCGGCGGTGTGGGTGTAGAGGTCGCGCACCCGGATCGGCGTCTTCTTGCCCTGGTCGCGCACCTGCAGCTTCTCGGGCAGGTAGACGTTGATCGGCGCGTCGGGACGGATGCGGCCGGCGTCGATCTCGTTCTGCAGGGCGATCCAGGTGAAGGTCTTGGAGATCGAGCCGATGCGGAACAGCGTGCGGTCAGGATCGACCGGCCGGCCCCGCGCCAGGCTGGCCGCGCCATAGCCCTTCTTCAGCACCACCTGGCCGTTCTGGACGACCGAGATGGTGACCCCGGCGATGTGGTCCTCGGCCATGGCCCGGCGCACCGCGCCATCGACGAAGGCTTCGAGTTCGGGGGCGGGCAGGGGCGTGACGCCTGGAACGGCGGCGACCGGAGGCGGCGCGATGGGGGCGACAGGCGTCGCCGGCGCACGGCGGAAGGTCGGCCTGGGCGGCGTGACGGCGGGAACCGAGGGAGCCGTGGAGGCGGGCGTCGCGGTCGCCGTCGGCGCGGCGTCCTGACTGGTGGCGGCGTTCGCCCCCATGAGCCAGAGGCCGACGATCGCCGCGCACCGCACGGCCTTGGACGACATACGCAACGTCACGAACCCCACCTCTTCGGCTAACGCGTCAGAAGGGTCTTCTTAGGCCAATTCGTCAGGCGAGGGACACCGGCGTCGGGAAGAAAATCACGCCAAGCAGTGTGCAGCTGTTCAATTTTCCGCCGATGGCGGCGCGGCGTTCGGCGCGGGCGCCGGTTTGCGGGCCTTGGCGAAGGTATAGAGGGGCAACAAGGGGCGCAGTTCGGGTCCGATCCACAGCTGCGGCTCCGAGGGCGGGCTGGCGCCGGTGTCGATCTCCTTGCGGGCCACGCAGGCCTGAACCGCTCGTCCCAGGACGGCGAAGTCGCGGGCCTTGCCGATCTCGCCCAGGAAGCAGTCGTCGAAATAGGGATAGCGATCGCTCTCGCCGCAGCCGAACGAGGTGCGGTCGGGCCGGGCGGCGGTCAAGATCATCCGGTCGTCGCGTTCGAGCGAGGGCACAAAGACGCCCGAGAAGCAGGCCGAGATCACCACGATCGACGGCCGACCCGGGCAGGCGCCGTCGACCATCGCCGCCAGTTCCTGCGGGCGCAGCAGCTTCTTGCCCATGATCACGCCCTGAGGCGCACCGTGCGAGGTGATGTAGACCAGGCAGCCGCCGGTCGAGGTCTTGGCCGCCGATCTCAGGCCGTCCTCGATCGCCTTGGCGTTCGAGACGTTCAGCGCCTGGTTGCGATAGCGCTTGGGGCGGACCGAGAACTGCGTCGGCGCGGGGAAGCCCAGGCCGACCAGGTTTTCGGCGACATCGCGGCGGGCGTTGTCGAAGGCCTCGGTCGAGCCGCCTCCATGGGCGCGCCAGTCGCCGGCGATCACCACCGAGGCCCAGTGGTCGAACGGGCTCTCGGCCCGGGCCGGCGCGATCGCCAGACAGGCCAGGACCAGTCCGACCAGAAAGCCCGCCGCTCGGCCCATTCCGCGTGATCCCTATTTCTTGAACTTGGCGAAGGGCGTCGGCAGGGCCGTGCCCGTGGAGGTCGCCAGCAGGCGGCCCTCGGCGTCATGGAGTTCGCCCTCCATGAAGCAGACCGTACGGCCCCACTTCACCACCCGGCCGACGCCGTGCAACGGGCCGGGCAGGGCCGGCCGCAGGAAGCTGGTCTTCATCTCGAGGGTGGGCACGACGTGGGTCATGCCCGAGGTGATCAGACCGGCCACCGACATGCATTCGTCGAGCATCGCGCAGACGAAGCCGCCCTGGATCTGGCCCATCGGATTGGCCAGCAGGTCGGCGCGGGCGTCGAAGGCGATCTCGACCCGGCGCTCGGCCTGGCTGACGGCGATGAGCCTGAAGCCCAGCGTCAGGGCGCTGGGCGGCGCGTTCTTCGAGGCGTTGAAGCGCGCGAGGATCGCCTCGTCGGTGAGAGTGGACTGCTCCTCCGAGACGACGTCGTTCAAGGCCTACTTCTTCCGGAACTGGTCGAGAGAGATGATCTTGGGCGCCTCGTCGCCATCGGCCGGAGGCGGGGTCGGCTCGGGTTCCGGCTCGACCGGGGCCGGCTCGATTTCCGGGGCCTCGAACTGCAGGGCGAACTGCACCGACGGGTCATAGAAGCGGGTCACGGCCGAATAGGGGATCGACAGGCGCTTGGGCTGGCCGCCGAACTTCAGCGTCACCGAGAAGAAGGTCTCGCCGGGGGCGAGGTCCCAGTACTGGTGCTGCAGGATGATCGTCATCTCGTCGGGATACTTGCCGAGCAGGTCCTGCGGGGCCGAGACGCCGGCCGCCTGGGTCTTGAAGGTGATGTAGAGGTGGTGCGGCTCGGGCAGGCCGCCGGGCGCGGCCGCCTTCTTCAGCGCAGCCTTCACGACGCCGCGCAGGGCGTCCTGGGCCATGGCCTCGTACTGCATCAGGTCTTCGGTCGGAGGAGTGCGGGCCATGGATCTTCGATTAAGCAAAAACGAAATTCGAAGGGCCAGCGTAACCCGTCGCGGGCCTCCGGCAAAGGCGCCCGCATGCGGTAGTCACATACTATTTTAGAGAGTGTCGCATCTGGCCCGGCCGTTGAAGGTCCCGGCTGTCGGGAGCCTAGCCGCGATGCTCCTGCCTCGCGTGAGTTGAGCCCAACGCAAAATGCGCCGAAGGGGCGGGTGATCGAATTTCAGGATGAGCAGGGAAGTGGAGGGATTCTGTTGCCAGGCTCCCTCCGGGCCCCGCCTAAGGATCTGAACCCCTAGGACTTAAGAGGCGAATTCACCTGCACCGCATTACGCAGCGACGGCGAACTCTTCAGCGAAGTTATCGTTCGCATTTAGTTTAAAGGCCCGAAACGGTGGGCCATGCCGAGAGAAAGCAGACACCTTTACACGTCTGTCGATGCTGATCGGCCCCATGCAGTCCCGTGATAACTCGGGAGAGATTTGGTGGAGCCGCCGGGAATCGCACCCGGGTCCAGTCCGCTTATTACGTGCGCGTTTATCCCCATAGTTCGGCCGAAGCCGGACAATCCCAATATAGGGCCTCGTACCCCGGTAGGGAAGGGGAAGCGTCAAACGCTCCCCAGGCTGAGGCGGCCCTCGGCGAGGCGGCCGGTGATCACCGCGCCGTGGTCTTCGAACAGCTTCAGGGTCTCGCCGACCAGGACGTAGGCGCCGGTGAAGACGCCGCGGGGCTCGGCGTGCACCTCGACGAAGCGGCCGTCGGGGCGAAGTTCAAGGCTGTAGCGGCCATCGGGCGAGGACCAGACGCCGGAAACGGGGAGGTGGTCGATCATCATGGCAGGATCCTCCAGGCGGTAGCGGACGAGAACAGGGCGGGCAGGGCGGTCGCGACGGCGGCGGCCGCCAGCAGGGCGGCGGCGAACCAACGCGGAGCCGCCGTCGCGCGACGGGGCGTGTGGCGGGTCATGGCCTGGCTTTGATTTTGGGTTTTGATTTGGGGGAGCGCCGCAGGCAGCTGCGGCGGTACGAGGCCACTATGCCCCGGCCGGTCGTCCAGTCGGTAGAGCGATGCTCCGCATTGATTGCACGATCCTACGGATCAGCGCGGCGGGGCGACGGTGTCCGGAGGCGTGACGGGCGTATCGACGGGCGGTTCCGGCTCGTCGTCATCGACCACCGGCACGGCCGGCGGCTGCGGTCGGTTCGAGGTTCCGGCCTTCAGCTGGCCGCCCTGGGCGATCAGGTCGGCATAGGCCTTGGACTGGCGCGAGAAGTCTCCGCCGCGCGGCAGCACCGCGTCGAACAGCGGATCGCGGCCGGCGGCCGCCCCGACCACAGCCGAAAGCACGCCGGCGATCGAGCCGACCTCGGCGTCGTCGCAGGCGCGCCGTAGATGGCGGGCCTGGCCGGGGACAAGGAGCGTGACGTCCCAGGAGACGCCGTCGACGCACAGGGCCTCGATCGAGCCGCCGCCATAGTCGACGATCACGCTGCGCGGCTGGCTCCAGGCGCGGTCGCCCGCCAATGCCTTGAAGGCGGCGATGCGTTCGCTAGGCAGTTCGGCGTTGATGTCGATCCGGCGGCCGATCTCGGGCGTGCAGCAGCCGAAACCGGCGCGGGCCTGGACGAAGGCGCGGCCGTCGCGGCGTACGGTGACGCGAATGACGGCCTGGCGTACGCCGCGCGCGGGGCGGGCCCAGGCTTCCAGCACCAGTTCGCCGCGACGGACCAGTTGGATCTGCAGGGGCTGCAGGCCCCACAGGCGGTAGAGCAGGGGATCGACGCCGTTGTCGACGGGAACGGGCTGTTCCTTGCGTCCAAGCCGTCTGCCCGACAGCGGTTCGACCTCGGAGGCGGGGCGGGGGATCTCGTTCGACCACCAGACCGCCGGATCCGGCGGCGGAGCAGGGGCGACGGGCGCGACCGGCTGGCCTTGAACGGAAAGCGGCTCAAAAGCGAGGAGAAGGGCTCCCGCGAAGACGGCCGGTCCGATCACGCCCATGACGGCTTACATCCCTTCGACGCCCCGCTCGATGGAAAGGACGCCCGTGCGGGAAAGTTCCACCAGGCCGAGCGGACGCATCAGGTCGAGGAACTTGTCGATCTTCGACGGCGCGCCCGAGATCTCGAACACGAAGCTCTCCAGCGTGGTGTCCACCGGCTTGGCGCGGAAGATCTCGGCGATGCGCAGGGCCTCGACGCGATCGGGCCCCGAACCGCGCACCTTGACCAGGGCCAGCTCGCGCTCGACGCCGTTGGGGTCGCGGGTCACGTCGTGCACCCGGCGCACGTTGACCACCTTGTTCAGCTGGGCCTCGATCTGGTCGAGCACCTGGCGCGTGCCGCGGGTGACCACGGTGATGCGGCTGGTGTGGGCCTTGCGGTCGGTCTCGGCGACCGTGAGGCTCTCGATGTTGTAGCCGCGCGCGGCGAACAGGCCGACCACGCGATGCAGCACGCCCGGCTCGTTGTCGACCAGCAGGGCGAAGGTCGCGGTCTGCTCGGCCTGCTCGTTGGGGCTGAGGTCGTAGGCCGAGGCGGGGGCGGGTTGGACGTTGGCGGTCATCAGGCGCGTTTCTTTTCTGCTTTGGCCACGTACTGGCGGAGCACGCGGTTGATTTCGGTCTGATAGGGCTTGCCGCCCGCATGTTCCTTGAACCAGCCGACGAGGTCGGCGTCGAGCGCTACCGCGTCCGGATGAGCCAGGGCTTGGCCTTGTGCGGGACGCCGCGCCAGGCGGGCGTTTTCGTGCGGCGCTTCCGGAATATCTGTCGTGTCGATTCTGTCGTCAGGTAACGCGTCCAGCCTGGCCAGTCGTTCGCGTTGCTCGTCGCTAAGCGTTGTCTTGTTCATAGACCTTGCGCTCCCAGGGAGTCGCTTTTCGCGCGCTGATGATGCGAACGCGTTCCGCGCCAGCATCGCCGACATAGATGTGAACCACCAGCAGCACAGTCACAAGACCGACTACGCCCACGGCATGCCAGCGTTGTTCGTAGTCGACCACCCTATCCGGGTAGATCACGTGCAGCGGGTCCGTCCAGACCATGGTCGCGTCCTCGAAGGCCACGTCATGCTTGGAAAAGTTGGACTTCGCCTTTTCCGGATCCCACTCGAATATCGGCATAGGCGCATTTTCATTCAATGCGCCCATGAATTGTCAAGCTTAGACCAGCCCCGCGCCGTCCTCGCCGATGACGCTGCCGATGTCCTCGACCTCGCCCATGATCATCTCGTTGTGGGCCTTGCCCGAGGGGATCATCGGCAGGCAGTTTTCGTGCTTCTCGACGCGGCAGTCGAAGATCACCGGCTTGTCGCTGTTGATCATCTCCAGGATCTTGGCGTCCAGTTCGGCCGGGTCCGAGCAGCGGATGCCGACGGCGCCGTAGGCCTCGGCCAGCTTCACGAAGTCGGGCAGGCTGTCGGAATAGGAGTGGCTGTAGCGCTCGCCGTGCAGCAGCTGCTGCCACTGGCGGACCATGCCCATCCATTCGTTGTTCAGGATGAAGATCTTGACCGGCAGGTCGAACTGGATCGCGGTCGACAGCTCCTGGATGCACATCTGGATCGAGGCTTCGCCGGCGATGTCGACGACCAGGCTCTTGGGGTGGGCCAGCTGCACGCCCAGGGCGGCGGGCAGGCCGTAGCCCATGGTGCCCAGGCCGCCGGAGGTCATCCAGCGGTTCGGCTCCTCGAAGCGGAAGAACTGGGCGGCCCACATCTGGTGCTGGCCGACTTCCGTGGTGATGTAGACGTCCTTGTCCTTGGACAGTTCGTACAGGCGCTGGATGGCGTACTGCGGCTTGATGACCGTCTCGGAGCGCTTGTAGGCGAGGCACTGGCGGGCGCGCCAGGCGTCGATCTGGGCCCACCAGTCGGTCAGGGCGACCTTGTTGGGCTGGTGGCCGGCGGCCTTCCAGGCTTCGATCAGGTCTTCCAGGACCGAACCGGCGTCGCCGACGATCGGCAGGTCGACGCGGACGTTCTTGTTGATCGACGAGGCGTCGATATCGATGTGGATCTTCTTGCTGCCCGGCGAGAAGGCGTCCAGGCGGCCGGTGACGCGGTCGTCGAAGCGGGCGCCGACGCAGATCATCACGTCGCAGTCGTGCATGGCGTTGTTGGCTTCGAAGGTGCCGTGCATGCCCAGCATGCCCAGCCACGCCGGATCGGCGGCGGGGAAGGCGCCCAGGCCCATCAGGGTCGAGGTGACCGGAGCGCCGGTCAGGGCGGCGAACTCACGCAGGGCTTCGCTGGCCTTGGGGCCGGCGTTGATGACGCCGCCGCCGGTATAGAAGATCGGCCGCCGGGCGCCCGCGATGATCCGGGCGGCCTCGGCGATGCGGCTGGCGTCGCCCTTGATGCGCGGCGAATAGGCGTGGCTCGAGGCGACTTCGGTCGGGCCGTAGTATTCGCCCTTGGCGAACTGGACGTCCTTGGGGATGTCGATCAGCACCGGACCCGGACGGCCGGTGGTGGCGATCTTGAAGGCCTCGTGGATGATCTGCGGCAGGTCGCGGACGTCTTTGACCAGGTAGTTGTGCTTGGTGCACGAGCGGGTCATGCCGACGGTGTCGGCTTCCTGGAAGGCGTCGGTGCCGATCAGGTGGGTAGGGACCTGGCCGGTGATGACGACCATCGGGATCGAGTCCATCAGGGCGTCCATGATGCCGGTGATGGCGTTGGTCGCGCCCGGGCCCGATGTGACCAGGACGACGCCCGGCTTGCCCGAGCTGCGCGCATAGCCCTCGGCGGCGTGGGTCGCGCCCTGTTCATGGCGAACCAGGATGTGCTGCAGGCGCGGCTCGTGGAACAGCGCGTCGTAGATCGGCAGGACCGCGCCGCCCGGATAGCCGAACAGGACTTCGACGCCCTGGTCCACGAGGCCGCGGACCACGATCTCGGCGCCGGTCATGGCGCGGTTGGCGGCATCGGCGGGAGCGTTGCTCTCGATGGTCTGGTGGGCGGTCATGGCGGAAGTCCCGGATGGACGTGGAAAGCTGGGCTTTGGAGGCGGCGGAAAAGAAAAAAGGCCCCGAAGGACCTTTGTGCGCGCGACCGATCTATCAACGTGACTTCGAGGTCACGCCGTGAACGGCCGCTCCATAAGTACGATCATGGTGGTGCGCACGAGTGTTGCTCCAAATGGATGATCGGGGAATGCCATGCTCGCCTGAGGGCGTCAAGGCGCGGTTTGACGCAAAAAACGACCCGTGGCGGATAAGTCGCAACGGGTCTGGCGCGAATTTCAGCCCAAGGTCTCAAGAAGCAGGGCAAGAGCTTGCTCAGCGAAGTGCTGCATGTTCGCCTGCCGATCATCCTTTCCGGTCTCGATGGTAAGACTGACCTCTCGCTCCTGGCCTACGACCGCGAAGCAGGCATGCCCTGCCGCGTCGCCGTAGCGATTGCCCTCCGGCCCGGCGGCGCCGGTCTCCGACAGGCCCCAGGCCGCCTTCAGGTTCTTGCCGGCCACGCGGGCCAGCAGCAGGGCGTAGGGTTCGCTGGCCGAGCGCAGCCCGTCCATGGCCTTCTGCGGAATGTCGAGCAGGGTCAGCCGCGCCCGGGCCGTGTAGACGACCGCGCCGCCGGCGTAGAACTTCGAGGCCCCCGGCGTCGCCAGCAGCGCCGACGAGATCAACCCGCCAGCGGAGGACTCGGCGACGGCCACGGTCTCGCCGCGCTCGGTCAGGCGAGCGGCGACGGCGGCGGCGAGGCGGGCGAGTTCGGTCATGGGCAAAATCCTGTGGCGGGCTGGTCCAGGCCCTTACGCCAAGTCGCCTGGATCCTGCGAGCCTTTGTGCAGCGGGGCGAGCTTTCGCCAGTCCGGCGTCTGGTTCCTGAACCAGGTGAGCTGGCGCTTGGCGTAGCGGCGGGTCTCCTGGCGGGCGGCGTCGAGGGCCTGGTCCAGGCTGGTCTCGCCGCGCAGGTGAGCGGCCAGCTCGCGATAGCCGACGGCCTTGAGCGCGGGCAGGGCGGGATCCAGGCCCCGCGCTTCCATGGCGGCGACCTCTTCGAGGGCGCCGTTCTCGACCATCAGGGCGAGGCGCGCGTCGCAGCGGTCGTAGAGCTCGGCGCGGGGCGGGTCGAGGACCACGCCGCTCCATTCGCCGGCTAGCAGGACGGGCCGGGTGTCGGCCTGCCATTCCGACAGCGCCCGGCCGGTGGCGACGGCCACGGCGTGAGCGCGGACCAGGCGCTGGCGATCGCCGCTTTCGATGCGGGCTTCGGCGGCGGGGTCGAGCGGGCGCAGCAGGTCGCGGAAACCCGCCTCGCCCTGGGCGGCGTAGAGCAGGCCGGAGATCTCGCGCTGGCTTTCGGGCACCGGCGGCACCTCGGCCAGGCCGTGGGTCAGGGCGCGGAAGTAAAGGCCGGTGCCGCCGACGACGATGGCGGGACGACCGCGGGCGGCGATGTCGTGCAGGATCCTGACGGCGGCCGCCTGCCAGCGACCGACCGACCAGCCGTCGGCCGCGTCGGCGACGCCGAACAGGTGATGCGGCGCGCGAGCTTCCTCCTCGGGCGAGGGGGCGGCGGTCAGCACCCGCAGGCCGGCGTAGATCTGCATGGAGTCGGCGTTGACGATCTCGCCGCCGGTGCGTTCGGCCAGATCGAGGGCATAGGCCGACTTGCCGCTGGCCGTCGGTCCGGCGATCATCCAGACGCGCGAGTCGTCAGCGAAGGGCGTTGCGACGGTTGCGTATGGGGCGGCTTGGTCCATGAAGCGTACATACATGATTGCGGCCGCGATGGTCGCCTCCCTGACGGCCGGCTCGGCGCTGGCCGCGGTCACGCCCAGCAAGCCCAAGGCGCCTTCGGCCGCCGCCGCCGCCATGGCGGCCACGCCGGCTCCCGACCTGACGCCTCAGGAGAAGGCCGGCTGCGGCGCGGTGCTGGTGATCCTGGGCAAGGTGGCGACCAGCTATCCGCAGGTCTTTGCCAGCAAGGGTGCCGACGGGCGCGGCATGCAGTTCGTGCTCGAAGCCTTCGGGGCCAAGGGGCGCACGATGATGGACGAGGCCTTCGAGGACGGCGCCCAGAAGGGCGTCAAGGCCAGCAAGGTCTACGAGGACGGGCTCGACTTCCTGTTCGAGAACGTCAAACCGGCCGAGGGCGAGTCTGCCGAGGCCGC
The DNA here is from genome assembly GCF_003185805.1 of Caulobacter sp. D5. Classification (GTDB taxonomy): domain Bacteria; phylum Pseudomonadota; class Alphaproteobacteria; order Caulobacterales; family Caulobacteraceae; genus Caulobacter. The sequence goes on from NZ_QHJY01000057.1 coordinate 18,152, forward strand.
GGGCAAGCGCGCCGGCGTCGCCCTGCTGCAGCGCTGCACCGGGATCGAGGCGGGCTGAGCGGGTTCGTTCTGCAAGTTGCTTGACGGGGCGGGGCGACTGGCTTAGCCGCCCCGTTCATGCACGTCCTGACCCTCGTCGGCCCGGAGGCCGAAACCCTCGCCGCAGCTCTGTCGCTCGGCGAGGTCGTCGCGCTCGGCCCCGACGCGGTCGACGTGACCTTCGACGCCGATCCGACCCCGATCCGCGAGCGCGTGATCGCCGCCATCGGCGACAAGCCCGTCGATTTCGCCATTCAGCCGGCCCTGAACCGCCGGAAGCGCCTGCTGATCGCCGACATGGACTCGACGATCATCAACGTCGAATGCCTGGACGAACTGGCCGACTTCGCCGGGGTCAAGGACAAGGTCTCCGAAATCACCGAGCGCGCCATGCGCGGCGAGCTGGCCTTCGAGGGCGCGCTGCGCGAGCGGGTCGGCATGCTGAAGGGCCTGGCGACCACGGCCCTGCAGACCTGCTTCGACGAGCGGGTGCGGCTCAATCCCGGCGCCGAGACCCTGGTCAAGACGATGGCCGCCCACGGCGCCCGCTGCGCCCTGGTCTCGGGCGGCTTCACCTTCTTCACGAGCCGGGTGGCGGATGCCGCCGGCTTCCACCTGAACCGCGCCAACACGCTGATCGAGGCCGACGACGCCCTGACCGGCGAGGTCGGCGACCCGATCCTCGGCAAGGAGGCCAAGCTGGCCGCCCTCAACGAGGAAACCGCCGCCCTGGGTCTGACCCCGGCCGACGCCCTGGCGGTGGGCGACGGGGCCAACGACCTGGCGATGATCGAGGCCGCCGGCCTGGGCGTCGCCTATCGCGCCAAGCCGATCGTGGCGGCCCGGGCCCACGCCAAGGTCGATCATGCCGAGCTGACGGCGCTGCTCTACTTCCAGGGCTATCGCGCCGAGGAGTTCGCCCAGTGAGCTTCCCGCGCCGCGTCGAGGCGGTGGTCTTCGACATGGACGGCCTACTGCTCGACACCGAGACCGTCTATCGCGCCGCGATGATCGACGCCGGCAAGGTGTTCGGCGCGCCGATCACGGCGGCGACCTACGCCTCGATGGTCGGCAAGACCAATCCCGAGTGCGCGGTGATGCTGCGCGAGCTCTATGGCGAAGACTTTCCGGTCAAGCCGTTCTTCGAACGGCTGTGGAGCGACGTCGAACTGCTGCTGGAAGCCGAGATCCGGCTGAAGGACGGCGTCGAGGAGATCCTCGATCACCTGGACGACCTGGGCCTGCCGCGCGCCATCGCCACCTCGAACGGCCTGCCGGCGGTGGAGCGGTATCTCGGCCGCTTCGACCTGTTGCCCCGTTTCCATGCGGTGGTCGCCCACCATGACGTGACGCGGCACAAGCCGTTCCCGGACCCGTACCTGCTGGCCGCCGAGCGGCTGGGCGTCGATCCGGCGCTGTGCCTGGCGCTGGAGGATTCCCATCCCGGCGTCCGCGCGGCGCACGGGGCGGGGATGATGACGATCATGGTCCCGGACATCCTCGATCCGACCGAGGAGATGCACGAGAAGTGCGTCCACATCGCCGACAGCCTGCACGTCGTGCTGGACCTGCTGAAGCGGCAGGCCTGAAGATTCAGGCCTTCTTGGCCAGGGGATCTGCCGCCTCTTCCTCGGCCCCCCAGGCGGCCAGGAACTCGGTGAGGGCCGGCAGGCCCATCGGCCGGGCGATGTGATAGCCCTGAGCGATGTCGCAGCCCATGACCTGCAGCATGGCCAGGGCCTCGCGCGACTCCACGCCCTCGGCGACGACCTTGAGGCCCAGGCTGTGGGCCAGGTCGACGGTCGACTTGACCAGCAGGGCGTCCTTGGCCTCGCGGTCCATGCCCATGACGAAGGCCTTGTCGATCTTCAGTTCGTCGGCGCGGATCTGCTTGAGATAGGCCAGGGACGACAGGCCCGAGCCGTAGTCGTCGATCGACACGGCGATGCCTGCGGCGGCGAACTGCTCAAGCACCTGCAGGGCCACGGCGGCGTTGCCGACCACGGCGGTCTCGGTGATCTCGAAGCACATGCGCGCGCCGGCCTGGGCGACGCGCTCGATGGCCTGGCGGGCGAAGCCGAGATCGTCGATCAGCCGGCCGGAGATGTTGACCGACATCAGCAGGTCGTGGCCGGCGGCGCGCAGCACCTGCTGGTCGGCGATGGCCTGGTCGATGACGTAGTCGGTGAGGGCGCGGATGTGGCCGGTCTCCTCGGCCATGCCCACGAAGAGGTCGGGACCCAGGAAGCCGCGGGCGGGGTGGATCCAGCGCACCAGGGCCTCGGACCCGGTGATCGCGCCGGTGCGCAAATCCAGCTTGGGCTGATGGTTGAGGAAGAGGGCGCCGGTGCGCACGGCCTCCAGCATCTCGCTCATCAGGGAGAGGTTGCTGGCCGGGTCGCCATAGGCGGTCTCGTCGAAGGCGGCGGCCTTGCGGCCGGCGTCGCGGGCCTGGTCCAGGGCGATCATCGCCTGCTCGATCAGGCGGTGGGGATCGCTCTCGCCCTGGCGGCCGGCGGCCAGGCCGTTGCTGACGTGGATGTCCACCAGGTCGCCGCCCAGGCGCACGGGCGCTTCCAGGATCGGCGTCGCCGAGGTCACGACGGCGACCGCCTCGTCGAGGTCGGTGAAGCTGGAAACGACGCAGAGTGTCGAGGTGGTCAGCCGTCCGACCATGACGTCGGGATTGTGGGACCGGACCCGTTCGCCGATCTCGACGATCAGTTCGGTGGCCAGGGCGTAGCCGATGGCCCCGCGCACGAAGGTGAAGCGGTCGAGACCCAGGGCGCCGATGATCACCGGCTGGCTCGGATCGGCGGCCATGCGAGCGGCGATCTCGGTTTCCAGGGCGTGGCGGTTGGCCAGGCCCGTCTCGGCGTCGTGCATGGCCAGGTGGGTGATCCGCGCCTCGCGGTCACGGATGCCGTCGGCCATGCGGTTGAAGCTTTCGGCCAGGCGGCCGATCTCGTCGCGGGTCTGGACGGCGACCTGCACCTCGCGGCCCTGCTCCAGCTCCTGGGCGGCGGCGTCGAGCTCGGCGATGGGACGGGCGAGGCCCCGCGAGAGCATCCAGCTGGCGGCGATCACCAGGGCCGCGCCGACCAGGCCGGCCAGGGCCACGGCGGCCAGCAGCAGGCGATAGGGCGCCAGGGCCAGGGCGAGGGGATAGCGCAGCACCAGGGCCGAGGCGCCGCCGCCCAGGGCCTTCAGCGGCTTGGCCAGCACCAGTTCGTCGCCGGCCGGACCCTGGACGCGGCCGGGCGCGCCGTCTCCTTTCAGGGCCTGGGCGACAAAGGCGGTGAGGGCGGGGGTCTGGCGATCGGCGTCCTGGGCGCGCCATTGCTCGCCGTCGCGCGCCGTCTCACGGCTGAAGACGTCGGCGTCGAGGCGGATCGCCGACAGCCGTTCCAGCGCCCGCATCTCGCGATCGTCGAGGCGGACGCCGAACACGACCCAGCCGGTGAGGGTGGGCGACAGGATCGGGGCCGAGATCAGTTGGTAGGGCTCGCCGCCGACCATGAAGACGCCACCGGCGCCGTCCTCGGCGTCGAGGGCGGTCCACAGGCGTTCGGCGTCGAGCTTGGAGGGATCGACGCCGGTCAGCTCGCCGTCGACGTTCATCATCACGGCCAGGTCCAGGCCCATGCGGCCGCGCAGGTTGGCCAGGGCGGACGTGATGGTCGGGGCGTCGCGGGTGGCGACGGCGGCGCGGAATCCGAAGTCGCGCGACAAGAGGTCGGCGCCGTCGCGCAGGCGCTGGGTGCGCAGCGCCCAGACGCGGTCGAACACGCCCCCGGTGGCGGCCAGCTCCTGGCGCACCGCCTGCTGGGCCGTGGCCGCGATCGTCAGGTAGACGGTGACGGCGATCGCCCCCAGCGCCAGGGCGAAGAGCCCGGCGTAGAGGACGGTCAGCCTGGTCTGCAGACGGTGGAACATCGGGCGGCCCTAGTGGCTCATCGCCGCCGGGGCGCGCAGCTCGATCGAGACGTCCTGCGAGACCGCGCCGCGCAGGGCGGCGAGCGGGACGGTCTTCTCGTTCCTGGGGGCGCGCAGATAGGGATGCCAGACCTTGACCACGACCGGGCCGTCCGGCGCGCCGCGGATCACGGCCTTGCCCGAGGCGTCGGTCTTGGCGGCGTACTGGGTGTCGACCACCTTGATGAAGCCGACCATCTGGTCGTGGATGTTGCAGCCGATGGCCGCCACGCCGACGGCGGGCATGCGCACGACGCGGTTTTCCTCGCGGCCGTAGAGCTTCAGCTCGAACCTGTTGCCGGCCGAGAACGAATAGACGTGGTGGCGCACCTTATCGAGGTTGGGGAACGAGACCTCGGCGCCGGCCGGGACGATCAGCACGAACGGGTTGAACTGGATGTTCTGCTGGGCGACGCGATAGGGCCAGTCGAACTTGATCGGCCCCTTGGTCGGCTGGCCGCCGGGATAGACGGTGACGACGGCGTCGGCCACGGGCTTGCCGTCGCTCCCGCGCACCGAGAGCGTGAGGTCCGCCGCCATGGCGTGCGTCGAGAAAATCGCAACCGAAAATAGTATTGATGCGATTTTCAGCGAGCTGGCGACGATCTTGCGCATGATTTCCCCGAAGCTGATGGACAAATTGTCGCAGCGCTGAAGTCTAACCGTAGGCGAGATGTTCTAACGATTACGTAAAGTCTTGCCCCTAGCGTCGCCCGCATGGATTTCGGGGATCGGGGCGGCATGGGCAGGACGAAGACGGCGGCGCTGGCTGGCGCGGGTTGCGCCGTGACGCTGGGGGGCGCGCTGTGGGGCGGATCGGCCCTGGCCGGCGAGATGGAGCCCGGCGGCAAGCTGCTGCTGACCGGCGGCGTCAGCGCCCTGGAAGGAAGCGCCGGCGGCGGTCTTTCGACCTGGGCGGTGATCGCCGGCAACGAGACCTCGCGCGGCGTCGGCGGCAAGGTCCACGCCACCTATGTCAACGTGCCCGACTACGAACTGCGCGCCTATGGCGGGGCGGTGGGGCTGTTCGACCGGGTCGAACTGTCGCTCGCCCGCCAGGAATTCGACACCGGCGCGACGGGCGCCAAGCTCGGCCTCGGCAAGGGTTTCACCTTCAAGCAGGACATGGTCGGCGTGAAGGTGCGGGTGCTGGGCGACCTGGTCTATGACCAGGACACCTGGGTTCCGCAGGTGGCCGTCGGCGCCCAGTGGAAGAAGAACGACCAGGGCGCGATCGTGCGGGCCGTGGGCGGCAAGGACGACAGCGGCGTCGACTACTACGCGGCCGCCACCAAGCTGCTGCTCGACAAGAGCCTGATCCTCAACGGCGCGGTGCGGCTGACCAAGGCCAACCAGACGGGCCTGCTGGGCTTCGGCGGCGACAGGAACGACAGTTACCGGGCCCAGTTCGAGGGCTCGGCCGGCTGGCTGGTCAGCAAGCGCCTGGCGCTGGGGGCCGAGTACCGCACCAAGCCCGACAACCTCGGCTTCGCCAAGGAAAGCGACTGGGTGGACGTCTTCGCCGCCTACGCCGTCAACAAGACCGTCTCGGTGACCGTGGCCTATGTCGACCTGGGCGACATCGCCACCTTCAAGGACCAGCGCGGGCTCTATGTCTCGCTGCAGGCCGGCTTCTAGGAGCGCCAGATCATGATCCGCCACAACGCCCTCCGCGCGGCCATGGCCGCTGGTTTCGCCCTCGGCTTCTCGGGCCTTGCCCAGGCCCAGGACGCCGCCGTTCCGCCCGGCGAGCAGCCGGTCGATCCCTACGTCCAGTCCAACGCCAACGCCGGGGCGGCGCCGATGAGCGACAAGGCGGTGTTCGAGGCCTTCCACGGCCGCGAGGGCCTGGCCCGGATCACCAGCGATCTGGTGGACCGCAACCTCGCCGACCCCCGCATCAAGGACATCTTCGCCACCGCCGACGTCGTGCGCCTGAAGCGGACCCTGACCGAGCAGTTCTGCTACGTGCTGGGCGGGGGCTGCGACTACACCGGCAAGGATATGACCCAGGCCCACAAGGACCAGGGCATCACGCCCCGCGACTTCAACGCCCTGGTCGAGAACCTGCAGTGGGCGATGGACAAGGAAGGCGTGCCCTTCGCCGCCCAGAACAAGCTGCTCGCCAAACTGGCCCCGATGGCGCGCCAGACGGTGGAGCGGAAGTAGGCTTCCTTCTCCCCTTGCGGGCGCTCGGATGCTCCCCCTGAAGGGGGAGCTGTCGCGGAGCGACTGAGGGGGAAGTTGCTGGTGAG
>NZ_QHJY01000479.1 GCF_003185805.1 Caulobacter sp. D5
GGAGCGGCCCCGGGCGGCGCCGCGGCGCTGCTGGCCCCGCGCAACTGCGCGCGCCAGACCGCCAGGAACTCTCGCCTGGCGGTGTACGCCGTGTGCGAGGCCTTCGCCGGCCAGCCCGAGAGCCAGGCGCCCGCCACCCACGCCAGCGCGAAAAACATCGCCAACCGCTGGTCCGGCCTGACGGCCGACGCCACCACCCTGGACGTGGCCAAGGGTCAGATCGCAACCGGCGGCGAAGTGCTGCGCATCCAGGTGCGCCAGGGCTTCGGCGGGGTCCTGACCCGCGATCTGGACGGCAGGAACCGGGGCGACGGCGCCAGCCGCTTCCTGCCGGCCGGCACGCCCGTCTACGGCCTGGCCGAGTTCGAGCAGCCCGGCCTGGCCGGCGCCCTGTTCATCTGGTGCGCGCCGGCGGCCCTGGCCAAGACCGCGACCAGGCCCGACCGGGCCCTGTGCTTCCTTGAGCGCCGGCAGAAGCGGAAGGGCTACGGCATCGGGCCTGTCAGCACCATCAACGCCGACAGGCTGAACACCGTGATGATGTCGCGCGAGGGCGCCAGCCCCTACGTCCCCGACGCCGTGGTGATGGCCTATTCGCCGGTCAAACGTCCGGCCGCGGCCGCGCCCACCGGCCAGCCCTTCCCCCAGGCCGTCACCCTGATCCTGCGCTGGAAGCCCGAGGGCGAACGCGGCGTGCGCTTCGACGCGCTGATCGACGACGGCGGCGGCGAGCGCCCGTTCCGCGACTGGACCGACGAGGACGCCACGGGCGTGGACCACGCCCTGCGGCTGGCCGGCGGCGTGATCGGCTACAGCCGCGCGGGCGAGAGCCTGACGGCCGCCATGATCGAGCCGGTGGCTCTCGGCGGCCTGGTGACGTTCGCGCCCGACCAGTCGGGCGACTCGGAACGATGAGGCTTCCTGCCGGCCTGCTGGCGACGGTCCTGACGGCGACCCTGACGGCTTGCGGCGCGGCCACGGCTCAGGCGCCCGCCCCTGCGGTCAAAGGCTCGGTCGACCGGATCGTCATCGAGAAGGCGGCCCACCGCATGAGCCTCTATGCCGGCCAGCGGCTGGTGCGGACCTACACGGTCTCGCTGGGGGCCGGCGGCCTGGCGCCCAAGACCCGCGAAGGCGACCGGCGCACGCCCGAGGGCGACTACCGCATCACCGGTCGCAACCCCAAGAGCCGCTATCACCTGGCCCTGCGCATCGGCTATCCGACCCCGGCCCAGGTCGCCGCGGCCCGGGCGGCCGGGGTCTCGCCCGGCGGCGACATCATGATCCACGGCCTGCCCAACCGCCGGAGCGCCCTGTCGGCGCTCTATGCGGGCCGCGACTGGACCGACGGCTGCATAGCGCTCACCGATCCCGAGATAGAAGAGGTCTGGACCCTGGTGCGCGACGGCGCGACGGTGAGGATCACGCCATGAGCCAAGCGATCGACACCTCCTCCGTCGTGGTCCGCCCCGATCTGCGGCGCATGGTGGCCATGCACGCCGCGCTCGCGCTGATCCTGGTCGCCTTCGCCGGCGCGGCGGCCTGGTCGCAGGCGCTCGACGCCCATGCGATCTGGTCCTGGCGGGCCTGGCTCTCGCAGGTCTGGGCCTGGCCGATCTCGGCGACGGCCTGGTTTTCGCTGCTGCCCCTGGCGATCGCCGCCGTCGTGATCGGACGGCTGCCCCTCGTCCTGCGCGACAAGACCCCCCGCCTGATCGTCGCCTTCGACGGGATCCGCTGGCGCGAGGGCCGCGACGGGCCGCTCTACTTCCTGCCCTGGACGCGGATCGCCTCGGCCTCGGTGCAGTCGTACGGCGAGGACGGCGAGGCCCTGCGCCTGATCCTGGGGGCGCCGGTCGTGGAGGAACGGAACGCTCCCGACTGGCCCGTATCGGCGCCCGTCGACATCGATCTCGACAATCTCGACATCGCGATCCGCGACCTGAAGGCCGAGATCCACCGGCGCGCACCGCACCTCTTCGCGCCAGCCGCGCGGCGCGGGCGATGAGCGAGACGATCGAGGCCCCGCGCCTGCCGCTCGCCGTCCGGCCGTCGCGGCTGAAACCCTGGATCGGTTTCGGGTTCGCCGTCGTCTTCGTCGTGGGCATGTTCCTGGTCGGCTCGGAGACCCTGAAGCCGGCCGTCGTGCTGCTGGGTGGAGCGT
>NZ_QHJY01000480.1 GCF_003185805.1 Caulobacter sp. D5
AGGGCGGCCTGCGCGACGCCGCCGGCGATGACCGGCGCGGCGTCGGGCGCGGCCGCGCCGGCGACGGGTCGCAAGGGGGCGTAGCCGTGGATCTCGTCCACGCCGCGTCCGTTCATCGTCGTCATCCCAAGCCCCCGGAAACCGTCACTGAAAACCCCGTGACCCTAGGCTCTAGCGCGGTTCGCAAACGGTTGCGCGCAAAGGCGCCCGCACAGCGGATAGGCGTTCTGTGACCCCTGTGAATCGAGGTCGCGAGGACTAGCGTCGAGCCTGGAATTTCAGCGTCCCGGGGAATGCGCCATGACCTTCGTCGTCCGTTCGGTCGAACCTCAGACGGAGGGGGCGAAGGCCTTCCTCGCCAAGCGTCGCAAGCAGCTGTTCATCGGCGGGGCCTGGGTCGACGCCCATGGCGGCGACACCTTCCCGACCAAGGACCCGGCCACCGGCGTCATCCTGGCCGAGATCGCCAAGGGCGGGGCGGCCGACGTGGATGCGGCTGTCGCGGCGGCGCGCAAGGCCTTCGACGGCGGCGAATGGCCCTCGTTGACCCCCATGCAGCGCTCGCGCCTGCTGTGGACCCTGGCCGACCTGATCGAGGCCAATATCGACGAGCTGGCCGAGCTGGAGACGCTGGACCAGGGCAAGCCGCTGTATGTCGGCCGCTGGGCCGAGATCCCGGGGGCGGTGAACCAGTTCCGCTACTATGCGGGCCTGGCGACGGCCATCGAGGGCCGCACGATCGACAGCTCGATCAACTACCAGCCGGCCGGCAAGCAGATGGCCAGCTGGACCCTGCGCGAGCCGGTTGGCGTGGTCGCCGCCATCGTGCCGTGGAACTCCCCGCTGGTGCTGACGGCCATGAAGCTGGCGCCGGCCCTGGCGGCCGGCTGCACCGTGGTGCTGAAGCCCGCCGAAGACACCTCGCTGACCGCCGTGCGCCTGGCCGAGCTGGTGCAGCAGGCCGGCTTCCCGGCGGGCGTGCTGAACCTGGTCACGGGCCTGGGCGGCGAGGCGGGCGCGGCCCTGGCCGCGCACCAGGACGTCGACAAGGTGGCCTTCACCGGCTCGACCCCGACCGGGCGGGCGATCCTCGACGCGGCCAAGGGCAACCTCAAGAAGGTCAGCCTGGAGCTGGGCGGCAAGTCGCCGGTGGTGATCCTGCCCGACGCCGACCTGGACCTGGCCATCCCGGGCGCGGCCAACGCCATCTTCTTCAACGCCGGCCAGGTGTGCGTGGCCGGCTCGCGGCTCTACGCCCACCGCTCGATCTACGACCGGGTGGTCGAGGGCGTGGCGGCGCAGGCCAAGGGGCTGCAGCTGGGCCATGGCCTGGATCCGGCCACCCACATGGGCCCGCTGGTGTCGCGCAAGCAGGCCGACCGCGTGGCCGGTTTCGTCGCCGGCGCGGCGGCTGCGGGCGCCGAGGTGCTGACCGGCGGCGTGCAGGGCGGCGACGAGGGCACGTTCGTCACCCCGGCCGTGGTGGCGCGGGTAACCCCAGACATGGCCATCGTCCGCGAGGAGGTGTTCGGCCCGGTGTTGGTCGTCCAGGCCTATGACGAGATCGACGAGGTGGTGGCCGCCGCCAACGACAGCGAATACGGCCTCGCGGCCAGCCTCTGGACGGAAAGCCTGTCGCACGCCCACCGCCTGTCGCGCCGCATCAAGGCCGGCACGGTGTGGATCAACTGCCACTCGATGTACGACAACGCCCTGCCGATCGGCGGGGTCAAGGCCTCGGGCTGGGGGCGCGACAGCGGCCAGGTCGCCCTCGACGGCTACCTGGAATGGAAGACGGTCTGCGCGGTCGTCTGATGAGCCTGGACATCGTCGAGATCGCCGTCGGCGATCGCACCGTGGGTCTCGCCGTGGCGCGGCCCGCCGGGCCGGCCCGGGCCGCGGTTTCCTTCTCGCACGGGGCCTTCTCGGCGCCGGGCAAGTACGCGGCCTTGCTGGAAGGCTGGGCGGCGCGGTGCCTGCTGGTCGCCGCGCCCCTGCATGTCGACAGCACCGACCACCCGCAGCGCGAGGCCTACGACCAGGCCGCCGTCTGGCGCACGCGGCTGGAGGACCAGGCCGCGACCCTGGACTGGCTGGCCGGGCAGGGGCGTTTGCGC
>NZ_QHJY01000481.1 GCF_003185805.1 Caulobacter sp. D5
GACCAGGGCGCCGGCCAGGTCGGCCGGGGCCTTGCCGCGCAGGCGGGTAAGGCCGGCCTGGGCGATGTCGGCTTCGACGTCGCGGAAGCCCAGGGTCCAGTCGGCGGCCCCGGCGGCGAACACGGTCTCGGGGGTCAGCAGGGCGGCGGCGCCGGTCAGGCCGGCGGCGCGGAGGAAGGCGCGGCGATCCATGGGTCTTTTCTGTCTCAACGCAGGGTGATGGCCTGGGCGTTGTCGCCCGGCGTGACGGTGAAGGCGGCCGCGGCGAAGGCCGGCGGACCCATGTTGGCCTTGGCGCCGCCCGAGAAGCCGTAGGGTTCCACCGGCAGGCCGAAGGGGTTCATGCTCAGGCGCTGGTCGCCGTCGAGATCCTGGAACACCCGGACGGCGTAGGTCCCGGCGGCCAGGCCCTGGAGCTTGGCGACCGGTTCGGACGCCGCGGCGGGGACGAAGGTGACCTGCACGGGCTTGCCGCCGGCCCAGGCCGCCTGGCTGTCGAACAGGGCGACCATCAGCACGCCCTCGTGCGACTTCAGGTCGGGGAAGGCCACGGCCAGGCTGGCGTCGCCAGGTACGGGGGCGGCGGTGGCGGATGTGGCGAGGCCGGCGTCCGGAACGGCGGTCTGGCACAGGCCGGCGGCGGGAGCGGTCAGCAGGGCGGCGCAGGCCAGGAGCGGGAGAAGGCGCATCGGAAGGGTCCTTGCTTGGAGGGGTGATGAAAGGGGATGGTCAGAGCGACAAACGCTCAGCCGAAGAACACGCGCCACATCAGGCGGCCGGGCAGGAAGGTGAAGCCTCCGGCGACGATCAGCCCGCCGACGAACAGGCCGGTCATGAACCGGCGGTGCAGGCTGACCTTGTGGCGACGGGCGGCGTAGACGGCGATCGGCAGGGCGATGATCGTCCAGCCCGACAGCAGGTGGATCCAGCTCATGGCGCCGTGGTTCATCTCGTGGATGAACAGCGAGCTGATCGCCGTGGTCGCCATGGCGATCACCCAGGCCCAGCCCAGCGTGCGGTGCAGGGCCGAGCCCTTGACCCCGATCATCAGCACCGTGCCGATCACCAGGGCGCTGATGGCCGCGGTCAGGTGGATCTGGATCTTGGTCGGGGCGGCCAGCACCAGCGACAGGTCGGGCAGGTGCGCCCCGCTCCGGCTCGCCAGCAGCACGGGGGCGGCGGCGAGCGCCGTTGCGACGAGCACCCCGGCCACGCCGCGGCGGCGGATGTGGCGGGCGTCGGCGTCATGCATTGACAGGGCGGTCTCGGACATCTTGATCTCCGTGGGCGGCGGGCTTGCGTCGCCGCTTTCGAAGACCGCTTTAGGAGCCCGCCGGGCCGTGCCTCAATCGACGTTACGCCAGCCGACGGCCCCGCTTCGCCAATCGCCGCCGGGCGCCGTTCACGCTTCGCGAATGGCGGTCCTCGTCGCCCGTCACGGGCGCGGCTTCCTGGTGGCGGGGATCGCCGGCGTGTTCCTGGCCCTGGTCGGCGCCTTCGGCACCGGCGACGCGCCGCTGGGAATCCGCATCGCCTACTGGCTGGTGCTGTGCTGGTCGGGCGCGGCGGCGGGGGCGGGCGTCAGCGCCCTGGTCCAGACCAGCGGCCTGACCGAGCGGCGGCCGTTCGTCGGCGGCGTGGTCATCACCCTGGGCGTGGCCCTGCCGGGCACGGTCTATGTCTGGGCGGTGTCGAGCCTGCTGTTTGGCCAGGTCCCGCACGCGGCGACCCTGCCGCGCTTCTTCCTGCCGGTGCTGGTCATCACCGCGGCGATCACGGCGCTGAACTTCCTGACCACCCGCCAGCCGGTCGAGACCCACGCCGCCGCGCCCGAAGCCCCGCCGCCGCGCTTCCTGGAGCGCCTGCCGGCCAAGCTGCGCGGCGCGACCCTCTACGCCGTGGCGGCCGAGGATCACTATCTGCGCCTGCACACCTCCAAGGGCGAGGACCTGATCCTGATGCGCCTGTCCGACGCGGTGGCCGAGCTGGAAGGCATCGAGGGCGCCCAGACCCACCGCTCCTGGTGGGTGGCGCGCGAGGCTGTGGTCGAGGCCAGGCGCGGCGACGGCCGCGCCACCCTGACCCTGGCCTCGGGCGCCGAGGTCCCGGTCAGCCGCGCCTACGCCAAGGCCCTGCGCGAGGCCGGCTGGTTCTAGCTAGCGCTGCTTCAGCTTGAACGCCGTGAAGACGATCGACGAGATCAGCGCCAGTTCGCCGGCGTTGCCGAGCCAGAAGACGCCGCTGCCGGCGGCGGCGAACATCGCCAGGGCGCCGAGGCACAGCCACGGCAGCTTCTCGCGCCGCCAGAGGATCACGCCGACGCCGATCAGCACCACCACCGTCACGATCGAGGGGATGGGCGGGGTGGCGTGGGCGTAGGCGTAGCGCAGGGTGCCGGCGTATTCGCGCAACTCCAGGCTCATGTGCACCAGGTCGGTCCAGACGCCGACGGCGATCAGCGCGGCGGTCAGCACCCACACCCACAGCCGGCGGCGGAGGCCAGCGACGCCGAACACGACCAGGATCAGCATCGGCGTCAGCACCGCGTGGGCGACGTAGCGCGGGATCGACAGGCCCCGCAGCAGGTCGCCGGCCCCGATCGAGGATCCGGCGGCGATGATCAGGTTGTCCCAGCACAGTGTCGCGGCGATCAGGGCCAGCAGCCACACGCGCAGGGTGCCGGCGAAGGCCGCGGCGGCCAGCATGCCGGCGGCCAGCAGCCAGAACACGATTGGGATCACGAGACGCTCCGTCCGATTCGTCAGCTGGAACAGTAGAGCCCCATCGGGCGCCGGGGTCGGCGGCAATGGGAGTCGCCGCTACACGATCACGGGCGCCAGGCCGCCGGCCTTGAGGCGTCAGGCGACGCGTGCGACCTCATGGGGCATGACGCGCTTTCCGCCCAATCCTCACGACATGCTGCGGTTCGACTGGGAGGCGGTCGAGGGCGTGCGGATCTCGGCCGTGCTGGCCTACGAGACGCCGGCTGAACCGGGCGAGGACGCCGGCGCGCCGGGCCAGTGGGAAAAGATCGCCTTCGTGCTCGATGGAGAGGCGGTGGTCGCCTCCGTCGATTTCGACACCGACCAGCTGTTCGTCGAGCGCCTGCCGTTCGATCCAAAGCCCGCGCTCTGGGTTCCGCTGCCGGCGCTGGCCTATGCCGTGGACCGGCCGCTGGGCTGGGCCTGGGAGGTCCGCAACTATCGCGGCTATCTGGACGGTTTCATCCTGGCCTTCGAGGCGGACGGGGATGTGTCGGCGGCGCTCGCTCCGCGTTGCATGCTCCTGGGGATCGCCTCGCGGATCGAGGTCCTGAAGATCGGCTGAGGACAAACAAAAAGGGCGGCCCTCGCGAGCCGCCCTTTCCGTCAGTGACTGAACCTGTCGGCTCAGAACTCTTCCCACTCGTCGACCTTGGTCGCGGCGGCGGTCGCCGCGCCGCCGGAGCGGCCCGGGCGGACGAAGGTCTGGGCGCGGGCCTGGGCGGCGTGCACCGGGCTGGGCGC
>NZ_QHJY01000482.1 GCF_003185805.1 Caulobacter sp. D5
GGATCGGCTTGGCTTGGGCGGGGCTGGGCGGCGGCGCCGCCGCGCAGGAGGGAACCGGCGACCCGGTCTTTGCCTATCGCTATGACGAGGTGCAGGGCGTCTATCCCGCCGCCGCCAAGTCCAAGGGCCTGAACGGCGTCGCGGTCGTGACCTGCCAGTCGGCCGAGCGACGCGTCTGGGGCTGCGCCCTGACGTCGGAGACGCCCGCGGGCGAGGGCTTCGGCCCGGCGGCGCTGGCCATGGTCAAGCGCTACGAGGTCGCGCCGAGAACCCAGGCCGTGACCGGCTCGCGCACCATCACCGTGCAGTTCGTCGCGCCCAAGGTGCGGGTGGTCCATGCGGGCGGCGCCGAATACGTCGCCCCGCTGGAGGTGGAGCAGCCCTCTCAGGACGCGCTGCACGCCGCCTGGCCGGCCGCGGCGCGCTTCAGCGGTCTGGAAGGCAGTGTCGACCTGCTGTGCACGGTGACGCTGGAGGGGCGCGCCAAGGATTGCGGGGTGTTGTCGCAACGCAGCCGGGCGCAGGACCTGGGCCCCGCCGCCCTGAGCGTGGCGCCCCTCTATCGCTTCCAGCCGGGGCGCAGGAACGGCGTTCCGGTCGCCATGACCACCGTCGTGAAGGTGTTCTTCTCCTGCGACTATCGCTGCCGCCCGTTCGAGGGCGCGCGCTATCAGCCCACCCTGGCGTGGCGCGCCGCGCCCAGCCACGCCGACGTCCTGGCGGCCTATCCGCCCTCGGCCCGGCAGCGCGGCGTGAAGGGACTGGTCCGCCTCAGCTGCATGGCCGACGACGAAGGCCGGCTCCAGGACTGCCGCGTGATCGCCGAGACGGTGAAGGGCGAGGGTTTCGGCGAGGCCGCTTTGGGATTGGCTTCGGCTTTCCGGCTGGAGCCGCCGGCGACCTCCGCCGCGTCGGGCGCCCGCAAGAAGGCTCCGGCCGCCCCGGTGCTCACGCCCCAGGCGGTCGTGATCGATTTCGGAACCCTGGAGGGCCGGCCTTTCTGGATGAGCATGCCGTACGCGACGCCGACGCCGAGGCCGGACGGAACGCCGCCGGTCGCGGGCGAGGCGCGGGCCCGCTGCCGGGTCGGCTTGGGCGGAAAGCTGGAAGGCTGCGAGATCCTGAGCCTGACGCCGGCCGGCGACGCCGGGGCCGAGATCGACGCGCGGGCGCGGCTCGCCAAGGTCGTGTCCCAGCTCTGGACCGACGAGGGCCGCTCGACGATCGGCGCGACCGTGCTGCTCGACGTGCCGGTCGGCAAGTTCGGCAAGCCCTCGATCGTCGCTGCGGAGCCCGACCTGCCCAAGCCGGGCCCGGGCGTCGTCGACTACCGGCCCCTGATCCGCAGCGGCATGGATGCCGACTCCGCCGCCCGCTACTACCCCGATCGCGCCCAGCGCATGGAGGTCGGCGGCAAGGCCGAGCTCAGCTGCGCCCGGATCGTCAAGGGCCGGGTGGAGGACTGCACGCTGCTGTCGGAATCGCCGCTGGAATACGGCTTCGGCGAAGCGGCGCTGAAGATGAGCCGGCTGTTCCGCTTCAGCCCGGAGACGATCGACGGCGCCCCGGTCGACGAGCCGATCCTCATTCCGGTCAACTTCTCAGTGCCGGACTAAGCGCCGCCTCAGGCCGTCCAACCGCCGTCGATGGTCAGGCTGGCGCCGGTCATGTAGCCGGCGGTCGGACCGGCCAGCCAGGCGACCAGGTCGGCGATCTCCTCGGGCCTGCCGATGCGGCCAAGCGGCAGGCGGGGCGTGATGTAGTCCATCAGGCCGGCGGTCATGTCGGTCTCGATCGGACCCGGCTGGACGTTGTTGACGGTGATCCCGCGCGGGGCGAAGTCCAGCGCGGCGCCGCGCACCAGCTGGGCCACGGCGGCCTTGGTCATGGCGTAGACGCTGGAGCCGGGCGCGCCGATCCGCTCGGCCGTGTTGCTGCCGATCGTGACGATGCGGCCGCCGTCCAGCAGGTGCGGGGCGGCATGGCGGATGGCCGCGAACACCCCGCGCACATTGACCGCCAGCATGCGGTCGAAATCGTCGAAGGCGTATTGGTCGATCGCGCCGGGGATCAGCACGCCGGCGTTGACGACCAGCACCCCCAGCTTTCCGAACCGCGCGACGGCGGCGAGGGTCGCGGCGCGCACCGCCTCGGCGTCGGCGCTGTCGGCCTGGAGGGTCAGGACCGTTCCGCCGGTCTCCTCGATCGACGCGGCCAGGGCCGCGGCGCTGTCCGGCGAGCTGGCGTAGGTGAAGGCGACCGGGCGACCCTCGGCGGCGAGGCGCCGGACGATGGCGGCGCCCATGCCGCGCGAGCCGCCGAAAACCAGGGCGGGGGCAGGGGAGGGAGAGGCGGTGGTCATGGCGATGTTCCGTTATGGACTGATTGGTCCATAACAACTGTGCATTCGGGATCGATCAGTCAAGAATAATTCTGGACTGATCGATCAAGATCGCTAGGATGCGATCATGGCCAGGCCTTCTGAATTCGACCGGGACGAGGCGATCGCCAATGCGATCAAGGTGTTCGCGCGCCATGGCTACGAGGCCGCCTCGACCAGCGACCTGATCGAGGGCATGGGCATCGGCCGCCAGAGCCTCTACGGGGCGTTCGGCGACAAGCGCCGCCTGTTCCTGGAGGCCCTGCGCCGTTACGCCGCCGGCTCGCTAGCCCAGATGGTCGAGGCGCTCGCGTCCCATGACCAGGCGGCCGACGCCGTCGAGGCCGCGCTGCTGGTCGGGCTGGGGTCTTCCGATGAGCTGGAAAGCGGCTGCCTGGGCGTCGGTTCGATCGTCGAGTTCAGCCGCTCAGATCCGGAGGTCAACGCCATCAACGACGAGGCCGCCCGCGCCGTCGTCGCCGCCTTCGCCGGCCGCGTGCAGGGCGGGATCGCCGCCGGCGCGTTCGACGCCGGGCTGGACGCGGAGGCTGTCGCCCGGATGCTGCTGACCCTGCGCTCGGGCCTGAAGGTGGCCGCGCGTGGCGGGGCGGGCGAGGACGACCTGCGCGAGGCGGCGCGCCTGGCGCTGCGCGGGCTGGCGGCGCGGGGCGCTTAGATCTGGATCGATATTCGATTTGAGACGAAAACCTCGTCCTTTGACAGGCTCAGGATGAGGTTTTTCTACCGCTCGGGCCTGCAAATGGTCCTCATCCTGAGCCTGTCGAAGGACGAGGACCACGCACCGAGCCTGACTATCGATCCGCCCTAGAGCGTCACGCCCGACTTCCAGATGGCGATCTCGCGCTCGCCGTTGCGTTCGGCCTTGGTCTCCTGGCCCGAGGCGGTGGCGACCACCAGGTCGAGCAGGGAGTCGGCGGCCTGGTCCATGGTCTGGCCGTCCAGCACCACCCCGGCGTCGAAGTCGATCCATGACGGCTTGCGGATCGCCAGGGCGCTGTTGGAGGCGATCTTCAGCGTGGGGGCGGGGAAGCCCAGCGGCGTGCCGCGGCCGGTGGTGAACAGGATCACCGTGGCGCCCGCCGCCGTCAGGGCGGTGGACGACACCGCGTCGTTGCCCGGCGCCTCCAGCAGCGTCAGCCCGTGCGGACCCACCCGCTCGCCGTAGCGCAGCACCGAGGCCAAAGGCGCGCGGCCGCCCTTCTGCACCGCGCCCAGGGATTTCTCCTCCAGGGTGGTGATGCCGCCGGCGATGTTGCCGGGCGAGGGGTTCTCGTAGATCGGCTGGTTGTTGTCGATGAAGTAGCGCTTGAAGTCGTCGATCACCGCGACGGCCTCGTCGAAGATCTCGCGGCTCGCGGCCCGTTGCAGCAGCACGTTCTCGGCCCCGAACACCTCGGGGATCTCGGTCAGCACCGGCGTGCCGCCGGCGGCGGCCACCTTGTCGGCGATGCGGCCGACCAGAGGGTTGGCGGTGACGCCCGAAAAGCCGTCCGAGCCGCCGCACTTTAGGCCCACCACCAGTTCGGAGATGGGGGCCGGCTCGCGGCGGTCCTGCTCGGCGATGGCGACCAGTTCCTCGATGGCTTCGAGGCCCTGCTCGTACTCGTCCTCGACGAACTGGGTGGTGAACGAGCGCAGGCGCGCGGGATCGAGGTCCGGGGCGCTGTCGAGCAGGGCCTTCAGCTGATTGTTCTCGCAGCCCAAACCGAGGATCAGCACGCCGCCGGCGTTGGGGTGGGCGGCCAGGCCCGCGATCAGTTGGCGGGTGTGCGAGAGGTCATCGCCCAGCTGCGAGCAGCCGAACGGGTGGGGAAAGGCGAAGACCCCGTCGACGCGGCCGGCGAAGCGGGCGTTGGCCTTCTCGGCGATGCGGCGGGCGGTGTTGGCCACGCAGCCGACGGTGCACAGCACCCAGATTTCGTTGCGGGTGCCCACCCGGCCGTTCTTGCGGCGGTAGCCGAGGAAGCTGCGCTCGCCGACCACTTCGGTGTTGTCCGAGGCGGCGGGCGCGTAGGCGTAGCCCTCGACGCCCTCCAGCCGCGTCTCGACGTTATGGACGTGCACGTGGTCGCCGACGGCGATGTCGGCGGTCGCCCGGCCGATCGGCCAGCCGTACTTCAGCACGTCCTCGCCTTTCGCGGCGGGGTGGACGGCGATCTTGTGGCCCTTGGGGATCTCGCTCCGCACCAGGATCGACTGGCCGTGCAGATCGACGGTTTCGCCGGCGCCAAGAGGGCGCAGGGCGGTGGCGACGTGGTCGCGCGGGTCGACGCCGTGGATCGATTCGCCGGGGAGGGAGGCTGTTTCGCTCATCTGGGTCTTTGTCTTTGCGACTTTTTGTGCTGCCATCCGGTCCTAAGGGAGTGGAAACCGGTGTCAAGAGCTTCGCCAGCGTGCTTTTTGCCGCTTGATTAGCGACGCTCCAGACGCTGGAGTATGACAAAAAACGAAAACCACTGCATGGAAACGCCGTGACCTCGTCTAAGACGCCAAACAAGTCCGCCGACGACACGGATGTGAACGCCGCGCTGGAAAGCGGTCGTCGCCGCGCCACCATCAACGACATCGCCCGCCTGGCCGGGGTCTCCAAGAAGACCGTCTCGCGGGTCATCAACCAGTCGCCGTTCGTCCGCGAGGAAACCCGCCAGCGGATCGAGGCGGTGATCGCCGAGTGGGGCTACGCCCCCGATCCCCAGGCCCGGGGCCTGGCGTTCCGCCGCTCGTTCCTGATCGGCATGATCTACGACAACCCCAACCCGCAATACGTCGTCAACATGCAGCTTGGCCTGCTGGACGGCATGCGCGGCTCGGGCTTCGAGCTGGTGGTCCACCCGTGCGATCGCTCCAGCCCCACCTTCCTGCAGGACGTGCGGATGTTCATCGAGCGGCAGAAGCTGTTCGGGGTGATCCTGCCGCCGTCGGTTTCCGAAGACGAGCGCGTCGCCGACCTGCTGCGCGACATCGGCTGCGAATACATCCGCATCGCCTCGGTCCCGCTGGACGAGGAAGAGCACATGATCGTCGGCCACGACCGGCTGGGCGCCCAGGCCATGGGCGAGCACCTGGTGGGCCTGGGCCACGAGCGCATCGGCTTCATCACCGGCCTGCCCAGCTTCCGCTCGTCGCACGAGCGGCGAGGGGGCTTCGAGGACGCCCTGGCGGCGGCGGGGCTGAAGCTCGACCCGGACTATGTGGTGCAGGGCGCCTACACCTTCGAATCGGGTCTGGCCGCCGGCGAGGCGCTGCTGGCCAAGACCCCGCGTCCGACCGCCATCTTCGCCGGCAACGACGAAATGGCCGCCGGCGTGCTGCAGGCCGCTCGCCGCGCGGGATTGACCGTGCCAGAGGACCTGACCGTGGTCGGCTTCGACGACTTCCAGATCGCCCAGGCCGTCTGGCCGCCGCTGACCACCGTCCACATCCCGACGCGCCAGGTCGGCCGCATGGCCGCCGAGAAGCTGATCGCCCGCGAGGGCAAGGAACCGGGCGATCCGGCGACCACGATCCCCTATCTGGTGGTGCGCGAGTCTTCCGCTGCCCCCAAACCTGTGTAGGGTGCGCGCCGCGCCCTGCACCTTGCACCAAACTCTGACACCGGTTACCAAGCGCCGCGAAACGGCCCGTCAGCGGCCTTCGGCGAAGGGACGAGGAGACACGCCATGGCCCGCCCCCTGATCTTGCACGACGATCGTCTGTTCCCGGCCGATCCGACCGTGCGCGGCATCGCCCGCGAGCTCTATGCCACCGTCGCGGCCCTGCCGATCATCAGCCCGCACGGCCACACCGACCCGGCCTGGTTCGCGACCAACGAGCCGTTCCGCGACGCCACCGACCTGCTGCTGGCGCCCGACCACTATGTCTTCCGCATGCTCTACAGCCAGGGCGTGGGGCTGGACGACCTGAAGGTCCCCCGCAAGTCCGGCGTGCCGGCCACCGATCCGCGCGCGGCGTGGAAGGTGTTCGCCCGGAACTTCCACCTCTTCCGCGGCACGCCGTCGTGGATCTGGCTGAACCACGTGTTCAGCAAGGTGTTCGGCTTCACCGAGTTCCTCGGCGAAGACAACGCCGACGCCTATTTCGACGGCATCAACGAGGCCCTGGCCACCGACGCCTTCCGCCCGCGCGCCCTGTTCGACCGCTTCAACATCGAGACCCTGGCCACCACCGAAGGTCCGCACGATCCGCTGAAGCACCACAAGGCGATCCGCGAGAGCGGGTGGGGCGGCCACGTCATCACCGCCTATCGCCCCGACGCGGTCATCGACTTCGAGGACGAGCGCAGCCCGCGCGCCTTCGAACGCTTCGCCGAGATCTCGGGCCAGGACGTCTACAGCTGGAAGGGCTATCTCGAAGCCCACCGCATCCGTCGCCAAGCCTTCATCGAAGCCGGCGCCACCTCGTCCGACCATGGCCACCCGACCGCCGCTACGGCCGATCTTTCCGGAGCCGAGACCGAGGCCCTGTTCGCCGATCTGGTGAAGGGGAACGTCACGCCTGAGAAGGCCGAGCTGTTCCGCGCCCAGATGCTGACCGAGATGGCCAAGATGAGCCTCGAGGACGGCCTGGTGATGCAGATCCACCCCGGCTCGCACCGCAACCACAATGTCGGCCTTCTGGAATCGCACGGTCGCGACAAGGGCGCCGACATCCCGATGCGCACCGAATACGTGGATGCGCTGAAGCCCCTGCTGACCCGCCTGGGTAACGACCCGCGCCTGTCGATCATCCTGTTCACCCTGGACGAGACGACCTACAGCCGCGAACTGGCCCCGCTGGCCGGTCACTATCCGGTGCTGAAGCTGGGTCCATCCTGGTGGTTCCACGACAGCCCGGAAGGCATGATGCGCTTCCGCGAGCAGGTCACCGAGACCGCCGGCTTTTACAACACCGTCGGCTTCAACGACGACACCCGCGCCTTCCTGTCGATCCCCGCCCGCCACGATGTCGCCCGTCGCGTCGACAGCGCCTTCCTCGCGCGCATGGTGAGCGAGCACCGCATGGATTTGGTGGAAGCTCAGGAGCTCATCGTAGACCTGACGTACAATCTGCCTAAGAAGGCCTACAAGCTCGATCAGCCGCGGCCGCTACCGGCCCCGGCGCTCGCCGCCGAATAAGAACACCACTTCCGGAGTAAACTCGATGTTCGCCAAGACCTACCACGCCACCCATCCGGACATGATGTTCGCGGTCAGCAACGACGACCTGCGCGATCGCTACCTGATGCAGGACCTCTTCGTCGAAGGCGAAGTCGTCCTCAACTACAACCACGCCGAACGCTTCGTCGTCGGCGGCGTGGTCGCCGTGGGCGCCGTGAAGCTGCCCGACCAGACCGAACCGGCCTCGGCCGCCGGCCACCCCTTCCTGGAGCGCCGCGAACTGGGCGTGATCAACGTCGGCGAGACCACGGGCAAGATCACCGTCGACGGCGTCGTCTACGACATCGTTCCGCGTGACGGCCTCTACGTCACCATGGGCGCCAAGGAAGTGACCTTCGAAGGCACGGGCGGCGAAGCCGCTCGCTTCTACCTGGTCAGCCTGCCGGCCCACGCCGCCTTCGAGACCAAGAAGCTGGCCTTCGCCGACGCCATCCCGCTGGAGCGCGGCGCGCTGGAGACCTCCAACGAGCGCACCATCTACCAGTACATCGTGCCGACCACCTGCAAGTCGGCCCAACTGCTGCTGGGCATGACCGTGCTGAAGCCGGGCAGCGTCTGGAACACCATGCCGCCCCACCTGCACGACCGCCGTTCGGAAGCCTACTTCTACTTCGGCCTGGGCGAGAACGACCGGGTGTTCCACTACATGGGCGAGCCGGACGAGATGCGTCACATCGTGATCGCCAACGAAGAGGCCGTCATGAGCCCGCCGTGGTCGATCCACATGGGCTCGGGCACCGCCAACTACACCTTCATCTGGGCGATGGGCGGCGAGAACCTCGACTACACCGACATGAACGTGCTGGACATCTGCCAGCTGAAGTAGGCGTAACACGCCTCCCGCGTTCCTTCGGCCGTCATCCCGGCCGAAGCGCAGCGTAGAGCCGGGACCCAGGAGCCGCCGCAGTGCGCCGGCCCCTGGGTCCCGGATCGGCCTTTCGGCCGTCCGGGATGACGAAAAATTGGGATCAGGAAGCAGATAAAATGGCCAATCCGTTCAGCCTCGAAGGCAAGGTCGCGCTCGTCACCGGCGCCAACACCGGCATCGGGCAGGGGATCGCCATCGCGCTCGCTCAGGCCGGCGCCGACATCGCCGCCGCGGGCCGCAGCGAACCGACCGAGACCAGGGCCGCCGTCGAGGCCCTGGGCCGCAAGTTCGTGTCGATCAAGGCCGACTTCTCGACCATCGAGCCCGTCCAGCGCGTGGTCGACGAGACCGTCGCCGCCCTCGGCAAGGTCGACATCCTGGTCAACAACGCCGGCATCATCCGCCGCGCCGACTCGATCGAATTCTCCGAAGCCGACTGGGACGCGGTGATCGACACCAACCTGAAGGTCGTCTTCTTCCTCACCCAAGCCTTCGCCAAGCAGGCCCTGGCCCAAGGGACCGGCGCCAAGGTGATCAACATCGCCAGCCTGCTCTCGTTCCAGGGCGGCATCCGCGTGCCGTCGTACACGGCCGCCAAGTCGGGCCTGGCCGGCCTGACCAAGATCCTGGCCAACGAGTGGGCGACCAAGGGCATCAACGTCAACGCCATCGCGCCGGGCTATTTCGACACCAACAACACCGAGGCCCTGCGCGCCGACGCCGACCGCAACGCCTCGATCCTGGCCCGCATCCCGGCCGGCCGCTGGGGCCGTCCGGAAGACCTGGGCGGCGCCGCCGTGTTCCTGGCCTCGTCGGCCGCCGACTACATCCAGGGCGTCACCCTGCCGGTCGATGGCGGCTGGCTGGCGCGCTAAGCCCTACAGCCTTCAGGACGACCGAACGTTTGATCCCCGCGAAGGCGACTTCGCGGGGATTTTCCGTTGCGGGACAGGCGGGGACGAAACTGCACCGTCTCACGCACAAAATGCGCGCCAATGAACGATGGTAGCGCAACCATGTGGCCTCCCGGCTTCCCCCCGGCGACGAAGGGCGCTAGAGCCCGCACAGCGTTCGTCCGGGCCGGGTTGGACGCGAGAACCGTTAGATCAGTTCTTACAGTCCTGACGATCCGCCGCTCCTCCTCGCGGCGGTGATGGAGCATGCGCATGCGCGACTCGGCCCTCTCCCTCGGCTCAGACCGACCCACCAGCCGTGATGTCCGGCGGAACGCCAATCTGCTCGGCGATCTCCTGATCGAGGCCATCGCCTATCTGGAGGGCGACGAGGCCGGCGAGCTGGTGACCAAGGCCCGCAAGGCCGCCTCGCACGAGACCGCCGACGGCGAGGCGCCCGGCCTCGACCACCTGTTCGCCGACCTTTCCAACGACCAGGCCATCTTCCTGGCCCGCGCCTTCGCCAGCCACTCGCTGCTGGCCAATATCGGCGAGGACGTCGCCGGCCGCCGCCGCCACGCCGAGGCCGACGCCCGGCCGGGCGACGAGCGCGCCCGCACCCTGGTCGACGCCGTCGCGGCGCTGAAGGCCGAGGGCAAGACCGACGCCGAGCTGGCCAAGGTGTTCGCCGCCATGAACGTGGTGCCGGTGCTGACCGCCCACCCGACCGAAGTGCGCCGCCGCAGCATGGTCGATCGCGAGACCGAGATCTCACGGCTGATGACCCTGCGCCGTCACCATCTGCCGGCCGACCTGGAAGCCGACATCCGCGAGCGCCTGTTCCGCGAGATCGCCCTGATGTGGCGCACGCGCCTCTACCGGCCCGAGCGGATCACCGTGAAGGACGAGATCCGCAACGCCCTGTCGATCGTCCGCACCTCGATCCTGCCGGCGATGGTGGATCTCTACGAGGAATGGTCGGGCAAGATCGGCAGCCACGGCCACATCGCGCCGCTGCTGAAGATGGGCTCGTGGCTGGGCGGCGACCGTGACGGCCACCCGGGCGTCAACGGCGAGACCCTGAAGCTCGCTTTGTCGTCGCAGTCGCGGGTGATCCTCGACTGGTACGCCGGCGAGGTGCGCAAGCTGTGGTCTAACCTCGCCGTCTCGACCGCCTACACCCCGGTGTCGCAGGAACTGCTGAACCTGGCGTCCCAGGCCAAGGACCCGTCGGTGCATCGCCTGGACGAGCCCTACCGCCTGGCCCTGGAGCTGATCTTCGACCGCCTGACGGCCGTGTCGCAGAAGCTGACCAACCAGTGGGTGGCCTACGCCACCAGCCGCACCGATGTGGCGCCCTACGACCATCCCGACGCCTTCGTCGCCGACCTGCAGATCATCATCGACTCGCTGGAAGCCAGCGGCGGCGAGCGCCTGGTGGGCTCGTCCCTGCGCACCCTGGTGGCCGTCGCCAAGGCCTGCGGCTTCCACCTGATGAGCCTGGACCTGCGCCAGAACGCCGACGTCCACGAGCGCACGATCGACGAACTCTACCGCCGCGCCGGCACCGGCGTGCGCTATCTCGACCTCGACGAGGAAGCCCGCTCGGCCCTGCTGATCGAGGAGCTGTCGCACCAGCGCCCGCTGGTCTCGCCGTTCACCGCCTACAGCGAAGAGACGGCCAAGGAACTGGCGACGATGGAGGCCGCGGCCCAGGCCGTGCGCGACTACGGCCACGCCTGCATCGGCGCCTACATCATCTCCAAGTCGGCGACCCTGTCGGACATCCTCGAGCCGCTCGTCCTGCTCAAGCAGGTCGGCCTGGTCTGGGGCGGCGCCGCGCCGCGCTCGTCGCTGAAGATCGCCCCGCTGTTCGAAACCATCGAAGACCTGGAGAACGGTCCGCGCGTGCTGCGCCAGTGGCTGGAGCTGCCGATCAGCCGCACCATCCTGGGCGACCGGCCGGTGCAGGAAATCATGCTCGGCTACTCCGACAGCAACAAGGACGGCGGCTATGTCGCCTCGCGTCGGGGCGTCGCGCGCGGGGCCTCGGCCCTGGCGTTCGA
>NZ_QHJY01000483.1 GCF_003185805.1 Caulobacter sp. D5
AGACCCCTCACCCGACCCTGCTCCGCAGGGCCACCCTCTCCCGCAAGGGGAGAGGGATCATGGTCCGATAACTTTTCCGCGCATCCTAACGATCCGCTAACGCAACGCGTGCAGAACTGGGCCTTGGATGCAAAACGCGTCCTTGGCCAGAATGGCCGCGCCGGGAAACGGGTCGATGCCGCTGAACAGCATCAACACCAATGTGGGGGCGATGATCGCCCTGCAGTCGCTGAACGCCATCAATGGCGAACTGGCGACCACGCTGCGCCGCATCGCGACCGGCCTGAAGATCTCGAGCCCCAAGGACAATCCCGCCGTCTGGGCGACCGCCAAGATGCAGTCGGCCGAGGCCAAGTCGCTGGACGCCGTGCGCGCCTCGCTGCAACGCGGCCAGTCGACGACGGACGTGGCCCTGGCGGCCGGCGACACGGTCACCGACCTGCTCGACCAGATGAAGCAGAAGCTGCTGGCGGCTTCCGACTCCAGCCTGACCACCGCCAGCCGCAAAGCGCTGAGCGACGACTACGTTTCGCTGCGCAAACAGATCGACCGCGCGGTCGAGAACGCCAGCTTCAACGGGGTGAACCTGATCTCGTCGGGCTCCAGCGGCTCGATCAAGGCCCTGGCCAACGCCAAGGCCGACTCGACCATCGACGTCGACCACGTGGACCTGTCGACCTCGGGCGCCACGATGTCGGGCATGCCCGCCGACCTGCTGACCCGGCCGACGAACGTCGAGATCAAGGCCATGGACGGCGTGATGCAGAAGGTCACCGCCGCCCTGTCCACCCTGGGCACCCAGGCCAATGCGCTCGACACCCACCTGACCTTCATCGACAAGCTGCAGGACACGCTGGAGGCCTCGGTCGGACGGCTGGTCGACGCCGACATGGCCCAGGAGGCGACGCGTCTCCAGGCCTTGCAGGTCAAGCAGCAGCTGGCGATCAAGTCGCTGTCGATCGCCAACGCCGCGCCGAGCTATCTGCTGAAGCTGTTCGGGGGCTGAGGCCCTTCCGCCGTAAAACCCCGCGAAAGCGGGAACCCAGGTGTCTTATCGTCGAGCGCCTTGGGTTTCAGAAAAAGCCTGGCTCCCCGCTTTCGCGGGGATTTTACGGATGGGGAATTGGCCCCAAAGTCCGTGCTCCCCCTTCCTTCCCCCGCGTGAGTCGCCATGGCCCAGCACCTCGCCCTCCTGTCCCTGCTCGTGCGCGACTATGACGAGGCCCTGGGCTTCTATGTCGGCAAGATGGGCTTCGACCTGGTGGAGGACAGCGAGCTGGGCGCGGGCAAGCGCTGGGTCGTCGTCTCCCCCGGTCCGGGCGGGTCGAGGTTCCTGCTGGCCAAGGCGGCCGACGAGCGCCAGGCGGCGATGATCGGCGCCCAGGGCGGCGGCCGGGTCTGGCTGTTCCTGCACACCGACGACTTCGACGGCGACCACGCCCGGCTGAGCGCGGCCGGGGTGACGTTCCTCGAAGAGCCCCGGCACGAGGCCTATGGCAGTGTGGCGGTGTTCGAGGACCTTTACGGCAATCGCTGGGACCTGTTGCAGCCGCGCGGCAAGGCCTGACGGCCGTGCGCATCCTGCTGGTCCTGGTCGCGGCGGCCCTGAGCCTGGCGGGCGCCAGCGTCGCCACGGCGGCCGAGAAGCCGATCCGCTTGCTCTATCTCGACCAGTCGGTCGGCTGGCGGCACCGGCCGGTGACGCGCCCCGAAGGCGGCGGCCTTGCGCCTTCCGAGACGGCGATGATCGCCATCGGCAAGAAGAGCGGCGCCTTCACGACAGAGGTCACCCAAGATGCGCGCGAGATCACGCCGCAGCGGCTGGAGACCGTGGACGTGCTGGTGCTCTACACCACCGGCGCCCTGCCCATTTCCGCGGAGGCCTGGACGGCCGTCCAGACGCGGCTGGCGGCCGGCAAGCTGGGGTTCGTGGGCCTGCACAGCGCCGCCGACACCGGCTGGGACTATGCAGGTCCGGGCCTGGACTACACCACCATGCTGAACGGCCAGTTCGGCGGCCATCCGTGGACGGAAGAGCAGAAGGTCCGCGTCAAGGCGCTCGACAACCATCCGCTGGCCGCGCCCTGGGGCCGGAGCGTCGATCTGGTCGAGGAAATCTACCAGTACAAGCGCTTCGACCCGGCCGCCGTGCGAGTGATCCAGAGCCTGGACTTTTCGGGCATGCCGCTGAAGCGGCCCTACGCCGTGCCGGTGAGCTGGGTGCGGAGCGTGGGGGCTGGCCGACTGTTCTTCACCAACCTCGGCCACAACGAGACCACCTGGGCCGACCCGCGCTTCGCCGAGCAGATCGTGCGGGCGGTGCGGTGGACGGCGTGGCGGGCGCGGGGCGATGCGACGCCCAATCCGCGCGAGCAGGCGCGTGACCAGGTGCGGGCGCTGCTGACCTATGCCGGCGAGGCCGACGTCGAGGCGCGGGTGGCGCGGGTGAAGGACGAGGCGTGGCTGCTGGACGTCGCGGGCCGGATCGCGGCGTTGCGGGAGGTCTATCCGGGCAAGCCGGAGGCCGATCGGACGCGGTTCGAGGCGGCGTATGCAGCGGTGCTGGTTGAGGTCAGGGCGCGGTGACCCCTCTCCCCTTGCGGGAGAGGGTGGCCCCACGGAGTGGGGTCGGGTGAGGGGTCTCTCAGACCTCAAAGCTGCGGGCAGAGGATAGACCGGGTGAAGCGTCTCAAGTTTGAGAGACCCCTCATCCGACGGCCTTCGGCCGCCACCTTCTCCCGCAAGGGGAGAAGG
>NZ_QHJY01000484.1 GCF_003185805.1 Caulobacter sp. D5
GACCCCTCACCCGACCTCGCTCCGCGAGGCCACCCTCTCCCGCAAGGGGAGAGGGATCAGCTGCGCTTCACCGCCACCAGCGCCGAGATATAGGCCTCCATCAGCCGGACCAGTTCGTCCTCCAGAGCCTGCGGATCCAGCGCCAGCCCCGGCTCGGCGGCCGCGGCCCGCAGCAGGCCGACGGCGGCGTGGGTGAGGACGAAGGCCGCCTCCGGGGTCAGGTCGATCTGCAGCCGGGCCTTGCCGGCGATCGAGGCGAGAAAGGCCTGGTGATGCGTCTCCAGCACCGCGTCACCCCGGTGGAACAGGGCGCCAAGCAGCGCCTGACGCGTGGCCGGCGAGCCCTCGAAGCCGTTCATCAGCGCCCGCACGATCGGCCGCACGCTGCCCAGGTCCGGCCGTTCGATCAGGGTCTCCGCGATCGCGTCGCGCACGGCGCTGGTCCGTCGCTGGGCCAGGGCCGCCAGTATGTCCTGCTTGTCGGCGAAGTACTGGTAGACCGTGCCGACGCTCACCCCGGCCCGCTCGGCCACGTGATTGGTGGTCAGGCGCTCGGGTCCGTCGCTCTCCAGAAGCTGAAAGGCCGCGTCGAGAATGGCGTCCACCGTGGCCTGGGCGCGCCCCTGGCTTGGCGCTCTGCGTTGCTTTTCAGCCACTTGCGGACCCTCTTCACGCGCTCACCCTGCCTGAAGACAAGGCGAGTAGGAACATGAGCAATGCTTACATACGCTTGAGGTCGAGAACAGGTTCGCCTTCGCCGGCGAACCGGAAGGAGCCCCGATGATCCGTCCCATCGAAGACGTCCGCGCCCGCGTCGCCTCGCAGAAGACCCGCCTGCCGGGCTTCTACGGCCAGATCGATTTCGACCGCACGCCCGAACGCTTCACCGAAGACCCGAGCTTCGCCGTCGCTCGCGACCGCAACCCGCTGGGCGTCAGCGTCACCCAGGACGACCTCGACCGCGTTCGCGCCTACACCATGCTGGGCGACATCGTCGCCGACGCCTACGCCGCCCTGATCCCGCAATACGGCTTTCGCCGGCTGATCGACATGCTGACCACCGCCTGCGACCAGGGGATCGAGGCCGTGCCGGACGCGCCCCCCGAACTGGCCGCCTTCGTCGCCGAGATGGCGGCCGCGCCCGACTGGATCGACATGGACCTGGTGCGCGAGGGCCAGCGGCTGGAGCGCAACGCCGCCGCCTTCCTCGCCCCCTTCGCCATCCGCGGCGCGTTCGTGGCGACCTTCCTCAACAAGTATTCCGCCCTGCCCATGGCCCTGACCGGAACCCTGGGGGCCGAGACCGCCGCCAAGCGGGTCAACGAGACGGCCGCCTTCTTCGCCACCACCATCCTGCCCGGCGCGCTGGAGCCGCACGGCGAGGGCTTCAAGGCCGCGGCCATGGTGCGGCTGATGCATTCGATGGTGCGCTTCAACGCCCTGCGCTCGGGCCGCTGGGACAGCGCGGTCTACGGCGTGCCGATCCCACAGGTCGACCAGATGCCGGCCGGCCTGATCCCGGTGTTCCTGATGTCGTTCCAGATGCTGCGCAAGGGTCGCCGCCACTTCACGGCGGCCGAGCGGGCCAAGGTGGAACTGAGCCGCTACCGCTGCTTCCTGCTGGGCCTGCCCGAGGATCTGCTGGCCGACACCCCCGAGGGCGTGGTGCGGATGATGACCGCCCGCGACAGCACCCTGCGCAGGGGCTTCGACGACGAGACTTGCGGGGCGCTGATCCGCGCCACCCTGGGCGCCTACCTGCCGCCCGACGAAAGCCCGGCCAACCGCCTGCACGACCGCATCGAGCGCCGCTTCGCCAAGGCCTTCTTCCTGCGCCACTTCCTGCGCGGCGATCGGGCGCGCGCGGCGAGCATGGGGATCGAGGTGGGGCCGGCCGACGAGGTGGTGTTCATCATCGTGGCCCTGCTGGTCACCCTGCAGATGAAGGCCTTCGAGCTGGCGGATCATGTGCCGGGGGTGAGGGAATTGGCCAATGCGGCGCTGGTCCGCCGGATGCGCAGCCTGCTCAAGCGCTACGGCCACGCCGAGTTCACGACCGATGCGGCCAACTACCGGCCGACCAATGCGCGGCCTGCGGCAGCCTGATCCCTCTCCCCTTGCGGGAGAGGGTGGCCTGCGAAGCAGGTCGGGTGAGGGGTCGAAAGCCCTGTCCGCCACGACGGCCGAGCGACCGGGTGCTGCGTCAAAGGTCTGAGAGACCCCTCATCCGTCGGCTTTCGCCGACACCTTCTCCCGCAAGGGGAGAAGGACTCTTGGTCAGTCCGCGTCGTCGAAGTCGCCTTCGCCCGCCGTCTCCTCGTCGCCGGTCAGGGCCGTGTCGAGGCTGTCGATGATCTCGTCCATCTGCTCGGAGGTGATCGAGACGTAGATCGCGTCGCCGCCCACGGCCGAGACCAGCAGGCGGTAGCCGTCTTCGGTTTCCTGCAGGGAGAAGGTTTCCAGGGGCTGCAGCTTGGCCATCGAGGCGTCTTTCGTCGGGAGAGATCGGGAGCCCGCGGATGTAGGCCCGCGCTCGCCCCGTTTCAACGAGCGTCTTTAGGGGACGTCTTTAGCGGACGTCTTTCAAGGTTCCCCGCCGCAGCAGGGCGATGTGGCAGGCGATCAGCACCTCGCGCTCGACCCACGGGAAGTCGGCGCGGGCGATCAGCAGGGAAACCAGGCCATGCAGGCCCGCCCACAGGGTCTGGGTCATGCTCTGGACGTCGTCGTCATGGGTGAGGCCCGCGTCGCGCATCTCGCCCACGATCTCGGCGAAGCGCTGGAAGGCGCCGATGCCCGCCATCATCGGCCGGTCGCCGACCCGCTCCTTGTAGGACCCGTCCAGGCCCTTCTCGACCATGAAGGCCACGCGATAGGCGTCGGGCTCCTCCAGGCCGAAATCGACATAGACCCGCAGGGCCCGCTCGAAGCATTCGGCCGTGGGCTTGAAAGTGGCCCGCGCCTCTTCCATCCGCTCGACCAGGGTCGCGAAGGCCCGCACGCACAGCTCGGCGGTGATGTCGTCCTTGGTGGCGAAATAGGCGTAGAGGGCCGGCTGCGAGACGCCCGTGGCCTCGGCGATCTGGCGGGTCGAGACCGCGTGCAGGCCCTTCTCGCTGAACAGCCGCAGGGCCGCGTCCAGGATCTCCTCGCGTCGTTCGGCGCCCTGTCCCTTGGGTTTGCGGGGGGAACGGATCTTCGGCGCGGTCATCGTCCCTCCTTTCCGCAGCGGGGCCGGCTTGACAACCCACAATAATCGATCAGTGATTACTTATCACCGATCGATGATAGGGGCGAGGGCA
>NZ_QHJY01000058.1 GCF_003185805.1 Caulobacter sp. D5
GCTGCTGTTCGGGGCCGGCCATGTGGGCCAGGCGATCGCGCGGGCCTTCGCGCCCCTGCCTTTCAAGCTCTTCTGGTACGACAGCCGGCCCGAGGCGGCGCAGGTTCCGGGCGTGGTGGTGCGCGCGCCGGCCGAGCTGGCGGCCCTGGCCATGGGCGCTTCGCGTGAGGCCTACGGCCTGATCCTGACCCATGACCACGCCCTGGACTACGCCCTGGCCTCGGCCGGGCTGGCGGGCGGCGGCTTTGACTATCTGGGCCTGATCGGCTCCAAGACCAAGCGGGCGCGGTTCATGCACCGGCTGCGCGACGACGGCTTTTCGGCGGTGACGCTGAACCGCCTGACCTGCCCGATCGGCCTGCCGGGCCTGAAGAGCAAAGCGCCCGAGGTGATCGCCGTCTCGGTGGCCGCCGACCTGCTGATGCGGCTGGAGGCCGCCCAGGCCAGTAACGACGAGGGGTCTCTTGAAAGCGTTTAGGGCGTCGATCCTCCACCTGCTGGAAGATCCGACCAAGAGCGGGGAAGCGGTCGCCTTCCACGAGGACGGGCTGCTGGTCGTCGACCAGGGCAGCGTCGTGGCGTGCGGCGACTACGCCGACCTGGCGCCGGCCCATGCCGACCTGGCGGTCGAGGATCTGAGCGGCCATTGGATCACGCCGGGCTTCATCGACACCCACCTCCACTTCCCGCAGGTCGACATCGTCGCCGCCCATGGCGCGCAGCTGCTCGACTGGCTGGAGCAGCACACCTTTCCGGCCGAGGCGGCCTTCGCCGATCCGGGCCATGCGAAGGAGGCGGCCGGCTTCTTCGTCGACGAGCTGCTGCGCAACGGCACGACCACGGCCCTGGTGTTCGGCTCGGTGCACAAGGGCTCGGTCGAGGCGCTGTTCGCCGAGGCCTATGCGCGCGACATGCGGCTGATCGCCGGCAAGACCCTGATGGACCGCAACGCGCCGCTGGGCCTGACCGATACGGTCGAGACCGCCCGCGCCGACATGGAGAGCCTGATCGCCGACTGGCACGGCAAGGGGCGGCTTGGCTACGCGGTGACGCCGCGCTTCGCCATCAGCTGCACCGACGCCCAGCTGGAGATGGCGGGGCAGGTGCTCGCCGAGCATCCGGGCGTCTGGATGCAGACCCACCTCTCCGAAAACCCCCGCGAGATCGACGAGACCGCGCAGCTGTTCCCCGGGGCGAGCGACTATCTCGACGTCTACGAGCGGTTCGGCCTGGTGCAGAAGCGGTCGGTCTTCGCCCACTGCGTCCATTTGCAGGGCGAGGCGTTCCAGCGGCTGGCGGCCAAGGATGCGGCGGTGGCCTTCTGCCCCACCTCGAACCTCTTCCTGGGGTCGGGCCTGTTCCCGCTGGACGAGGCCTATTCGCACGGGGTGAAGGTGGGCATGGGCACCGACGTCGGGGCCGGCACGACCTTCTCGATCCTCCACACCCTGGGCGAGGCCTACAAGGTGGGCCAGTTGCGGGGCTCGGCGCTGGATCCGTTCCAGGCGCTGTATCTGGCCACTCTGGGCGGGGCGCGGGCGCTGGATCTCGACGACCGCATCGGCAATCTCGCGCCGGGCAAGGAGGCCGATTTCCTGGTGCTGGACCTGGCCGCGACGCCGCTGCTCAAGCGCCGGCTGGCGGCGGCCAAGGGCCTGGAGGACCGGCTGTTCGCCCTGACCGTGCTGGGCGATGACCGGGTGGTGGCCCGGACGTATCTGGCCGGGGTGGAGCGGCATCGCAGATAGGGAAAAGGCCGCGCGATGCGCGGCCCCCTCCGGCCCTCCGGGCCACCTCCCCCAGAGGGGGAGGATCTTTTGCGGCATAGATGCTCCCCCTCTGGGGGAGCTGTCGGCGAAGCCGACTGAGGGGGTTAAGCCACCACCCCGTTCATCGTCCGCGCATAGAGCGCCAGCAGCCGGTCCGCATCCACGGCGATCGCCGCGCTG
This sequence comes from Caulobacter sp. D5, assembly GCF_003185805.1. Classification (GTDB taxonomy): domain Bacteria; phylum Pseudomonadota; class Alphaproteobacteria; order Caulobacterales; family Caulobacteraceae; genus Caulobacter. Next base: position 1,950 of record NZ_QHJY01000058.1, read on the forward strand.
TGGATCGGCTGGTCGTCCCAGGCCGAGGGGCCGTAGAGTTCGCCTTCCACCTTCTGCAGGGTCTGGCCCAGGGCGATGCCTTCGGTGACCACGCGCACGGAGCCGCGGCGGACCTCGAACAGGCTTTCGTCGATGACATAGGCCACGGCGGCGGCGTCGTGGACGCAGCAGCCGACGATGCCGTCGCGGCCGCCGTAGAAGGCGGCATAGGGCTTGGAGATGGCGTTGAGGAACTGGCCGGCCGGACCGGCCGAGGCTTCCAGGGCCTCCATGTAGTCGGGGCTCATGATCACCTGGGTGGTGACGTCCAGGCCGATGACGGCGACATGCCAGGGGGCGGTGAAGACGCGGTCGGCGGCTTCCGGATCGTTCCAGATGTTGGCCTCGGCCACCGGGGTGACGTTGCCCGGCTTGCCGGCGACGGCGAAGGCACCGCCCATGATCACCACGCCCTTGAGCAGGGTGGCGACTTCCGGATCGGCCTCGAGGGCCAGAGCCAGGTTGGTCAGCGGACCGACGGCGACCAGGGTGATCTCGCCGGGGTTGGCGCGGGCCAGGTCGATGATCGCCTGGTGCGCCGGCTTGGCTTCCGGCTCGGCGGGAACCAGGCCCGTCAGCTCGACGTCGCCCAGGCCGTTCTCGCCGTGCACGAAGGTCGGCGAGGGGTTGCGCGGGCGGATGAGCGGCTTGTCCGTACCCTTGAAGATCGGCGCGGTCAGGCCGAAGCGGTCCTTCAGATAGAGGGCGTTGCGGGTGGTGGTGTCGATGTCGGCGTTGCCGAACACGGTCGTCACGGCCACCAGGTCGAGGGCCGGGCTGGCCTCGATGAACAGCAGGGCCATGGCGTCGTCGATGCCGGGATCGGTGTCGAAGATGATCTTGGTCGTCATCGGTGGGCGGAACTCTTCTCGTTGTTCTGCAAGCGCTTTTGGACGCCGTGAAAGCCGACCACCTTAGCCGCCGCCAGCGCCGCTAGCATGTCAAAACGACAACGGCCCGGGCGTTTTTCAACGCCCGGGCCGCCATCAGGTCAGTCTGTCGAGATCGCTTAGCGGCGGGCGCTCAGCGAGATGCCGACGATGCGCGGCTCGTTGACGAAGCCGGTCAGGTTGTTGAAGTCGATCGCGCCGCGCAGGTTCACCTCGTTGGTGATGTTGCGGGCGAACACGGCCACTTCATACGTGCCGTCGGTGCGGCCATAGCCTAGCTTCAGGCCGCCTTCGAAGGTGTCCTTGCTGTTGAACTCCTTGCTCTCGTAGAGGAAGAAGTTGGTGTAGCCCTGGCGGAACCAGTCGGTCTGGGCGAACAGCTCGCCGCCTTCACCCACCGGCACGTTGTAGCGCGCCGAGAAGTTCAGGATGTATTCCGGCGAGTTCGGGAACGGGTTGCCGTCGATCAGAGCGAAGGCTTCGCCGCCCGACGGGTTGGCCTTGCGCGGATCGGTCACGGTGCACTGACCGAAGGAGCAGACGGCCACGGCCAGCGTCTTGTCCTTGATTTCGGTGTGGTTGTAGCTGTAGCCGGCCGTGACCAGCAGGTTCGGCGTGACCTTCCACTCGCCGTCCAGTTCGATGCCGTAGGCTTCGCCCTTCTTGGCGTTGATCAGGCGGTTGGAATTGGTGTTGCCGCCGACCGCGCTGAACTGCGGGTCGTCGATGGTGTAGGTGAACACCGCGCCGTTCAGGCGGACGCGACGGTCGAACAGCTCGCTCTTAACGCCGGCTTCCCACGACAGGATGGTTTCCGATTGGGCCACCGAGGCGCCGCTGCCATAGGCGATGTCGCGGCCCTGGATCGACGGACCGCGGAAGCCGCGGGCCACCTTGGCGTAGACGCTGACGTCGTCGGTGATGGTGTAGAAGGCCGACAGGTCCCAGCTGGCCTGGCTGTCGGAGACCGACACCGGGGCGATCACGCCATAGGGGTTCGACAGGACGGTCATGTCCTTGTCGTCGTCGGTCCAGCGGACGCCGGCGGTCACCTTCAGGGCGTCGGTGAACTGGTAGGAGCCCTGGCCGAACACGGCCCACGAGGTGTTCTTGTGCTCGAGGGTCGAGGGGGCGATGTAGCCCGGATCGGTGGTCACGGTGAACGCCGACTTGAAGTAGTAGGCGCCGACCTGCCAGGTCAGCTTGCCGTCGGTGTTGCTGGCCAGGCGGAGCTCCTGGGTGACCTGGTCGAGGTCGCCGATCGAGTCCTGGCTGGCGGAGTCGTAGGGGATCACGCCCGGGCCGACGCCGGCCACGCCGCCGTCGATGTCGCCGCGGCTCAGGCCGTTGGCGGTCTCATAGGCGCTGATCGAGGTCAGCTTCACAGCGCCGAAGTCGTGGTCGACCTTCAGCGAGACGCCGGTCGCGTCGTACTTCTGCGGGTTGTTGGCGCCGCCGTTGTAGAAGACGGAGTCGCGGTCGAAGCTGGAATTGACCTGGTTGCTGCCCTTGGTGACGACGTTGGCGCGGAAGATCGCGGCGGTGCCGTCGAGCGAGCGGGTGTGGGCGTTGAAGAGGACGTCGGTGTCTTCGCTCGGGCGCAGCAGGATCTGCAGGCGCGCGGCCTTTTCATCGTAGCCGCCGAGGGCGTTCTTCACCTTGGTGTAGGTGTTGTCGATGTAGTCGTCGCGGTGCTGATACAGGCCCGACAGGCGGACCGAGACCTTGTCCGGGATGATCGCGCCGCCGACGCCGCCTTCGAAGGTGGTCGAACCGTAGGTGCCGTAGGTGGCCGTGCCGTTGGCCTTGAACTCTTCGCTCGGCTTGACGGTGTCGAACTTGACGATGCCGGCGGTGGTGTTGCGGCCGAACAGGGTGCCTTGCGGGCCGCGCAGGACTTCGACCTGCTCGATGTCGTAGATCGGCGAGCTCTTGAGCACGACGTTCTCGAGGACGACGTCGTCCATGATCACCGAGACGGGCTGCGAGGCGGCCAGGTCGAAGTCGGCGTTGCCCAGGCCGCGGATGTAGAAGCGCGGGGCGGCGCGGCCGTTGGAGCTTTCGACGTAGAGGCCCGGCACGCGGCTCGACAGGGCCAGCACGTCCTCGCCGGCGGCGAAGATCGCGGCCAGCTTCTCGCCCGAGACGGCGGCGACGGAGACCGGCACGTCCTGGATGTTTTCAGAGCGCTTCTGGGCGGTGACGATCACGTCGTCGAGGGCGGTCGGCGCGTCCTGGGCGAGGGCCGGGGCCGCGACGGCGGCGGCCAGCAGGAGCACGCCGAAGGCGGCGCCGTTGCGCAGCTTGGCTTGGGTGGTCATTTCGAAATCCCCTTCGAACACCGGTGGAGGACCCGGTTGCGTGGGGTGCAATGCACAATGGCCGCGCCGAAATCAAAAGGCTTGATGACGACTCCGTCTCACTAGCGTGAAGTTTGTAGGGACCGTGTCACTATTTGACCACGCTGCGACAACGGCGCCCAAAACTAGGTCATAAGTCAGGACATACTTACTTATTGTCCTTGGGCGGAGTATCCGCGGGCCTATGGCGCAAGGCGTTGGTCGGCGCCGGCCTGGAGCAGGGAAACGTGCGCCGACACGATTTTCCAGCCGTCTTCGGTGCGCAGCCAGGTCTGGCTCTGGCGACCGGACTGTTTTGCCCCGGTTCGCAGGAATTCGACGTTCGCTATCGCGAAATCACGCCCAAAAGTGGTGATTTCCGTGCGCAGCCGATCCCGCAGCGGCGAGCCGCCGGTGCGTCCGATTCGAAAGGCGGCGATCTCTTCGAAGCCGTAGAGGTTCTCGGCCACGCCGTAGCGGACGGTCTCCGGCGCGTCGCGGAAGAAGCCGTCCAGCGCCTCGACGTCGTTGGTCATCAGGGCGACCTCATAGGCGTCGACGGCGGCGGTCACCTCGGCCAGGACGTCGGGGGCGTTGATGACGGTCATGCGGGGTCTCGACGGATGGGCGGCCAGTGAACGGGAGGACGGTGGGCGGCGATGACGCCGGCGCGCTCCAGGCGCAGGGCGGCGGCGAAGGCCAGGTCCTCGCGCCAGGCCGGGGCGATCAGCTGCACGCCGATCGGCGACTTGCCGGGGCGGTTCACCGGCGCGGCGATCACCGGCAGGCCGACATAGCTGATCGGCTGGGTGTAGGCGCCGAGCGTCTTGCGCACCGAGACGGGAACGCCGTCCAGCTCCATGGTCGCCTGGCCGATCGGCGGGGCTGGGCAGGGCGTGACGGGCGCCAACAGCAGGTCGAAGTCCTCGAACACGCGGCGAGCGGCGTCGCGGAAGGCGGGGCGGTAGCGGCGGGCGGCCTGCGCGACGCCGTCGGGCAGCAGGGCGCCGGCCAGCAGGCGGT
>NZ_QHJY01000485.1 GCF_003185805.1 Caulobacter sp. D5
CGCCGTAGCCGCCACCGCCGCCCTGGCCGTAGCCGTCGTCATAGCCGCCCGAGGGCGCGCCGGCGCCGGCGCCGTCGCCACGGCCGCCCAGCATGGTCAGCTCGCCGCGGAACTTCTGCAGCACGATCTCGGTGGAGTACTTTTCCTGGCCCTGCTGATCGGTCCACTTGCGGGTCTGGATCGCGCCCTCGATGTAGACGGTCGAACCCTTGCGCAGGTAGCTCTCGGCCACCTTCACCAGGTTGTCGTTGAAGATCACGACGCGGTGCCACTCGGTCTTTTCCTTGCGCTCGCCGCTGGAGCGGTCGCGCCAGGTCTCGGACGTGGCGATGCGCAGGTTGGCGACGCGGTCGCCCGAATTGAGGGTGCGGATCTCGGGGTCGGCCCCGAGGTTGCCGACCAGGATGACCTTGTTGACGCTGCCAGCCATTTGGCGAATGCCCTGTTCTCGCCCGGCGACCCTATGCGCCGGAATCTCGAGCGGAGACGTTAACGACTCAGCAAGGCGGAAATCAAGAATTGTTCACCAAACGTTCCTGTGAACAGAGAGCGGTTATCCACCGCCCTCTCCTCGCCTCTCGGAAACGGTCCTAGCGCGCCGGCAAGGCGCCGGGCACGGCCAGACGGCCGTCGCCCGTGCGCACCAGCGACATGAACCGGGCGCCTTCGTAGCTGTCGCCCAGATAGATGCCCTCGCGTTCCACGAAGATGAACTTGCCCTGGTAGGAGCCGGTCAGCTGCTCCTTGCGGAGGCCCATGCGCAGGAAGCGGATGCGCATCCCTTCCAGCGTGGCCGCGCAGGTCTCCATGTTGGGCACGTTACGTTCGACCGAGTTGAACTGCAGCGTGCCGTCCTTCTTCTCGATGACGTGGTTGCAGACGCCCTGATCGAAGGGCGCGCGGGTGGCCTTGACGCAGCCCGACAGGCCGCTCGCGGCGACGCCGAGGGCCAGCACGGCGGCGATGGGGGAAACGCGCATCAGAGAACTCCTTCGGCCCAAGAGCCTTTCCCGCCGGGGAAAGGCCCTCATTCAAATATCCATAGCGCGCCCGGGCGGGTTAATCGCCCAAACTTGACCCTGCCGCGCTCTAGCCGACGCTGGGAATGGCGCAGCTGGCGGCCTGCTCCACCACCAGGTGGAACGAACGGTTGTCGGACGAGGCCTCGACGCGGCCCGGCAGCAGGCGCAGCGTCTCGTCGCCCCAGCGGCCGTAGGTGGCGCCGCCCGGACGCTCGCACTTGCCGGCGAAGAGCTGCT
>NZ_QHJY01000486.1 GCF_003185805.1 Caulobacter sp. D5
CCGCCGGGGCCCTCGTCGCCGGCCTGGCGACGCGCGGCTTCACGGTTGCCGATCCGGCCGGCGTCGAGGTGGCGGCCATTCGCGCCGCCGCGCCCGGCGCCTGCCATGCCCGCAAGGGCCAGGACAGGGAAGGCCGCGCCTTCGTTCCCGCCGGCGCCGTGGCGCTGGGCGAGGACGGCCCCGGACGGCCGGGCAAGGTCGTGGCCGTCGAGGGCTTCTGGATCGACCGCCACGAGGTGACCAACCGTCAGTTCGCCGCCTTCGTCGACGCCACGGGCTATGTCACCCAGGCCGAGCGGGAGGGGGCCTCGGCGGTGTTCGTGCAGCCCGAGCATCTCTCCGGAGACGACGCGGCCCAGTGGTGGAAGCTGGTGCGCCGGGCCAACTGGCGTCATCCGCACGGCGGCGGGGCCGACGACCTGGCCCATGCCGACGAGCCGGTGGTGCATGTGACCTACGACGACGCCCAGGCCTACGCCCGCTGGGCCGGCGGGCGCCTGCCGACCGAGGCCGAGTGGGAGCGGGCCGCGCGCGGCGACCAGTCCGGCCCGCGCTCGCCGCAAGGCTGGGCCTATGACGACGACGGCAAGCCGGCCGCCAACACCTGGCAGGGCGAGTTCCCGCTGGCCCAGAGCAACGAAGACCACTTCACGGGCTTGGCGCCCGTGGGTTGCTTTTCCGCCAACGCCTTCGGCCTCGTGGACATGATCGGCAACGCCTGGGAGTGGACGTCGAGCGCCGCCGCGAGCAGCGGACCCGAGCGCCTGATCAAGGGCGGCTCGTTTCTCTGCGCCTTCAACTACTGCGCCAACTTCCGCCCCGCCGCCTGGCAGGCGCAGGAGGAGGGGCTGGGGACCTCGCACGTGGGGTTCCGGGTGGCTTATGAAAATCCCTCTCTCTGAGAGAGAGGGAGGGGCCCATGGCGCAGCCATGGGAGGGTGAGAGGTTACAGCCTTTCAGATTGAAGCACCGGCTTATGCTAGGGGCGGTCTTGGACGGCTCGCGATGTTCTGGGCGAGGGGTTTTCCGGCCAGCGGTGAAACCTCTCACCCTCCCACCGCTTCGCGGCGGGCCCCTCCCTCTCT
>NZ_QHJY01000487.1 GCF_003185805.1 Caulobacter sp. D5
CGCAGGGCCGAGCCCGGCGGCGGCGCGGTCTCGCCCTCGGCCAGGCTGACCCGGATTCGCGTCGGCGTGGCTTCCGGCGACAGCCGCGAGATCGACACCGGCGCGACCAGCAGACGCGGGCCGGCCGCGCCGGGCGAGACCACGTCGACGACGAAGCCGTCGATCACCCGCACGCTCCGCTCGACCGGCATGACCGGCGCGGCGACCCGGTCGCAGCGAACCTTGCCGGCCAAGGCGCCCGAGGCCGCGAAGGCGGCCAGGGTCAGGGGAATCGCCAGGCCGCTCCAGCGCGGCCAGCCGCGGCTCCAGACCGCGAGCACGGCCAGGGCCAGCGCCACCAGGGCCAGCAGCGACCAGGACGGCTCGACCTTCAGCTCCAGATAGCCGGCCGCGCCCAGGCCGAAGGCGACCGGCGCCCACAGCATCCAGCGGCCCGCGTTGAGCCTTGCCTCATCGATCGCCTGTGAAGCGAGCGCTGCGGGACTAGGACACCTTCGAACGGCCGTGCTAAGACGCGCCGCCCAGCGGCCGGCGCCTGCGTCGCGCGCAGCCGCCGAGCCTCCCGCCGCCCCCGCGGCCTCCAGACCGTCAGCTTCGAAGCCTATGTCCAGTTCCTCCCCCGCCCCCAGCGGCGTCGTCACCCGCTTCGCCCCGTCGCCGACCGGCTTCCTGCATATCGGCGGCGCCCGAACGGCGCTGTTCAACTGGTTATATGCACGCCATACGGGTGGGAAGTTCCTTATTCGCGTCGAAGACACCGACCGCGAGCGTTCGACCGAAGCGGCCGTGGCCGCGATCTTCGAAGGCCTCGACTGGCTGGGCATGAAGTCCGACGAGGAAGTCGTCTTCCAGTACAGCCGCGCCGACCGCCATCGGGCCGTCGTCGAGGAAATGCTGGCGGCCGGCCGCGCCTATCGCTGCTGGATGACCGTCGAGGAACTGGCCGCCGCGCGCGAACTGGCCCGAGCCGGCGGGCCGGCCCTGCGCTCGCCCTGGCGCGACGCCCCGCCGCCCAGCGATCCCACCCTGCCGCACGTCATCCGTTTCAAGGGCCCCACCGAGGGCACGACCCTGGTCGACGACCAGGTCAAGGGTCCGGTGACCTTCAACAACGCCGACCTGGACGACCTGGTCCTGCTGCGCGCTGACGGCGCACCGACCTACAATCTGGCCGTGGTGGTCGACGACCACGACATGGGCGTCACCCACGTGATCCGCGGCGACGACCACCTGAACAACGCCGCCCGCCAGACCCTGATCTACCAGGCCAATGGCTGGACCGTGCCGGCCTTCGGCCACATCCCGCTGATCCACGGCCCCGACGGCGCCAAGCTCAGCAAGCGCCATGGCGCGCAAGCCGTCGGCGAGTTCGCCGACATGGGCTACATCCCCGAGGGCATGCGCAACTACTTGGCGCGCCTGGGCTGGGGCCACGGCGACGACGAGGTGTTCAACGACGAGCAGGCGATCAGCTGGTTCGACGTCAAGGACGTGGTCAAGGCCCCTGCCCGCCTGGACTGGGCCAAGCTGAACTTCATCAACGGCCAGCACCTGCGCCAGGCCGACGACGCGCGCCTGACCGCCCTGACGCTGAAGGCCCTGACCGCCGCCGGGACCGACCTGCCGGCCGACGCCGAAGCCCGCATCGCCGGCGCCGTTCCGCAGGTCAAGGAAGGCGCCAAGACCATCCTGGAGTTGGGCGAACACGTGGCGTTCGCGCTCAAGGTGCGCCCGCTGACGCTCGAAGAAAAAACCGCCAAGCAGCTTTCCGAGGAAACGGTCGCGCGCCTCGCACGACTTCGTGACCAGTTGGCCGCCGCTCCGGTCTGGGGCGTTTCGGAGCTGGAGACGCTGTTGAAATCGTTCGCGGAATCGGAGGCTGTCGGCTTCGGCAAGTTCGGCCCGCCGCTGCGCGGAATCCTCACCGGCGGGGCCCAGGCGCCCGACCTGAACAAGATCATGACCGCCCTTGGTCGTGACGAGTCGCTGGGGCGTCTTGACGACGCGCTGGCGTCGCGCGCATGAGGCGCTATAACGCACCCGCGAAATACAAAACTGGACTGATCGTTCCATTATTGAAAGGGTCTCTCGCATGACCGACAAAGCCACGCTGACGATCGGCGATAAGAGCTACGACCTGCCGATCCTCAAGGGCAGCACGGGTCCGGACGTTCTGGACATCCGCAAGGTCTATGGCGAAAGCGACCACTTCACCTTCGATCCGGGCTTCACCTCGACCGCGTCGTGCGAGAGCAAGATCACCTATATCGACGGCGACGCCGGCGTTTTGCTGCACCGCGGCTATCCGATCGACCAGCTGGCCGAGAAGTCGTCGTTCCTCGAAGTCTGCCACCTGCTGCTGAACGGCGAACTGCCGACGGCCGCCGAACTGGCCAAGTTCGAGAACAACATCACCTACCACACGATGCTGCACGCGCAGTTCGACCGGTTCTTCGAAGGCTTCCGTCGCGACGCCCACCCGATGGCCGTCATGACCGGCGCCGTGGGCGCCCTGTCGGCCTTCTACGCCGACAGCATGAACGTCGACGACGCCCGCGAGCGTGAGATCAGCGCTCATCGCCTGATCGCCAAGATGCCGACGATCGCCGCCCGCGCCTACAAGTACACGATCGGCCAGCCGTTCGTGTCGCCGCGCAACGACCTGTCGTACTCGGAAAACTTCCTGCGCATGTGCTTCTCGGTGCCGGCCGAGGACTGGAAGCCGAACCCGGTCCTGACCCGCGCCATGGACCGCATCTTCATCCTGCACGCCGACCACGAGCAGAACGCCTCGACCTCGACCGTCCGTCTGGCCGGTTCGTCGGGCGCTCACCCGTTCGCCTGCATCGCCGCCGGCATCGCCTGCCTGTGGGGGCCGTCGCACGGCGGCGCCAACCAGGAAGCCCTGGAGATGCTCGAGCAGATCGGCACGGTCGACAAGATCCCCGAATTCATCGAGGGCGTGAAGGCCCGCAAGCACAAGCTGATGGGCTTCGGCCACCGCGTGTACAAGAACTTCGACCCGCGCGCGAAGGTCATGCAGAAGACCTGCCACGAGGTCCTCGGCCAGCTTGGCATCAACGACCCGCTGCTCGAAGTGGCCATGGAGCTGGAAAAGATCGCGCTCAGCGATCCGTTCTTCATCGAGCGCAAGCTGTACCCGAACATCGACTTCTATTCGGGCATCACCCTGCGCGCGATGGGCTTCCCGACCAACATGTTCACCGTGCTGTTCGCCCTGGCCCGCACCGTCGGCTGGATCAGCCAGTGGAAGGAAATGTTCGAGGATCCGACCCGCAAGATCGGCCGTCCGCGTCAGCTCTACACGGGCTCGACCCAGCGCGACTACATCGACGTCGAAAAGCGCGGCTAAGCGCTTCTTCCGGCTTTGGAATTACGGAAAGGCCTCGCGAAAGCGAGGCCTTTTTGTTTGCGCGCCAGCATTGCGCCGCGTTGCGGACGCGAGTGCATGCGACTAAGCGTTGACTTCTGTAGCGCTTGGGAAGGGTCGCGTAATGTCTGGTTTCACGCCGCTGCGGCTGTGCGGCCTGGGCGTCTACGAACCCCGACAGGCCCTGGTCTCCGACGAGCTGGACGCCCGCTACGGCCGCGAGGCCGGCTTCACCCAATCCCAATTCGGCCTGACCTCGCGCCGCTTCGCCTCGCCCGACGAGACCGCCTCGATGATGGGGGCTGCGGCGGCGCGCGACGCCCTGGCGGCGGCCGGCTGGGCCGATGGCGAGTTCGACGTGCTGATCGGGGCCGGCGGGGTGATGGAGCAGCCGATCCCCGGCACCTCGATCCTGGTGCAGCAGGCCTTGGGCCTGGGCCGCTCGGGCATCAGCGCCTTTGACGTCAACCAGAGCTGCCTGTCGTTCCTGGCGGCGCTGGACGTGGCGGCCATGGGTTTCGCCACCCGGCGCTGGCGGCGGGCCCTGGTGGTCTCCAGCGACATCGCCTCGGCGGGGCTGGACTGGCGCCAGCCGACGGCCAGCGCGATCTTCGGCGACGGCGCGGCAGCTGCGTGCCTCGAAGCCGGCGACGACGCCGACGGCCCCGCCCTGCTGGCCCGCCGGTTCGAGAGCTATGGCGAGGGCCGGGACCTGGCCACCCTGAAGGCCGGCGGCTCGCGCGTGCGGCTGGAGGACGGGCTGGAGGCCTTCGAGGACGCCGCCAAGTTCCACATGGACCCATTCGGCATCTTCAAGGCCGCCGCCAAGCGGCTGCCGCCGGTGATCGACAAGGTGCTGGAGGACGCCGGCCTGGACCGGGAGAGCGTCGACCTGATCGTGCCGCACCAGGCCAGCCGGCCGGGCCTGGATCACCTGCGCAAGCTGGTCGGCGGGGATCCGGCCCGGGTGGTCGACGTGTTCGGCGAGCACGGCAACCAGATCGCCGCCTCCATTCCCACCGCTCTGCACAGCGCCTGGCGCGAGCGGCGGCTGACGCCGAGCTCGAGCGTGCTGCTGGTCGGCACGGCCGCCGGCATCAGCATCGGCGCGATGGTCCTGCGGGTCTGATGCGCCAGGCGCTCGTCACCGGCGCCACGGGCGGGCTGGGCCTGGCCCTGACCGCCGCCCTGCTGGCGGAAGGCTACGCGGTGCGGGCGACGGGGCGCGACGCCGGCGCTGTCGAGCGCCTGCGCGCCATGGGCGTCGAGACGATCGAGGCCGACCTGGTCGCCGATCCGGGTCGCGCCGCTGATCTCTGCCGGGGCGTCGAGGTGGTGTTCCACGCGGCGGCCCTGTCCAGCCCCTGGGGACCGGACGAGGCCTTCGAGCGGGCCAATGTGGGCATGACCCGCGACCTGCTCGCCGCCGCCCGCGCCGCCGGCTGCGAGGGGCTGGTCTTCGTCTCCTCGCCGTCGATCTACACC
>NZ_QHJY01000488.1 GCF_003185805.1 Caulobacter sp. D5
GCGACTGGCCGAGCCGGGCTACGCTGTGGAGATCACGGTGGTGGCGGCGCGGTAGGGGGCTTGCGCCGACGGTCGGAAAACGGCGACCGACCGCTGGCCGGTGGAAAGCTCGGCCGTTAGGCTCACCGCATGACCTGGCGCTACCTGACGACCCGAGATCCCGTGTTGCTGAAGGGCGCCGCCGACGCTCCGGCCTGGCTTCCGCCGGGTGTGGCGCTGGAGGCCCGCGTGGTCGCGATCCTGGGTCCGGAGAATGACGCGCCTCTCGCGGTTCAGCTCGACAGGCCATTGGTCGTGGGATTTGACGACGATACCGGCCTTCACCTCACCCTTGTCGCGCCTGGCGCCCAGTGGCTGAACCGGGGCGCGGTGGATGTCAGACGGTTCCGGTTTCCGCAGGATTCCCCGGCCTTGCGTGAGGGCGTCGCAAGCCCTGTGATCGAAGGGCGGCTGACCTACGAGCGACGTCGTTTCGAGGCGGCGGAGGTCTTCGCCGAGGCCGAGGAAGGGGGCGGCACGAGGATGCTCGATGGCGTCCAGTTGGCCTTGCTCGTCGAATACGCCAGGACGCGCGATGCGGCGGTCACGTTCGTAGAGACCTTCGAGCTTCAAGACGCCTTCGAGATCGCCCGGATCGACCTGAGCCTCTACGGCCTCGAGGGGAACGACGCTGGTCTGACGGATGAGCAGCGCATCGATCTGGCCGCCGGCTATGTGAGCGAGGTGCTGGCGCTCTGCGAGGCGGAGGGGGAGTGCTTCGGCTATCGGGCCTGGGTGGGATCGAACGCCGACCGTTGAACGCCCGGCTCGAGCCGGGTGTGGGCGAAATCCGTCCGGATCGCGATCGCTGGCGGCGGGCTCGGCCCGCCGCCAGCGTTTCACGCTTACTTGCCGATCGCCGCGCGCTGGAATTCGAACAGCTCGCCGATGCCCTTTTCGGCAAGGCCGAACAGGGTGTCGAACTCGCCGCGGGTGAAGCCGCGCTTTTCGCCGGTGGCCTGGATCTCGACGATCTCGCCGCCGCCGGTCAGCACGAAGTTGCCGTCGGCCTCGGCGTTGCTGTCTTCCTCGTAGTCGAGGTCGAGGACCGGCGTGTCCTTGAAGACGCCGCAGGAGATGGCGGCCACCTGGCCCAGGATCGGGTCGGCCTTCAGCACGCCCTCTTCCAGCAGATAGTTGGTGGCCAGGCGCAGGGCGACCCAGGCGCCGGTGATGGCGGCGGTGCGGGTGCCGCCGTCGGCCTGGATGACGTCGCAGTCGAGGCTGATCTGGCGCTCGCCCAGGGCCTTGAGGTCGACGACGGCGCGCAGGGAGCGGCCGATCAGGCGCTGGATTTCCTGGGTGCGGCCGGTCTGCTTGCCGGCGGCGGCCTCGCGGCGGCCGCGGGTGTGGGTGGCGCGGGGCAGCATGCCGTACTCGGCGGTGACCCAGCCGGCGCCCTTGTTGCGCATCCAGCCGGGGACGTTCTCCTCGACCGTGGCCGTGACCAGCACCTTGGTGTGGCCAAAGCCGATCAGGCACGAGCCCTCGGCGTAGCGGTTGACGCCGGTTTCCAGCGTGACGGCGCGCAGCTGGTCGGGGGCGCGTTCGGACGGACGCATGCGGAAACTCCGGTCTGGTTGGCGGGGGCTAGTCGTGGTTGAAGGCGCCGCTTATCCTCCCCCGGACGGGAACCTCCAAGTCCCCGCTCGATTTTTTCGCCCCTCCACCCTATCTCCAAGGGCCATGACACAGCTTTTTCCGGGACCGATCGCTCGGACGCCCGGCCTGACCGAGCTGGACGCCCGCGCCCGCGACATCTTTCGCCGGGTCGTCGAGGCCTATCTGGAGACCGGCGAGCCGGTGGGCTCGCGCACGCTGTCGCGCGGCGGGATCCAGCTGTCGCCGGCCTCGATCCGCAACACCATGCAGGACCTGGCGCAGCTGGGTCTGCTCGACAGCCCTCACACCAGCGCCGGGCGGATGCCGACCCATGCGGGCCTTAGGATGTTCGTCGACGGCTTTCTGGAGGTCGGCGATGTCGGCGAGGACGAGCGGCGCGAGATCGAAAGCCGCCTCTACGCCAAGGGCCGCACCTTCGAGGAAGCGCTGAACGAGGCCTCGGCCATACTGTCGGGCCTGGCCGGCGGGGCCGGCATCGTCGTCACCCCGGTCCGCGAAGGCGGGGTCAAGCACGTGGAGTTCGTCTCCCTGGGCGGCGGCCAGACCCTGGCTGTGATGGTGTTCGAGGACGGCACGGTCGAGAACCGGCTGATGCGCGGCGGGGCGGGGCTGACGCCCTCGGCCTTCCAGGAGGCGTCGAACTTCCTCAACGCCCGCCTGCGCGGCCGCACCCTGACTGAGGCCAAGGACGAGATCCGCGCCGAGCTGGAGACGGCCCGCCGCCAGCTGGACGAGACCGCCGCGCGCCTGGTCGAGGACGGCCTGGCCGCCTGGGGCGGCGGGGAGGGGGCCGAGCGGGCCCTGATCGTCCGCGGCCGCGCCAACCTGCTGGCCGAGGGCGGGGCCCGCGAGGACCTGGAGCGCGTGCGCCAGCTGTTCGACGACCTGGAGCAGAAGGGCCAGCTGATCGGCCTGCTCGACGACGTCCGTGACGCCGAGGGCGTACGCATCTTCATCGGGGCCGAGACGCGACTCTTTTCGCTTTCGGGTTCCTCCGTGATCGCGGCGCCCTATATGACGGGGCGACAGAAGGTGCTGGGCGCGATCGGCGTGATCGGCCCCACGCGTTTGAACTATGCCCGGGTGATCCCGCTGGTGGACTATACCGCCCGCGTGCTCGGCCGGATGATCGATGGATGAGGACTGTTTGGATATGACCGACGAGCAGACGCCGGCCGAAGACGTCGCTTTCGAAGCCGAGGACGCCGCCCAGGAAATCGAGGCCCTGAAGGCCGAGATCGCGGCGATGAAGGACCAGGCGCTGCGCTATGCGGCCGAGGCCGAGAACGTCAAGCGTCGCGCCGAGCGCGAGATGAACGACGCCCGCGCCTACGCGATCCAGAAGTTCGCCCGCGACCTCTTGGGCGCGGCCGACAACCTGTCGCGCGCCACCGCGGCCAGCCCGCGTGATTCGCAGGACGCGGCGGTGAAGAACTTCATCGTCGGCGTCGAGATGACCGAGAAGGAGCTGCAGGCGGCCTTCGAACGCAACGGCCTCAAGAAGGTCGACCCGACCAAGGGCGAGAAGTTCGATCCCCACCTGCACCAGGCGGTGATGGAGCAGCCCTCGGACGAAGTCGCCGCCGGCGGCGTCATCCAGGTGCTGCAGGTCGGCTACGAACTGCTGGGCCGCCTCGTGCGCCCGGCCATGGTGGCCGTGGCCGCCAAGGGCTCCACCGGCCCGGCCCCGGCCGAACCGGCCGCCGCCGCGGCGAACCCGTACGCGGCTTCCGGCGAAGAGTCGGGCGGGGCGTTCGACACCAAGGCTTGATCGCTATTCACCCGTAAAATCCCCGCGAAAGCGGGGACCCAGGTGTTTTATCGTCGAGCGCCTCGCGTTTC
>NZ_QHJY01000489.1 GCF_003185805.1 Caulobacter sp. D5
ACCGTGATCGCGCCGGTTCCGCCGGTGGTCTGGGCGAAGATGCCGCCGGCCGCGCCGCCGGTGACCTGGCCGGCGGTCGTGACGTCGATCGCGCCGCCGCTGGACAGGGCGATGACGCCGTAGCCGCTGGTCTGGTTGACGCCGGTGGCGTCGTTGAGGCTGGTCTGCGAGACGCCGCCGCCGCCCGTGGCGGTCACCGCGCCGGTCGAGACCGACACCACGCCCGCGCCGCTGGCGAAGACGCCCGGACCGCCGGTTCCGGTCACCGCCGCCAGGTCGAGGTCGACACCGCCGTTGCCGGTCGAGATGGCGACGACGCCGGCCTCGCCCTGGATCGCGCCGTCGGCGTCGATCGAGATCGCGCCGTGGTCGGCGGCGCTGAGCAGGAAGGCCTCGATCCCGTTGTACGAACCGGTGACCACGCCGTGGGTCGTGATCGAGATGTTGTTGTCGCCGTAACCCTGGGTATAGACGCCGTCCCACGTGCCGGTGGTCAGCGAGGCGTTGGCCTGGATCGCGCCGTTGGCGACGACGGTGATGTCGCCGGCGTTGGCCTGGGCGCTGATCGCCGAGCCGCCGGTCGAGGTGACCGCGCCGGTGGTGATGTCCACGGTGTTGGCCGCGAGCACGCCGTTGTTGAGGCCCAGCACGCCGTAGCTGCCGTTGGCGACGACCGTTCCGTTGACGTCGATCACCACCGTGCCGTCGGGGTTGGAGCCCTGGCTGGAGGCCAGGACGCCGCGCGTGGCGGCGGTGACGTCGGTGGCGTAGATGCTGATGTCGCCCGAGCCGGAGGCGAACAGCCCCGTGCCGCCGGCGGCGTTGACCGTCCCGATGCGGTCGTTCGCCGTGCCGACGGTGATCGCGCCGGCGGTCGCGCCGTCGCCCCAGCCGCGCACCCGCACGCCGTCCGTGGCGGCGGTGATGGCGCCGGCCGTGATGACCACCGGGCCGCTGGTCGCGCTGATTTCGATCGCACGACCGACGCTGGCCGTGACGTCGGCGAGGTCGAGGGTGACGCCGCCGGCGCCGTCGCCGGCCGCCGAGCGGACATAGAGAGCGCCGGCCGCGCCGCCGGTTAGGGTTCCGGTCGAGGTCACGTCCACCGCGCCGAGCGAGGAGACGGCGTTGATCGCGTAGCCCGCCGCGCCGGTGACGCCGGTCGCGTCGTTGAAGGCGTCGAGGGTGACCGCGCCGCCGCCGGTGGCGGTGACCGCGCCGGTCGAGATCGAGATGTCGCTCTTGGCGTTGGCGAAGACGCCGTGGCCTTCGGTGGCGATCACGTCGGCCAGGTCGAGGGTGATCTTGCCGTCGCCGGTGGATTCGGCGCCGACGCCCTCGTACTTGCCGGTGACGGTCTGGGTGGCGGTGATGTCGATCGCGCCGCCGGTCGAGGCCGCCGTGGCGTTGGCGTAGATCGCCCAGACGCCCTGGATCGTACCGTTGGTGACGACGCCGATGTTTCCGTTCTCGTAAGCCTTGGCCCAGACGCCGTTGCTGCCGGTCGACTTCAAGGCGCCGTCGGCGGTGATCGAGATGTCGCCGTTGACGGCTTCGGCGCTGATGGCCGTGCCGGTCCCGGCGGTGATCGCGCCCGCGGTGCGGATCGTCAGGTCGTTGCCCACGGCCTCGCCGTAGTTGACGCCGATGATCCCGTAGGTGCCGGCGTCGATCGCGCCGCTGACGTCGACCACGACGTCGCCGTTCGGCGCCGTGCCCTGGCTGGCGGCGACGATGCCGCGGGTGCCGGCGGTCACGCTGGTGGCGTAGACGTTCACGTCGCCCTGGCTGGAGGCGAAGATCGCCGTGGCGTTGGTGCTGGTCGCCGAGCCCAGGCGACGATCGGCCGTGCCGACGCTGACCGTGCCCGTGCCGCCGACGGTCGAGTTGTTGGCCGAGACGGCGTTGCCCGTGCGGGCGCTGACCGAGCCGGCATGGACGGTGATGGCGCCCGCGCCGCCGGTGGCGACATAGACGCCGACGCCGTCGCCCCGGATCGAGCCGGCCACGTCGACGTCGATCTGGCCGCCCGCGCCGCGCAGGTCGACGCCGTTGCCGGTCGTGCCGATGAACGACGAGCCGGCGTCGGTCGCCGTGACGCTGAGCGCGCCGCCGCCCGAGGTGGTCAGGTAGACGCCGGTGGCGCCGGTGACCGTGCTGGGGCCGTTCAGGGTGTAGGCGATGTCGCCCGAGCCGGTGGTGCGGCCGAAGACGGCGTTGCTGGACGCGCTGTCCACGCCCACCGTCGAAAGGGTGATGTCGCCCGCGCCCGAGGTGTTGGTCGAGATGCCGCCCGCGCCGGCGCGGATGGCCGCCGTCGCCGCGACGCCGACGTCGCCGCCGGCCGACTGGGCGTAGATCGCCGCATAGGCGCTGCGCGTCGTCGCGCCGACCGTGTCGCCGAGGGTGACCTGGACGTCGCCGGTTCCGTCGGTCACGGCGAAGACGGTGTTGGCGCTGCCTTCCAGCTTGCCGCCCGCAGCGGTGGTGACGGCGATGTCGCCCGCGCCCGACGTCGTGGCGTTGATGGCCGAACCCGTGGACGAGGCGGTGATCGCCGTGGTCAAGCCGCCGTCGGCGCCGACGCTCACGTCGCCGCCGTAGGACAGGGCGCGCACGCCCACGGCGCTGACGATCGTTCCGCCCTTGGAGTCGATGGAGACCTCGCCGGTGCGGTAGGCCGCGCCGAGCACGCCGACGGCGCCGCCGCTGATGGTGTTGGCGCCATTGAGGATGGCGACCGAGCCGTTCAGCGAGCTGGCGCTCAGGCCCGTTCCGTTGGCGACCGCGCCCACATAGGTCCCGAAGCCGCCGCTGGCGTCGAGCAGGATGTCCTGGGTGTCGGTGTAGACCGATACGGCGGCCGAGCCGCCCTGGATGCTGTTGACGCCGTCGAGCGTGACCAGGATCTGGCCGGCGGTGGTGTCGAGCGACGAGACGCTGACGCCGTTCCAGGTGTTGGCGGTGACGGCGATCACCGCGTCGGTGACGCCGACCTGGCCGTTGACCCCCGTGGTGACCGAAACGCCGCTGTTGGCGCCGCCGTCGAGTATGCCGCCGCTGGTGGTCGTGGTGATCGTCCCGGCGGTCAGGGCCTGGCCCGGGGCGCCGTTCAGCACGGCCTGGGCGCCGGCGAGGCTGGGCGCCAGCGCGCACAGCGCCGCGATCGAGGCGCTCGTCATCATCGTCCGCGACAGGCGGTCGTTGGTCTTCTTCATGTGGTCTCAGTCCCCCGAAGGACCGCGATCCGGCATCACGGTCCCGTCTGGCGCGTTGGCGCGCCATTGTTGCAAGCGTGACCGCTAGCACCGCATTCGGTGACCGTCGTGTTCCAACATTGGAACATTTGAGGGGTGGACAAGCATCTTGCCGCCGAGTCGAGGCGGCCTCGGCGACCGGGGTTCGAACCGCGCTGCGCCGGCGTCATGAAATTCGATCTGACCGTGTAATGTATTTCAATGCGCGGCGTTCAAGCTTCCACGCAGTAACGCCGGTCGAGCATATGCAAAATGATGGTTTTCGAATCGTGAGAGGCGGCTCTGTGGAAGTAATGCGGCTTTTGGTCGCGGCGGCGCGCCTGGAACGAGGACGAGAATAGTCATACAGCCACGCTTGTAGGTCGCAAGCGCCGGCCGCTAGCATCGGCGGCGAAGACTTGGTGAAAGCTTGACTGTTCGAACGAGAGATCCAGCGACGATGACCGCAGCGCGGCCTGGGCCGTCGACCGGAGGGCTGGGCCGATGGACGCTGTGACGTCGTCTTCTGCTTCGGGGCCGGTTTCAGGATCGCTCCTGGCGCGGCTGGCGTCTCGCGTGGGCGTCGCGCTGCTGATCGCCGCCGTCCTGGCGGTGGCGCTCGTCGCGATCGTCATCCCGCTCAGCTTCAAGGACCAGGCGCTGTTCGCGCTGGCGACCATCGTCGGGGTGATCGCCGCCAATCGGCTGTCGCAGTCCAAGCACCTGACCATTGCGCTCTGCGTCGTCTCGGTGATCGTCAGCACCCGCTATCTGTGGTGGCGCACGACCGAGACCCTGCATTTTCGCAATCTCGGCGAGGCCTTCTTCGGCACGGGCCTTTACCTGGCCGAGATCTACGCCTGGCTGATCCTGCTGCTGGGCTATTTGCAGACCGCCTGGCCGCTGCAGCGTCCGGTGCGTCCGATCACCGGCGCGCCGGCGACCTGGCCCAAGGTCGACGTCTATATCCCGACCTACAACGAGAGCCTGGAGATCGTGCAGGACACGGTGCTGGCGGCGCTGGGCATGGATTACCCGCGCGACCGGTTCAAGGTGTACCTGCTGGACGACGGCCGCCGGCCCGAGTTCAAGGCCTTCGCCGAGAAGGCCGGCGCCATCTACATGACCCGGCCCGACAACTTCGGGGCCAAGGCGGGCAATCTCAACCACGCCCTGGGCCAGACCGAGGCCGAGCTGGTCTGCATCTTCGACTGCGACCACATCCCCACGCGCGCCTTCCTGCAGATGACCGTCGGCTGGTTCCAGGAGGACGCGCGCCTGGCCCTGCTGCAGACCCCGCACCACTTCTATTCGCCCGATCCGGTGCAGCGGAACATCCAGACGGTGAAGGACATCCCCGGCGAGGGCGACCTCTTCTACGGCGTGGTCCAGCCGGGCAACGACCTCTGGAACGCCGCCTTCTTCTGCGGCTCCTGCGCCATCATCCGCCGCTCGGCCCTGGACGAGACCCACGGCTTCGCGCACGAGACCGTCACCGAGGACGCCCACACCGCGCTGAAGCTGCAACGCCGGGGCTGGAACACGGCCTTCCTGGAAATCCGCCTGTCGGCGGGCCTGGCGACCGAGCGCCTGGCCCTGCACATCGGCCAGCGCATCCGCTGGGCGCGCGGCATGACCCAGATCTTCCGGATCGACAATCCGCTGTTTGGCAAGGGGCTGAGCCTGGCCCAACGGCTCTGTTACCTGAATGCGATGCTGCACTTCCAGTTTCCGCTGCCGCGCATCGTGTTCCTGACCTCGCCGCTGGTCTTCCTGCTGCTGGGGTTCAACATCATCAGCGCTTCGGCGCCGATGATCCTGGCCTACGCCCTGCCGCACCTGGTGCACTCGATCGTCACCAACAACCGGATGCAGGGCGAGGAACGCATGGCGTTCTGGGGCGAGATCTACGAGACCCTGCTGGCCTTCCACCTGCTGGGTCCGACGATCGTCACCCTGTTCGCGCCCAAGCACGGCAAGTTCAACGTCACCGACAAGGGCGGCCGGCTGGAGAAGGGCTATTTCGACTGGTCGCTGATGTGGCCGCACATCGTGGTCGCCGGCCTGCTGATCGCCGGTCTCTGCTTCGCCATGTGGCGGCTGGCGACGGCCGAGCCGGACTTCGTGCTGGTCGGCACCCTGGTGCTCAACGCCTTCTGGACCCTGTTCAGCCTGCTGGTGCTGCTGACCGCCATCGCCGTCGGCCGCGAGACCCGGCAGGTGCGCCAGCACGTCCGCATCGAGGCCTCCCTGCCCGCCCGCCTGCGGCTGACCAACGGCGAGGTGCTGGAAGTCCAGACCCGCGAGGTCTCGATGGGCGGCCTGTCGGCGATCATCCCCGACGGCTTCTGGGGCGACGAGCGCCAGCTCGACACGG
>NZ_QHJY01000059.1 GCF_003185805.1 Caulobacter sp. D5
CGGCAGCGGTCACGACAATGGCGGCGACGCCGCCCCCAGCCTGAAGGAGGACTAGGATGAACCCCTTGAAGGGCGCGGCGCGCTATGGCGCGACACCGCAGCCGGAAACCCCTTACCAGCGGGCGGGCCAAGCCTGGGACGAGCGCATTGGTTCGGCCCGTGTCCAGGCCGCAAACTGGCGCTTGGCGGCGCTGGGCCTACTGATGGCCAACACTGCGCTGTGTGGTTCGCTGGCCTGGCTGGCGACCCGCGGTTCGGTGACGCCCTGGGTGGTCGAGGTCGATCGGCTGGGCGAGCCGCGCATCGTCGCGCCCGCGGTGCAGGGCGCCAGGCCCACCGACCCGATGATCGCCTGGACCCTGGCGCGGTTCATCACCGACGTGCGCGCCGTCTCCACCGACCCGGTAGTTATGCGCCAGGCCTGGCTCCGGGCCTACGACTTCACCGACGCGGCTGGGGCCGCGGCCTTGTCGGACTATGCCCGGCGCGCCGATCCCTTCGCCCAGGTCGGCCGCACCCAGGTGGTGGTCACGGTGAGTAGCGTGGTGCGCGCTACGCCCGGCAGCTTCCGGATCGCCTGGACCGAGCAGCGCTACGCCGAGGGGCAACTGGCCGCAACCGAGCGCTGGACCGCGATCCTGACCCTCAACCTCGTCCCGCCTCGCACCCCCGAGGGGCTGCGGTCCAATCCACTGGGCGTCTTCGTCTCTGGCATCGCCTGGTCCAAGGAGTTCGGCGCATGACCCGCTCGGTCCTGATGGTTTGCCTGGCGCTGGCAAGCCCGTGTGCGGCGGCGCCCTCCGCACAGCTGGAAGTCCCCGGCGGCGCCAAGCGCTTCGACTACCGCGAGGAGGCGGTCTATCCGGTGATCGCCACGCCGGGTCGGATCACCGATATCGTGCTCGAGCCCGGCGAGGCCCTGGTCGGCTCGGGACCGGTAGCGGCCGGCGACACCGCCCGCTGGGTGATCGGCGATACGATCAGCGGCCAGGGCGCGGGCCGGCGGGTTCATGTCATGATCAAGCCCACAGCCTCGGGCTTGGCCACGAACCTCATCATCAACACCGATCGACGCACCTACCACCTAGAGCTTCGCGCCTCGGCCCGGACCTGGCTGTCGCAAGTGTCCTGGCGCTATGCGGCGGCTGTGCAAGTGCTGGTGTCGGCGCCTTCGCTTGTCCCGGTCGTCGTTCCCGGTGAGCTCTTGGCCCCGGCGGCCCCGGCGCGGCCGCTCAATACCGCCTACCGGATCAGCGGCGACCATCCGAACTGGCGGCCGGTGGCGGTGTCGGACGATGGCCAGCGCCTCTTCGTCGATTTCGGCCCGGCCGTCGCCATGGACGACCTGCCGCCGCTCTACCGGATCGGTCCCGACGGCAAGACCGCCGAGCTCATCAATTATCGGGTCGAGGGCCGTCGGATCATCGTCGATCGCCTCCTCGACAGCGCCGAGCTGCGCCTGGGCGCAAAGCGCAAGGCGCTAGCCGTGCGCCTGACACGCTTTTCCCCCATCAAGGAGGCCGGCCAATGAGCCAGGACGCCGACCAGGCCGAAGAGGCCATCGCCAAGACCCTGCGCCTGCGCGGCGCCCAGGTTCCTGTCGCGCGGGTCTCGCGCAGGGCTCTGGTCATCGTCGGGGCCGTGCTGATCGCCGGTGTCGCCGGCGCGCTGGGCTGGTCGCTGATGGAAAAGCGCAAGGCAGCGCCCGTGGAGGCCAAGGTGACAACGGCGCAGCCGCCCGAGACGGTCACCGCCTTGCCGCGCGGGTATGTCGGGCCGGCCGGCACGCCGGCGCTGGGGCCGCCGCTGCCGGGGGATCTGGGCCGGCCCATGCTTAGCGCCGCGCGGGCCCGGGAGGGGGAAGCCAAGGCTGCGCCGGTGGTCGCGGGCGCGAATGCGCCGGCCGTGATTTCGCCGCCGCCGGTGGTCGATCCGCGGATCGAAGCCGAGCGCCAAATCCGTAGAGCGGCGATCCAGAGCGGCCTCTTCGTGGCGGCCGTGGCGCAGGGCGCACGCGAGGCTGCTTCGGCCGCGGCCTTGGAGCCGGTGGCCGCATCGTCGGGAGACAAGGCGATAGCGGGCGATGCGCGTCTCACCAGCGTCGAGCGTCTGCAGCCACCGGCCTCGCCCTATGTGCTCCAGGTCGGGTCGATCATTCCCGCCGCCCTGGTGACGGGCCTGCGGTCCGACGCGCCAGGCATGGCCATCGCGCAAGTCACCCAGGACGTCTACGACAGCCTGGGCGGCGGCTATCTCCTGATCCCCAAGGGCTCGAAGCTGGCCGGCGAATACGACGCCCAGGTCCAGGCCGGCCAAAGCCGGCTGCGCGTGGTGTGGACGCGCCTGACCCTGCCGTCGGGCAAGTCGATCGTTCTGGACAAGCTGCCGGGCGCCGATGAACAGGGGATGGCCGGCCTGCAGGATGGCGTCGACCGTCATGGCGGCCGGGTTCTGGCCGCGGCGGGGCTTTCGACCCTGCTGGCCATCGGGAGCGAGGTCGGCTCCTCCAGCGAGGAGAGCGACATCGCCCGCGCCGTTCGCCGGGCCGGCGCCGACACCGCAAGTTCCGCTGGCCAACAGATGGTCGGCAAGAGCCTGGATCTGGCCCCGACCCTGACCATCCGCCCCGGCGCGCCGCTACGGGTGCTTCTGACCCGCGACCTCGTGCTCGAACCCTATGTCGACGAAAGGAAAGCGTCATGAGCGGCGGCAAGCTGAAGCTGGGGGCGCTGGAGGACGACACGCCGGTGAAGGTGACGCTGGACCTGCCGGCCAGCGTCCATCGTGACCTCGTCGCCTACGCACAGATGCTCGCCTCCCAGACGGGCGGCAAGCCGGCCGAGCCCGCCAAGCTCGCGCCGAGGATGCTCGAGCGGTTCATGGCCACCGATCGGGTGTTCGTGCGAGGGCGGCGGGGGCGGGGCGCCTAGGCGGCCTCGTCTTGGTCGGCGGGAGGCCCAAGCGCCGCCATCAGCCCTAGGATTTTGCGACGCCGGTTCGGCTCGAGCCCGGATAGCAATTGCGCCAGCGCGATGCCGTCGGGGCTCGCCAGCAAGGCGGTGATGGCTTGAGCCTTCTCCATTTGCGCCGTGCTCGGCGCTTCTTCGGCGTCGGTCGCCGGCAGCCCCTCGAAGAACCACGCCGGCTGCGCGCGCAGGACGCCGGCGAGCCGATAGAGCATCGAGGCGCTGATGCGGTTGGCGCCGCGCTCGTACTTCTGGATTTGCTGGAAGGTCAGGTTCAGCCCGAGGGCGAGTTTGGCTTGGCTGATCCCGAGCGACTTGCGGCGAAGACGGATCTTTGCGCCGACGTGCTTGTCGACGGGGTGGGGCGGATTGCGCGGCGGCAAGTGTCTCTCCTGTTGACCTCAACTCTGGAGGAGACACTTCGGAGGCGCTGATCGGGTAGTTGCTTGGTCGAAAAACCTTGAGAAGCCGTCGAGCCTCTGAGTTCACGCTGTCCGGGTCGTCGTCACGTCGTCTACGCAAGCCGGTTGGCCGTCGCGAGGGTGCGCCTTATCTCGCGCGGCGGTGGATGACGGCGCCGTGTCCTTCCTGGCCCGTGACCTCGCCCCAGGCCTTGAAGATCGCCTCCAGCAGGGGCCTTGGCAGTTGGCTTCCGCCGCGAGAATGGGGCGACGGGAAACTGTTTCGAAAGCCGGGGTGTTCGGCGGGCGAGGCTAGCGGCGGACCATCAGATCGTGCCGGGCGGCGGTCTGCTTCATCGCCAGGGCGGCCGTTGACGGCTCCGACGGGATCGGCGGGCGCTAGGGCGTCTTTCCCGCCGATTTAAGCCTGCGCGTGAAGGGCCGTCCACACGAACCCAAGGCTTGGGGCGCTGCCCCCAGCGCGCTGCGAAGCGCCTTCCGCCCAGCTTCGGGCTTTGTCGTCCCCTCGCGATCCCTTCGACATCGAAGCCCTACAGCCGGGTCCCCGCGAAGGCGCTTCTTCGCTTGCACCCCCGGTCTCGCCGACGGGCGTCCGGTTGCAGGCGCGCTTTGCGCCCGCAACCGGAGCCTTGAGAGGGGTAGATCCATGTCAGACCGCAGTTCCGCAACCATCACCCTGGGCGAGATCGACCAGGGCGGACCTGGTCCGCCTGGTCGATCTCGCCCAGGACGAACGTCTCTCGACCGATTGGGACGGCGAGGTTTTTCAGGCCGATCACCTGGTCGCGGGGCAGCCGCTGCGCCTGATGGCCCATGAGGTCTCAGGCGGGGCCTTCTACGAGCTGGAGGCGTGGTGTTTTGCCTTGAATGTCGCCTTCGTCCGCTGGAGCGGCGGCTATGCGGGAAGCTGGTCGGCCGAGCGGGTAGTCTATACCGGCGACGACGAGCCGGGCAGCTACATCGCCGACGAGATGGATCGCATCCTGATCGACGAGGCTACGATCCGTGAGCTTGGCTCGTTTGAGACGATCATCGACTACTTCGCCGGGGCTGGGTTCGAGGTTCCGCCCCTGGTGGTCGTGGACTGACTGACGGCGGCTGGCCGCCTTGTCGTCCTAGCGCGGCAGGGCGGCCAGCAGCGCCATTGCCGCTCCGCCGGCGAGCAGCAGCGCGATGAGCAGGCTGGCCCATCCGGCGGGCGTAAGCAGGCGGGCGGTTGGACGTGAGCGAGGGGGCATGGCGTGAGGGTAGGGCGCCGCGCACTTCGGCGCTAGGCGTGGCTTTAGCGCCAAGGCGGTCTGGGCGCCAAAAGCCCAGGCGATGAGGAATCGCCCTAGAGCGGCTCGATGAAAAAGGAAGAGATCGACAGCCTCCTCGACGACATGACCGCCGAGGCGGCCGAGAAAGGCGACGAGGGCCTGAAGCCCGGTCTGCTTTATCTGAACGCAAACCTCTACGGCACCGAGATCCGCACCGAGACGGTGTCGGCCAAGAGAGGCCAGCGCTATCGCGGCTTGCGCGTGTTCGTGGCCCGGGCCTACGAGACCGAGGTCATCACCCGCGCCGAGGTCGAAAAGCGCGGCCTGGCGGTCGGCGATTACGAAGACCTGGAGCCGGCCCCGGCGCGGATCGCAAGCATCTAAGGCCCACCCCGTCGCCAAACGCATTGCTGTGGTTAGGCGATCACACATCGATGATGACCGCGTGCGATCGCTTCAGATATCTTCGATCTTGCACTCGATCATTGGTGGGGCGCTGGGGGCGACAATGGCCACGATCGTGCCGGGGGTATCGTTCCAGTCCGCAGGCGCAGCGTTGGGGAAGAACGAGGTCAGATGCATCCAAGCCGTCTGGCGATCGAGCGTGACGGTCTCAATTTCGCTAGCTTCGCCGCCGCCGATCCAGATGTCGATCTCGTCGCCGTTGTCGCAGTTTGCTTTCGCCTCATTGAGAAAGTCGATCAGTGGGGTAGGGGCGTTGTCGAGATTGTCGGCGTGGATGATGCCAGTCCAGCCGGCGCTTTGTTGGCAATGGCTACGGCGATGCAGGGACCCACACCGTCGGTCTCGACACCCGCTTCTTCGACCCCCTCGACGAAGCTGTAGTTGAAGCTGAAGCCGTAGGTGTTCTGTTCGATAAATTTCAAGACCAACTCCTAAACAGGCGCTGTTGCCATATGCCTGCACGAAGACCTCAGCCGCTTTTCGCGGCCGAAAACAGCACGCTCCGATCGTCGTCTTCGCTCACCATGAGCCGCCGACGACGACCAAGATAGGCGGCTGCCTCGACATGGACGCCGGCCCAACCTTGAATGAGGAAGACGAGATCCCGCCGCTGCTCGGCAACCTTTTGGTCCCACGAGGCGCGGTCGATCGAGGAGGGGAAACTAGACGATCGCGTCGAGGTCCGCCGCGGCGTGACGCTCAGGAATGCCGCCAGAGACCTTGTTAACGAGCTTGCCGCGATGCACGCCCGGACGGCGCTCGAGGAGATCGACCCATCGCCGAATATTGGCGTAGTCCGCCGCCGACAGGAATTCTGCTGCGGAGTAGGCGTCGTTGAGAAGCCCGCCGTACCAGGGATAGATCGCCATGTCGGCAATCGTGTATTCGTCGCCTGCGACGTATTCCGTCTTGCCCAGCTGGGTATCGAGGACATGGAGCTGGCGCTTGGTCTCCATGGCGTAGCGATCGATGGCGTATTCGATCTTGAAAGGCGCATAAGCGTAGAAATGGCCAAAGCCGCCGCCGACAAATGGCGCCGAGCCCATCTGCCACATCAGCCAGTTCATCGTTTCGGCGCGCCTGTAGTGCTCCGTTGGCAGGAACACCCCGAATTTTTCTGCCAGGTAGAAGAGGATCGATCCGCTTTCGAAAAGGCGCGTGTGAGGATCGGTGGATCGATCCAGGAGGGCGGGGATCTTGGAATTGGGATTGATCGACACGAAGTCGCTGCCGAACTGATGGCCCTCGCCGATCTTGATGAGCCAGGCGTCATATTCGGCTTGCGCATGACCGGCCGCGAGCAACTCCTCAAGGAGGATCGTGACCTTCACCCCGTTGGGCGTCCCCAGCGAATAGAGCTGGAATGGGTGCTGGCCAACGGGGAGCGTCTGATCATGCGTAGCGCCCGAGATCGGACGGTTGATGTTGGTGAACTGACCGCCGCTCTGATTGTTCCAGGTCCAGACCTTGGGAGGCGAGTAGCCGCTGGGTTGGTTGTCGAGCGGGGCTGGGGCGTTCATGAGTAACCTCGGAGGATGTGTGTGCGGCGTTGTCAGCGCCTCACTTAGTGAGCTGACGCTGGATCCAAAGTCCGACCCGCGAGGAAACCTGTCCATCGCTCGGGCAGGATGTGATGGCGAACGTCCAATTTTCTGGAAGCGCGTGATTGTCGGCAATTGGTGGGAAGCTGGCCGCGCCGGCGCCATGGCTCACCCTCGGTTCAATGGGTCAAAGCGAAATGAACGCTTGGTGGACGGGGCGGTCGGCCGCCAGGGAGCCGGCGTTGCGGAAGGTCGCGGCCAAGCCCGACTGGTAGGCGACGAAGTCGGCGTCGAGCGGCGCTGGGCGCCAATGCTGCCGGTCAACCGTGTAGTGGGCCACATCCTCCGGGGCGCCGGTGGTCTGGGCTAGGGCCTTGGCCGCGACGGCCGGGTGATCGTTGGTCCAGGCCGAAGCGTCTCTGACCCGCTTCAGATAGTCCTTCAGCAGCGACCGGCGCTCGGCGATGGCCTGTTCGGAAGCGACCTGCAGCAGATAGTTGCGCACAAGCCCGAGCCCATCGACGCCAAGGCGGACCGGATCGTGCAGCAGGGCCGCGGCGATGAACGGCGGCCAGGTGGCCCAGCCGTCGACCGCGCCAGCCCCCAGGGCCGCCTTTCCCTCAGCCGGCGACAGGAAGGCCCAGTCGACGTCGGCGGGCGTCAGGCCAGCCTTCGCCAAGGCCCGCAGCACCAGGAAGTGGCCGGCCGAGCCGCGCGGCACGGCGATCTTCTTGCCCTTCAGGTCGCCTGGACCATGGATCGACGACGTCTTGGGGACCAGCACCCCAGAGGCGCCGGCGACGTCCTCGGCACGCTGCGCCTGAACGGCCTTGATGGCCTTTCCGGCCTGGTAGGCGAACTGGAACGAGGCGTCGCCGGTGGTGGTGACGTCGACGGCGCCGGCGGCCATCGCCTCCAGCACCTCCTGGCCGGTGGCGAAACTGCTCCAGGCGATCTCGTAGGGCGCGCCGGCCAGGACGCCGGACGCCTCCAGCGTCGTGCGCATCGGCCCTGTCAGGGCGCCGACCCGCAGAACGGCCGCGGGCGAACGCTTGCAGGCCGCCAGCAGAAGGGGCGCGCCCAGGATCGTGCGTCGCGAAAGTTGGATGGTCATCAAAGCCTCACCACGGTTTTGCCCAGGCTCCTGCCAGCAATCAGATCGACGAAGGCCTGCGGGATTGCGTCCAGGCCATCGCGCACTTGGGTCTCGGTCTGGATCGCGCCGTTGCGCAGCCAGTCGCCGACGCTGCGTTGGAAGGCGGGCCACAGGTGCTGATGGTCACGTACGTGATAGGATTTGAGCTCGACCTGCGAGGTCATCATCCGCCAGGTCCAGGCGCCGGCCCGTTCCGAGAAGGGGGTGGCGCTGTCATAGGCCGAGACCATGCCGCACACCGCGACCCGGCCCTGGGGATTGATCAGCGACAGGGCCGCATCCAGCTGGGCGCCGCCGACATTGTCGAAATAGACGTCCAGGCCGTCGGGCAGGGCGGCCGCCAGGCGTTCGCGCCAGTCGGCCTGCTTGTAGTCGATCACGGTCTCGACGCCGGCGACGTCCGTCAGCCAGGCTTGCTTGTCCGCCGAGCCGACGGTGGCCACCGTCCGGCAACCGATCAGCCGGGCCAGTTGGACGGCGAGACTTCCGACCGACCCCGCGGCCGACGAGACCAGGACGCTCTCGCCAGGCCGGGCGCGCGCCACCTCGATCAGGCCGACATAGGCGAAGAAGCCGCCAACCCCCAGCGGTCCCATGTGCCATTCCAGCGGATCCCCGCCGGCAGTGATCTTCCGCGTTTCATCGCCGCGACCGACGGCGAAGTCGCGCAGGCCCTGATAGTGGCCGACGAGTTCGCCGGGCGCATAGCCGGGGTGGCGAGACTCCACGACCTCGCCGATCGAGAAGCTGTGTAGCCCCGCGTTCAGAGGCGCGGTGCCGTTGGCGAAGAATACCCGCCGCACCGGGTCGATCGACAGCAGGCGGTTGGCGATCAGGAACTCGCCTGGCGCCAGGTCAGGCAGGGCGGTTTCGGCGACGGCGAAATCGGCGGCGCTCAAGGGGCCGGCCGGACGGCGGACGATGTGCACCTCTCTGGCGGTGCGGGGAGTGGACGTCATGGCGGCTCTTCCAGGAAGTCGGGCGAGGGGCGGTTCGACTGGGATAAGGGTGGACGCCGCCGTCCCGGGGACGGCGGCGTCCGAGGCCGGCGTCAGAAGCTGTGGCGGACCTCGAGATAGACCGTGCGCGGGTCCGTCCAGCTTGCCGAATAGAAGGTGGCGTAGGCCGGCGAGCCGTTGGTCGTGCCCAGGCCCGACCAGACGAGATAGCGGCGGTCGAGAAGGTTGCGGCCGCGCAAAGCCGCCTTCCAGGCGCCGTCGGGGCTCTTCCAGCGCAGGGCCGCGTCCAGGAAGGTCTGCGGCGGCATGCGGTTGTAGGGGCTGTTGGCCGCGGTCAGGAAGGTGGCGCCCTGGTAGGAGAGATCAACGCCCAGCGTCAGCTCGCCGGGCAGGCCGACGGGTAGGCGGTAGTCGCTGGCGATCTTGCCCTGGAACTTGGGCGCGTTGGGCAGCGGCGAGCCTGAGTGCGCCGAGGTCGGCACGATCGCGCCGCCGGCCAGCACCACCTGGCTGTAGGCGCCGCGATAGGTGTCCAGTTCCGTGTCGAGCCAGGAGGCGGTGGCGTCGAGGCTCCAGTCGCTCGTGACCTGAGCCGCCGCTTCGACCTCGATTCCCACCGAGTGGCCGTCGCCGGCGTTGAAGCGCCGGCTCATCGCCGTCAGCGGGTCGTAGGCGCTGATCTGGATGTCGGTGAAGTCGTTCCAGAACACCGCGCCGTTCAGGCGCACACGCCCACCTGTTAGATCGCTCTTCACGCCCGCCTCGTAGGTGGTCACCTTCTCGGGCGCGTAGGGCGTGATGGCCTGGCGCGAATTGCTGGGGCTGTTGGCGCGGAAGTCGAAGCCGCCGGACTTGGCCCCCTGGCTGATCGAGGCGTAGGCCTTGACCCCAGGCGCGGCCTGGAACGTGGCCGACAGCCGCGGCAGCAGCTGGGTCCAGCTCTTGTGAGCCTTCACGTGCCAAGCCGTCGCGGTCGGCGCGCCGTAGAGGATCGCCAGCTCGTCGGCGACCTGGGAGACGTCGGTAACCGTGAAGGTGTGGTCGCCGCCGGCGATCAGCCAGCTCAGGGTCTCCTCCGTCGTATGGCGTTCGACATTGTAGCGCAGGCCGCCGGTCAGGGTCAGGCGCGGTGTCAGGTCGTAGTCGGTCTGGACATAGGCGGCGGCGTTGTAGGTTTTCTGGTCGATGGCGGCGTGGACCGGCGTGAAGACGATCCGGTTGGGCGAGCCATAGAAGGTGGTCGAGGCGTTGACGTTGCGTCGGGTGATCCAGTCTTCGTAGAGCAGGTAGACGCCGGCCACGACGCGGGCCTTGCCCGCCGTTCCGCTGAGCTTCAGGTCCTCCGACCAGGCGTTGTCGTAGTAGCGCAGGGGCGAGGAGTTGCGGGCGAAGCGGTCGCCGGTGTTGTCGTAGTTGGCGTGGTCCTCGAACACCCGCCAGGCCGTGACGCTGGAAACTTGCCAGCTTGGCGACACCCTGTAGAGCGTGGTCGCCGTCAGCCCCGCCTGGCGATAGCGGTTCTTAGGGTAGATCGGAGAGTTCAACGCGTACTTGTCGGCGTTGAGCAGGTTGCCGTAGCCGCGGTTGAGGCTGTCGTCGGCCGTGCCGTCCACGGCTAGGGTGAAGTCGAGGTCGGCGGTTGCTGTGAACCGCAGCTTGGCGCGGGCCTGGGTCAGGGCGATGTCGTTCTCGCGGCGATCCAGGGTGCGGTTGTAGTCGGTCCCGTCGCGCTGGTGGCGGCTGATGGCGAAGCTGCCATAGACCTTGTCCTCGACGATCGGGCCGCTGACCAGGGCGCCCAGCTTGATCTCGTCGAACGAGCCGTAGCCGGCCAGGAGCTCTTTGCGTACCTGGTTGTCGGGAACGACGGTGGTCAGTCGCACAGCGCCGCCCTCGACCTGGTGGCCCAGGTGGATCACCGGGCCGCGATCGACCTGGATGTCGGCGATGTCCAGAAGCTCCTGCATCGCGCCGAGATTGCGGGTGATGTAGACCCCGTCGACGAAGGTGCCGACCGAGGGCTCGCCCTGGGCGTCCAGCTCGCCGATGCCGCGCAGGAAATACTGGGCGGCCGAATAGCTCATGGTGTTGCGCGGCTGGTAGAGGTTGGGCGTCAGGTTGACGAGGTCCAGGGTGCTGGCCACGCTCCGCCGCTCAAGCACGTTCGCCGTCAGCACCGAGATCGAGGCCGGGTCGCCCTGGGCCAGGGCCGCCTTTCGCTCGGCTTGCTTGGCGGCGGTCACGACCACGCGATCGACCTCGGCCGCCGAGGCGTCGGGCGCGTCCGCAAGGTCGGGGTCGGCCGCGTGGGCGGCCGAGAGGCTGAGAAAGGCGAGCGCGGCGCCCGCAACGAGGCGGCGTTTGAGGCGCGGGCGCGCCGGCGTTTGGATCTGTCGCAAGGTATCCCCCAGAGCTGGTTTCGGCTTGCGGCAATTCCACGGTTGGGTGGGGCGATCAAACGATTATGTTGAATATAAACT
The DNA here is from genome assembly GCF_003185805.1 of Caulobacter sp. D5. GTDB lineage: Bacteria > Pseudomonadota > Alphaproteobacteria > Caulobacterales > Caulobacteraceae > Caulobacter. The sequence continues at coordinate 11,249 of NZ_QHJY01000059.1, forward strand.
ATTGAATTATAACGGAAAAATTCTGAATAGGCGTGCGAATGCGCTCCCGGCGCGGCGCGGCGGAAGGGCGTGGTCATTGCGGCGGCTTCCATCGTTCAGGAGGCGGCGCTGATGGCGACCGGCGGTCCGTGCGGCCAGGTCGGGCGGCCAAGGCCCAGACGCTCGCGCAAACTGGTCGCGCGGCTTTCGGGGGCGACGCGACCACGCCGCACAAGTTCTGGAAGCACCAGATCGATGAAGTCGGTGAGGCCGCCAGGCAGGGTGGCGGGCATGAGATTGAACCCGTCGCATCCGTAGGCCTCGAACATCGCCTCCAGCGCATCGGCGACGTCGATGGGATCGCCAACCACCTGCCAGTGGCCACGACCGGGCGCCAGGCGCTGATAGAGTTGTCGAACGCTGAGCCCTTCACGTCGGGCCAGGTCCAGCACCAGCGACTGTCGACCCCGGGCGGTCTGCGATGGCGGGCGGGCCGGCAAGGGGCCGTCGAGATCGAGCGGCGGCAGCGGGTCACCGCCGGACAGGTTGCGCAAGAGGTCCAAGCCCACGATCGGATCGACCAGGGCCTGCAGGGCTCCAAGCTTGGCCTGCGCCTCTTCCCGGGTTGGAGCCACGATCGGCACGACGCCGGGCAGGATCTTGAGGTCGTCGGGTCTGCGGCCGTGGGCGGGCAGGCGGCTCTTGAGGTCGGCGTAGAAGGCTGCGGCCGTCTCGGGGCTGGACTGGGCGGTGAAGACGAGGTCGGCGGTGCGGGCGGCCAAGGCCTTGCCGGGCTCGGAGCTTCCGGCCTGGACGATGATCGGCCGCCCTTGTGGCGGCCTGGGAATGTTCAGGGGGCCGCGAACCCGAAAGTGCTCGCCAGCATGGTCGAGGCGGTGGAGGCCGTTTGGATCGAAGAACCGGCCGTTGCTGCGATCCTCGACGAAGGCCCCGTCGTCCCAGCTGTCCCAAAGCCCGCGGACGACATCGACGAATTCCTCGGCCCGGGCATAGCGGTCGGCGTGCGGGATGGGCGCCTGGTGTCCGAAGTTGAAGGCCGCGCCGGGGTCGGCCGAAGTGACGGCGTTCCAGCCGGCTCGCCCATCGCTGAGATGGTCGAGGGAGGCGTACTGGCGGGCCAGGACGTAAGGATCCGAAAAGCTGGTCGAGGCGGTGGCGACCAGCCCGATCGTGCTGGTGGTCGCGGTCAGGGCCGAGAGCAGGGTGAGCGGCTCGAAGCCGTAGACGCCGTTATGGGCCTTGCGGCTGGCGGCCTCCGGCGACTCCAGCTGCACCTCCACAAAGTCGGCGAGGAAGTAGAGGTCAAAGCCGGCAGCCTCGGCCTGGCGCGCCAAAGCGACATGCTCGGAGAGGCGGCGCAGTGTCCAGGCGGCCGGATCGCGCCAGCCGGCCACATGGTGGCCGGCTGGGTGAACGAACAAGCCCAGGATCATCTGTTCGCCGCGCCGGCGCATCTGCCCTCCTTGTCCCTTCGGACGGGAGGCGGACCCTAGGCGTCGATGGCCGGGGCGATAATCCTGGCGATTGTCCGGTTATTGCGGACGAATTGGTCCGCTATGCCGCGCTCAGACGCTGAGCTGACGACTGGACTGAAGGCTGGACGGGCAGAAGGGCGCCGGCCAGGAAATCGACGAACAGCTTGACCTTGGGCGAGTTGAAACGGCTCTGCGGCCACAGCGCCCGAAAGACGCCGCGATGAGCCACGTACGGGTCCAGGATGGGGACCAGCCGTCCGTCCTGCAGCTGGGCGTGAACGGCGTAGTCGGGCAGGCAGGCCAGGCCCATGCCCTGTTCGGCCATCTGCACCAGCGGCTCGATGGTGCTGGCGACCACGCTGCGCGGCAGATCCAGGGAAAGCTCCGCGCCGTCCCGCAGCAGCCGCCAGGGCGCCAGCTTGCCGGTCGCCGGATACTTGTGATGCAGGCAGGCGTGGCCGAGCAGGTCCTCGGGCGTGGCGGGCGCGCCATGGCGCGCGAAATAGGCCGGCGCGCCGACCAGCCGGTGGCCGAAGGTGCCGAGGGTGCGGGTGATCAGCTGGGAGTCGCTGGCCTCGCCGGTGCGCACCACCACGTCGAAACCCTCGTTGATCAGGTCGACGATCCGGTCGGTGAAGTCGAGATCGAGCTCCACGGACGGATAGGTCCTCATGAAGCCGGTCAGGGCCGGCATCATCAGCATGCCCACCAGGGGCAGGCTGACACGCAGGCGCCCGCGCGGCGCGCCCTGGCCCTCCGTCAGCTCGGCCTCGGCCTGGGCGATCTCGCCCTGGATGCGCTGGCAGCGCTCGAGAAAGACCTCGCCCTCCGGCGTCAGGGCGATGGAGCGGGTACTGCGATGGAAGAGCCGCACCCCCAGCCGCTCCTCCAGTCTGGCCACGGCCTTGCCGACGCCCGATGACGAAATGCCAAGGTTGCGCCCCGCCAAGGTGAAGTTACGCGTCTCGGCGGCCTGGATGAACACATTGAGCTGGCCGAAATTATCCACGCGGGGGGTCCTCTACGACTGTCTGCCACGGCCCTCGTCGCCATAGAGACGGGGACGCGCGCCCGTAGGCAAGTGAGGTTTTCTCAACACAAGATTGTGCAGCCTCAATGGTCGGTCCGATGGTCGCTTCGGACTCTGTGGTCCGCTCTCTGTGGACCCCAACACCGCTTCCGCCGCCCGGCGGCCAAGGCCGATGATGTCTCGCCCGCCGTGCGAGGACGCCATGGACAACGTGATCGGTTTCATTCTGGAGCTCGACAAGCTCAAGGGCGTGACCCGCAAGGTCAAACCGCTGGGGCTCGATCGCTACGAGAACCCCGCCGAGCACAGCTGGCAGATGGCCTTGGCCGCCACCGCGTTGCAGCCCTATGCCGCCGAGCCCGTGGACATCTCGCGGGTGATCTCGCTTCTGCTGGTGCACGACGTTGGCGAGATCGACACGGGCGACGTCATGGCTTTCGTCGAGACGGGCCTTTCAGAGCGCAAGGTTGCTGAGCGACAGGCCGTCGAGCGGATCTTCGGCGTCCTGCCGCAGGGCCAGGCCTGGACGCTGATCGCGCTGTGGGACGAGTTCGAGGCCGAGGAGACGCCCGAGGCGCGCTTCGCTCACGCCATCGATCGGGCCATGCCGGTGCTGCTCAACCTCGCCAACAACGGCCAGAGCTGGCGCGAGAACGGCATCAGCCACGACCGCGTGGTTGCGCGGGTGGCCGAACCGATCCGGCGGGGCTGCCCCGGGCTCTGGGCTCATATCGAGGCCAAGCTCGGCGCCGCGCGCCAGGAGGGTCTGTTCGGTGCCTAAGGCCGCTAGCTCCGAGACGATCCTGGCCTTGGCGGCGGGGATCGTGCTGGCCTCGATGATCGCGATCAACAGCCGCCTTGCGCACTTTTCGTCGCCGCTCTTCGCATCCTGGGTCGCCCACGGCGTGGGGACCGTTGCAGCCTTGATCGCCGTCGTGGCCTGGCGGCGAGCAGCGCCTGACGCGGCGGTCGCGGCGTCGCCGCCCGGCGGCGGGCGCTGGCCGCGCTGGATCTATCTGGGCGGGGTGCCAGGCGCACTGACCGTCCTGCTGGCGGCGATCACCGTCAACGGACCGCTGGGTTTTTCGGGGACCCTGGCGCTGATGCTGGCCGGCCAGATGCTGTTTGGCGTCGCCGCCGACCGCTTCGGGTGGCTTGGCCTGGAGCGGCGCGCGCCAACCGCCGGCGGACTCCTGGGCCTTGGGCTGGTGCTGATCGGCAGCCTCGTCATCATCGCCGCGGCGGGCTGACCATGTTGATCGCCGTCCTCATCGCTCTGTCCAACGGCCTGTGCATCGGCGTCAGCCGCGGGATCAACGGCCATCTGGGCCGCCGCGAAGGCGCCTTGCGCGCCTCGCTCTGGAACCACGTCGTGGGCTTCGTCTTCCTGTCGGCGCCGATCGCCCTGCAGGGGGCGGGGGCCTTCCACGTCGGCCCTGCGCCATGGTTTGCGTGGATCGGCGGTGTCCTGGGCGTGGCCTTCGTGGCCCTCAACAGCCATGTCGTTGTGCGGCTGGGCGCCAGCCGCACGGCCGGCCTGGTGGTCGGGGCCCAGATGCTGACCGGCGTGGTGATCAGCAATCTAGGCGCGGCGATCGACGGACGCACCCTGGTGCGGCTGGCCGGCGCGGCCCTGATCGTCGCCGGGATCTGGCTGGCCAACAATCCGGGCGCGATCGCGAGACTGCGCCCGGCGCTGGCGGCTCAGACGGGCGAGCCGAAGTAGCGGTCGCCGAAATCGCCGATGCCCGGCAGCATGTAGGCGTTCTGGTTCAGCCGCTCCTCGATCGCCGAGGCGACGATCCGCAGCTTGGGAAAGCGGCTGGCCAGCACCGTGACCCCCTCGGGGGCGGCGATGAACGCCACGAAGACGATGTTCTCCTCGGCCACGCCCTGTTGCAGCAGCAGGTCGACGGCCGCCACGGCGGTGCCGCCGGTGGCCAGCATCGGATCGAGCAGCAGCACTTGGCGGCCGGCGATGTCGGCCGGAAGGTTCTGATAGTAGAACTTCGGCGTCTTGGTGACCTTGTCGCGCTGGATCAGGATCTTGCCGATCCGTACGCCGGGAATAATCGCCCGCAGCTCGCCCTCCATGCTCTCGCCGGCCCGGATCACCGACACCCCGCAGATGTGCTCGGCGAAGGCCAGGCCCTCATAGGCCCGGCCTACCGGCGTCTCGACGGAGCGCGGCGCGAAGGGCAGCAGGTCCAGGGCGCTTTCGAGCAGCAGACGGATGATGCGGCCGCTGTAGTGGACGAAGTCGACGCGCGAGGCGGAGCGATCGCGCACGACCGTGTGCAGGGCGCGCAACTGCCGCGTCTGGGGCAGGACGTGCAGGCCCGCCTCGATCGACGGACGGGCCAAGGTGGGAGCTTGGTCAAGCGGCATGGGGGGTCTCCTTCAGGCCTCGTTGTCGGCCGGCTGTTCGAAGCTTTGGGGCAGGAGCGGGGTCTTGGTGAACTGGGCCGCGGCGATGCGGTAGAGCGCGCGTCCACCCGATCGCCGCCACAGCTTCTGCAGGACGTAGGCGAGCTTGGGGTTGTGCTCCTCCTCCTCCAGCACCGCCCGCGCGACGATCGCCCGCCAGTCGTCGGCCCGCTCGGGGCTGTCGACCTCGTCGCGACCGGGCAGGGCGGCGGCCAGGGCCTCCAGCTTGCTAGGCTTGGGAACGAGCTTTTCGCCCAGGGCGATGGCCAGGGCCCCGACCCAGTAGCCCTGATAGGCGGCGCGGGCGTCGGCCGGGGATAGTCGCGATGCGATGGTCTCGACCGCATGCAGGGCGGTGATGAGGTGCAGGACGACGAAGTCTCCGGGGAAGGCGAGGTAGAGCAGGGTGACCGCTTCGAACAGCGCCTCCCAGTCCTCGGCTTGCGGCGCCTGGCTCCGGCCGTCGCCCGTCGCCCATGGCGGTAGTGCGTAGAGCAGCGGGTGGCCGTGGGCGGCGCTACGGGCGATGCGGTATTGCAGGCCTGAGCGGGCCAGCTCCGGATGGATCGCCTGGGCATCGGGGGAGCGCGTGTCGGCCTGGGCCGCCTGGAGCCGTTGCGCCGACGCCGGATCGGCATGCCAGGCCCGGGCGATGCGCAGCAGGCTGCCTTGCGGGGAGGCGTCCTCAGCGGCGGCCGGGTGCGCCGCGGCGCGCTCGGCATGGACCGGGACGTGGGTGAAGATCAGGTAGGCCAGCCCCTCGATCGCCATCCAGCGGCTGCCGGCGTCCAATCCCCAACCCAGGTGGATGGTGGCGTGGGTGAAGGCGCCGATCCACCCCGTCAGCAGGTGCGGACCATAGAGCGCGACGACGCCGTCTAGGCCCAGCCGCCGTTCCTCGGCGTCGAAGAAGGCGCAGAGCGCTGAGTAACCCCGCCGCTTGCCCAGAAAATCGCGCCAGGTCTCGCGCGTCACTACCAGGTCGGAGGTTCGGGCCGGCTCCAGCCCGTAGCCGTAGGTCGTCAGCTGGGCGTAGTTTTCATAGTAGGCGAGGATCTCGTGGGGCGGGGATCCAAGGCCGGCCAGGGCCACGACCGCATGCTTGGCGTGGTTGGTGAGATGGCCATTGAACTCGATGTGATAGGCGCGATCGGCCAGCAGGGTTTCAACGATGTTCCCGCTCATCGGACGAGCTCCCCCTGAACGGCCGCTCGAGGCTGAGCCGCGCTCAGCGCCGCATAGGCCGCGGCCAGCTTGCCGCCGAGATGGGCGGTGTGGACCAGGACGGCCGCATTGGCCTTGGAGGCGCGGCCGTCGGTGGCCGCGTCGACCGCGCGCATCAGCCGTTTGGTCAGTCCAGCGCCGTTGATCCCTTCGGCCTCGGCGCTGGCGACGGCTTCGGCCACGGCGGTCTCGATCGCTTCGCCGTCCAGGGCCTCGGCCTCCGGGATTGGGGCGGCGACGAGCACGCCGCCGGTTCCGCCCAGGGCCCAGTGCAGGTCGATGGCCCGGGCGATGGTCGAAAGATCGTCCAGGCGCTGGGGGCTGGGCACGCCGCTGGAGCGGCAATAGAAGGCCGGCAGCTCGTCAAAGCCGTAGGTGACCAGCGGCACGCCTTGCGTCTCTAGCACCTCGGCAGTCAGGCCAAGGTCGAGGATGGTCTTGGCGCCGGCGCAGACCACGGCGACCTTGGAGCGGGTGAACTGCACCAGATCGGCCGAGACGTCCCAGCTCTGGGCCGCGCCGCGGTGCACGCCTCCGATGCCCGCCGAGGCGAAGACGGCGATGCCGGCGAGCTCAGCGATGGCCAGGGACGAGGCGACCGTGGTCGCGCCCTTGCCGCCGCGCGCCAGGGCGAAGGGCAGGTCGCGGCTCGAGACCTTAGGGATACCGGGCTCGGTGGCGAAACGTTCGATCGCCTCCCGGTCCAGGCCTACCAGGAGGCGGCCGTCCTCGATGGCGATCGTGGCCGGGACGGCGCCGCCGGCCCGTACTGCCGCCTCGACCGCCAGGGCGGTTTCCACATTGTCGGGATAGGCCAGGCCGTGGGTGATGACGTTGGATTCCAGCGCCACGACGGGGCGGCCGGCGGCGAGCGCGGCGCGGACCTCGGGCGCCAGCACCAGCCGTTCGGCCAGGCGATTGGGATCGATCTGGGGCAAGCCGTCCTCCTTCAGGCGAAGTCGTAGCCAGGGCGGCGCACCAGCAGGCCGGCCCGGTCGAGCAGTTCGGGAACCACCACCCGATCGCGCCAGGTCTCGGGCGTCACCGGTTCGAGGGCGATCGAGACCGTGGTCTCGCTGACGTCGAAGGTCTTGGTGATCAGGTCGAGCAGGCCCTCGACCAGGGTCTGGCGGGCCTCGGGCGTCAGATCGCGGGGGAAGTACTTGATGTTGACGTGGGGCATGATCAGGCGGTCTCGATGACGGTGCTGGGGGCGATGGCGCTAGGGGAAAGACGGACGGGAGCGGCCAGGGCGCGGGCCAGGTCCTCGACGCCGGCGGGCTTGAGCAGGGCGTAGTGGTCGATGTCGAGCTCGATCACCCTGGGCGGGGCGACGCTGTAGCCGCGCGCGCCTTCGATGAAGGCGTAGTCGTCGCCCCTGGCCTTGAAGAGGGTGACGGGCGCCTTGATCTGGCGGTGTTGCAACTCCTCGAAGCTGTAGCGGAACTGATAGGTCGCCCGGACGATGGCGGCGATGCGCACGGCCAGTTCGGCGTCGAGGCCAAAGCGCGCCGAGACGAAGGCCGCAAGGCTGGCATCGTCGCGGACCTGCTGGCGCCAGGCCTCCAGGTCCGGATGATCCAGCGCCCCGGCATAGACCGAGAACAGGATCGCCGAATAGGCGGGGTTGTCGTAGCGCGGACCGGCGGGCGTCGCGGGCAGGTCGAGCCTGGGCGAGCCCGGCGCGATCAGGTGCAGGGCGTCGACCGTTTGGCCCGCCTGTTCCAGTTGATGGGCGGTCTCGAAGGCCAAGCGCGCGCCGAAGGAATAGCCCCAGAGGGTGTAGGGGCCCTCGGGCTGGAGCTTGCGGATCACTTCGATGTCGGCGGCGGCCATGGCCTGGATGTCGCCGTGCGGGGTCTCGCCGGCGTTGATTCCCAGCGCCTGTAGCCCAAACACCGGGCGCTCGCCGCCCAGGCCCTTGGCCAGCGCGCGCAAGTTCATCGGATAGCCGCCCAGGCCCGGCCAGCAGAATACCGGACGGCCGGTTCCATGGGCCCGAAGCGGGGCTGCTCGCGAGGCTTGCTGCGTCTCGCCCGCCTCGACCTTGCGCGCCAGGGCGGCGATGGTCGCGGCTTCGAACAGCGCCTGCAGTTTCAGCGTCGCGCCCAGTGCGGCGTTGATCCGGTGGATCAGGGAGACGGCGGTCAGCGAGTTGCCGCCCAAGGCGAAGAAGTCGTCCTCCACCGAAACCTGGTCCAGCTTGAGGGCGGCGCGCCACAGCGCCTCGATGGTCTCTTCGGCCTTGGTGCGCGGCGCCACGTGAGCGCGGGCGTTGCTCTCGCCCAGCAGGTCGCGGCGGGCCTCCAGCGCCTTGCGGTCGACCTTGCCGTTTGCTGTCAGCGGCAGGGCGTCGAGGATCACCAGCCGGCTGGGGGCCATGTAGGACGGCAGGGTCCGTCGCAGGTCGGCCGCGATCAGTTCGGCCGGCCCCTGCATGTGGACGGCGTCCTCGTTCATCCCTTCGCTGTCGATCTGGTCCTGGGACAGGCGGCCGCCGACGCAGAAGTACGAGGCCCCGACCTCACGCCCCAGCACCGCGGTGATGCGCCGGGCCGAGGGCAGGTCTTCGCCGGACTTCGACGAATAGCCCGACGACATCAGACCCAGGGATAGGCCGTTGTGCTGCAGGCGCTGCAACCAACGGCCAAGCTCGATGTATCGCAGCCAGGCTTGCGGATTGTCGCTCGTCAGGGTCAGGCCGAAGCTGGCCCGGTCGTAGACCTGCTGGTTGATGGCGATGACATGCTTGCGCTCAATGTGGCCGTCGGCGACGTGGACGAGCGTCCCGTCGGCGTTCAGCTTGTGTTGGCCGGGGGGCAGGCCTTCGAGCCGTCCGTCCAGCGACTGGACATGGGCGGCCAGGTGCGGCGTCGGGGCGGCCGCGCCCAGCGGCGAGACCGGGAAGGCCCCCAGATAGACGTCGCCTTCGCGGCCGGTCAGGGCGGCGGCGAGAGGGCCGTGCTCGATCGGCGTGCCGATCGCCAGGCCGCGCTCGCCCAGGACCTGGTCGAACAGGCCCAGCATGTGGCCGGCCTCAAATTCCAGCACCTCCTGGACGTTGCTGCGATAGACCGCCGAGATCGCCGGGCGGCGGCCGACCAGATGCAGGGTGACGCCTGGAATTGCCGAAGCGGCGTTGGCGATCCGGGTCAGCCGGTGATGGACCGGATGATAGTAGTAGGTCCCGTCGGCGAGGCCCGGCAGGCCGACGACTTCGAGGTGCAGCTGCACGGCGTAGAGCGCGCCGGGCGAGGCGTAGGCGTATTTGGGCAGCAGCCGTTCGGGGCTCTGGTGTTGGCCAAACTCCCGCAGCAGGGCGCCCAGCTCGTCGAGCGACAGGCGCTCGGGCGCGCGGGGCAGGGCCCGGACGGGGGCGACCGCGAGCAGGGCCTGGACGTCGGCCAAGCGCGTGGGGCCGCCCTCGAAGAAACGGAAGGTCTTACGGGCGAAGGCGCGGCGTCGCTGGGCAGGTGTCGGTTCAAGCCCGGGCAGGTCGACGGCGGCCAGGCCGGCCAGCTCGGCGCCCTGCTTGAGGCCGGAATTGGAGAGCTGCGCGCGCACCTGCAGGCGGCTGGCCTTGGATTGGTGGTGGGCGCCGGCCCGGCCCTGGTCCATCAGCGCCGCCTCGCGCGGGCTCAGCTCGATATAGGCGATGAGGTTTCTGTCGCCGCGCGCATCCTCCTGGGCGACGACGGCGGCGGTCTTGACCCAGTCGTGGGCCTCGACGGCCAGGCGCACCTCGTCCAGTTCGATGCGGAAGCCGCGGATCTTCACCTGGTCGTCGGCCCGGCCAACGAACTGCGCCGCGCCGTCGGGCGTGGCGAAGACGAGGTCGCCGGTGCGGTAGAGCCGGGCGTCGGGAGCCTCGGGGCGGAACGGGTCGGGGATGAAGCGGTCGGCGGTCAGGTCAGGTCGATGCAGGTAGCCGCGCGCCAGCTGGGCGCCGCCGATCCACAGCTCGCCGACAGCGCCGTCCGCCACCGGCCGGCGATCGGCGTCGAGCACATGGTAGGTCGTGTCGGCGGCGGGGCGGCCGATGCTCACCGCCGCGGCCGGATCGCCCACGGCGCCGCGCTCGACGCGCCAGCTGGAGCTGTTGATGGTGCACTCGGTCGGACCGTAGAGGTTGGTCAGGCTGGACCAGGGCAGGGCGTCCAGCGCGGCGCGGGCCAGGGCGTTCGACAGCGCCTCGCCGCCGCTGAACAGGCGCGCCAGCGTCCGGGCCAGGGGGAGGCGCTCGGTCTCGACCAGGGCTCGAAGCAAGGTGGGCACCACCTGCAACAGGGTGATGCGATGTCGTACGACGAGGTCGATCAGCAGGTCCGGATCGCGATGGGCGCCGGGCGGGGCGGTCACGACGGTGACGCCTAGGGCCGGGGCCAGCAACTCCCATTGGCCGGCGTCGAAGCTGATCGGGGTCTTCTGCAGGAGCGTCTGGCCCGGACCCAGGCCATGCTCGCGCGCCAGCCAGCGCAGCTGCCCGACTATGCTGGCCTGTTCGATCATCACCCCCTTGGGCCGGCCGGTGCTGCCGGAGGTGTAGATGACGTAGGCCAGATCGCGGGCGCCCGACAGCGCTAGCGCTCGCCGCGGCGTCTCTTCGCCTCCGACGGCGAGGGCTTCCTCGATGACGACGATCGTGGCGCCGGGTGGGGCGAAGGCTTCGACCGTGGCGGCGAAGCGGGCCTGGCACAGTACGATCCGCAGGCGACTGTCCTCGATCATCAGGCGCAGGCGCTCTTCGGGATAGTCCGGAGCCAGAGGCAGATAGGCCCCGCCCGACAACACGATCCCCCAGACGCCGGTGATCAGCGCGGCCGAGGGTTCGGCGAATAGGCCAATGACTGCATCGCTGGCGGCGCCGGCGGCGATCAGTTGGGCGGCCACGCGGCTGGCTCGTTCGACAAGGTCGCCGGTCGTCAGGCGTGTTTCGCCCTCGACCACGGCGACGGCGGTGGGATCGGTATCGGCCCTGTCCAGCAGGAGCGCGGCCAGGGTTTCCCGCGGGGCGGCGCCGACGGAGGCGGTAATGGAGGCGGCGGCGAAGATGGTCATGATCACCTTGCTCAATGCTACTGGCGCGCCTCGTCAGGCTCCGCTTTCAGTTGTGCGGAGGCGATCGCGCCAAGTCGTTCTGCGACATGCGTCCCGAATTCGATGAATAGTTTTTGATCCGTCGATCGCGCTCGTGGCTTGGGCGCGTATTCGTCAGATTTTCTATTTGGGTATACCGGCTTTTGCGGTGCGGCAACGGCGCGTGCATCCGAGCACTTCAGACGAGCGGGTCCGAAATTGTTACCCCTGAAGCGTCGACCGCTTGACCCAAGCGGCGGTGTAGACATGCGAGCGATCCGCCGCCCAGCGCCCCTCGATCCTCAGCTCGAGGCCTGCGGGAATAGGCAGGGCGCGTGTCCGCCGCAGTGCGAAACGGCCCCCGCCTGGCGTGATCAGGTCGAAGTCGATCTCGAAGTCGCGGAAATCCAGCAGTTGCCCGGTCAGCGCGTACTGGCACTTGTAGGCGGCTTCCTTGGCCGAGAAGGCCAGCAGCGGCCAGTTCCCCGCCGTGGGGCCGGGCAAGGCAGCGAAGTGCGCCAGTTCGATCTCGCCGCAAACGAGTTCGACGCCTTCTACGAGTGGAACGGCGGCCTCGACGTCGACCCCGAGGGCGCAGAGGTCGCCTGAGCGGGCCGCGACGGCGCAGCACAGGGTCTGGCAATGGCTGATGCTGCCCGTCAGGCCTTCTGGCCACGAGGGAGGCGAGCTGTGCGACGGCATGGTCGCAGGCGCTCCCAGTTCGAATAGAGCGTCCGCAGCGCAAAGGCGGCCCAACTGGCGATCGCGCCGGCGCGCGGCCTGTAAATCTTCGGCGCCGATCGCGTCGCGCGACCGTGTCGCGACCGCGACGGCCGCGGGGAAAAGGTCCCGGAGAACCGTCTCCGCCGCTTGCGCCAGGATGGCTTGTTCCGCGCCGATCAGCTTGACCAATCCGAACTGGAAGGGGCTCCGGCCACCATCGTCTGGCAGCGCAGGCCGGTCCAATGAGCAGGGCTGATAGGGAGGTTGAGGCGGCGCGATCGTAATCTGGCCGGCCCGGTTGGCGCCTAGGCGATCTCGCGCGTCCGGCCCTTAGAGATTTCCCACGCCACCATCGACCAGGAGATCGGTTCCCCAAACGAACGAAGACTCGTCCGAGGCTAGGAAGACAGCGGCATCAGCCAGCTCGCGGGGCGTTCCCATCCGCCCGATCGGCACAAGAGCCGCGATCTCGGCCTTCAGTGCTGCTTCGGCGACCTTCTCGAGTCCGAGCTTGGCCAGTGCCGGCGTCTGCGTGGGTCCTGGGCTGAGGCTGTTGACCCGCACGCCTCGGCCGTCGAGTTCGCCAGAAAGGGTGCGCGCCAGGGAGACCAGACCAGCCTTACTTGCGGCATACACACTGGATTGCGGCAGGCCGATTCGGGCGCTGACCGAGCCGCACAGGATCACCGAGGCTGGCGAGGCCAGGATCGGGGCCAGGGATTGAATTAGGAAGAGCCTTGGTTTTTGTCGAACGGAGAGCCGGGGCGGGTAGGGGCGGCGTGATCAGCCCGAAGTTGTTGAAACAAGTCCAATAGCTGGGATTGGAGCAAGCAGAACAGGTTGTGAAACGATGTCTACTATAAGTGATATTGTTGATTGTAGAAGCTGGGTTTCATGCCTTGGATCGATGGTCAATGGCCGCGGGCTTTGGCGCGTGTGAGGCAGAGCTGCGCCTATCGCTTGCGGGAAGGCGCCGGGCTGCGGTCGCCGCCCAGGGCTTGGAGATCGGCGAGTACGAGGACCTGACGGAGGCGCCTACCCGGGTAATCGTCACCTGAGGCCTTGCCTGGGAGCCTGGCCAGCCGTCGCGGGTTGTCTCTGACCAAGAGATTTTTATGACCGACGAAACCCCCACGACGGCTCCGGCGAAAGATACGCCCGCGACGGTCCAGCCGGGCGGCTTGGAAGCCCCGCCGCATCCCGCGCTCGATCCCAACAAGAAGACCGAAGCCACCCACGATCCCACGGCCGATGATCCAGGCAACGGCGCGGATTGAGCGCTGGGCCTTTCCGCTTTCTCGGATAGGTGGCATTTTACGCTGATAGGCTGAGGTGGCGCAATGGGCTGGTACGACGACGAGGACGTGAGCCGGCTGCCCGACTGGGCGGTCGCGCCGATGATGTGGCTGCTTTGCCTGGCGGCCGCCTTGATGCCGAGCCTTGTGCTCGTGGCCCTATGCCAATGGCTCGCGCCAGCGGCCCCGCCTTACGTGCCGTTCCTCGCCTATGGCGTGGGCTTTGCGGCAATGGTGGCGGCGGTCAGGCCCTGGACCGCGTGGTAGATCAACGCCTGCTGGATCACACTGGTCGAGGCGGTGTGTCGTAGGGGCGGCCGTCATCAGGCGCGGGCGTTGGTGGGAGAGGCGCCGGATCCTCGAACGGGATCACCGGATCGTTGTATTCGGGACCTGGCGAGCCAGGCGGGATTTCCAGCGGCGGCGCACCGGCCGGGGGATCGGGGATCGCGGGCGTCGGATCGGTCATAGGGCCTCCTGACCAGGGAACGCCCAAGCGCGGTCTAGCGCTCCGCCGATGGATCAGGCGAACAGCCGGCGGCCAAGGACGACCAGGCGCGCGTCGGGGGCAGACGATCTAGCAGAACAAGTTCGCGCGGCCGCCAGGCGACCGTTGCAATGAGGCTGCGAGATATCCTGGTGCATGGCGTTCGGGGCAGGTTGCTCGGGGCCGGCTAGGCTCTTTGCCAGTGACCGCCCAGGACACTGAGCGGCTTGGAAGCGGTCAAGATCAGTTCGAACGGGTCGGCCGGGTCAGCCGGCGTGCAGCCCCGGGTCTGGCGGACGATGCCATAGGGCAGGCATATGTAGCGCCGGATCGGGTCTTGTGAAAGTTAAGCGCAAGCCGCGCTGGTGTAGGATAGGCTGACAACCGTTAGACGGCGCCGCCTCTCTTGCTCCGCACAAAAAGGGACATCCGGCGCTAGAAATTTTCTAGCGTCTCCTCATTCCCAATCATGATCGCCGTCACGCCATGCGACGTCGGCGTCTGGGCTCTGGCCAAGGCCATGGACTTGACCATCCCGGTCGCCGGCATCGGCGGTGACCAGATCGTCAAACTGCGCTCGATCCGCTTTGGCGGCGTGTGGGAGAAAGAGCATTCTTAATGTGCATGTTCAGCTCGATTAGCATCGAGATTTCTGCCGTGCGCGCCGCCGGCGCTCTACGATACCGCCTGGGCGCTATCCGCCATCTTCCTGATCCCACCGGTACTAAGGGTGATTTAGAAGGAAATCTCAGAATGCGAGCGGTGGCAGACGGTCGCAAACCTGACCTTCAACCGTCGCCAGCCTCGCTCCGCGTACGCCAGCGCCCAGTGAAATCAACTTTGGCAGAGGCCTCCTTGGAGTCTCCCGAGGCGCATGAACCACCCCGCTCGCCCCATAGAGGTGATACTGCCGGGAAGTATCACCACGCCGCCCGTGTCCTTGCTGCCGCAAGCTTTTAAGTCTTCCTTCCATCGCCCGGTATAAACCGTCGGAAGCGAGAAGCCCCCAAAGAGGGCGCCTAATACTGCCGCTTCATCAAACCCCTAGGACATGACCCGCACGCCGCTGAAATGAGCCAGCGTGCCTGGGCCGATCCAGAGCGCCACTGCGCCCTTGGCGTCGGCGCCGTGCTTGAGGTCGCCGACGATCAGGGTCGGCTGCTTGGCGCCGTCGACATGCAGCCGAGCCTTGGAGCCCGCCACCACAATCCGAACGTGCGTCCAACGCCCAGGTTCGAGATCGACATAGGTCTCGTACTTGGACGGGGCTTCGGCGCGCAGCCGCTCCCAGGGATGGTCGGGGTGCGAGATATACTGGACGGCATGGTTGCGGCGTAACTGGTCGTCGGCCCGGCCGTTGGTTGGACGCAGATAGATGGCCTCCAGCTTGGCCCCGTCGCGCACCCGGAAAGCGACGCCCACGAAGCCTCGCGCCGTGGCGCTGGCTGTGGCGCTCGGGGAGCCGCTTATCCAGGCTTCGATGACGCCGTCGCCGAACGTGGGCGTGTCGAGCACCACCAGCCGGTCCAGTTCTGGGACGTTCTCCAACGCCGTGGCGCATAGGGCCAGACGGTTCCTATAGTTCGTCCGCATCGTGTCAACGCCAATGGCCCGGATCGCTCCGGTCTCCAGCCCCGTCCCACCGACGACGCGTGGTGCGGCTAGCGCGGCCAGGGAATTGGCTGAGGCTATCGAGATCGCGGAGCAGCCGATCGCGGCCCGACGGGTCTGAGCGTTGCCGGACATTGGACACTCTTGGTGGTGGACGAAACCACCTTCATCGTCGCGCATGGCCGGATCAAGGCCATGCTTGGCGGGGGTGAACCCGACCAGGAGTCGATGAGAAACGGCTTCATCATTGTCCGCCCTCAGGCTCGATGGCTGCACCCCTGCTCATTCGGCCCGTCGCGGTCTACATGTAGGCAAATGGCGCTGCCTTGCCTCGTCCGCCAACTCGATGACGGCGTATAGTGGAGGCTAATGGCCGTTTTCGTCCTCGCGCTTCTCCACGAACCGGTACGCGCTGGGCGCCTCGCGTATAATCAGACCTCGTCCTTCGGAAGTGTCGGCGACTTCGAATTCATAGCCGTCGGCGCCCGGCGTAATTGTCACCAGGGCGATGCCGCCGTCGTCATTCTTGTGGCTGGCGACTTCGCTAGCCCAGCCGCCGAAGTCGAACACCGTCTTATCGCCCTCGCGCCGGACGACAAGATCGCCCAGGTCGGCGTTGGCGTAACGCCCCGCGAGCCCGTTGACGATCGCGCGGTCGGCGGGCGCGGTCAGGGTCCTGCGGCCTTCGCCGCGGCTGGCCCTGAAGGTCTTTCCGTAGTTGGCCAGATCGGCCGCCGCCCTAGGTTCGCCGTCGAACAACACCTCCAGCAGTCTTCGCCGAAACGCCGAACGCAGCGCCGTGCCAGAGTCAGCGTTGGTCAGAATGACCGCGCCGACGCCTTGATTGGGCAGCCAGATCATGTCGGCGCGATAGCCATACTGCGTGCCGCCGTGGTGAATGACCGGCACGCCCCAAATGCGGTCGATCTTCAGGCCCATACCGTAATATTCGTCGCTGCCTTCGGTGACCTGAGGGGTTCGGCGCGCCAGCAGCGGGCCCTCGGCGATATAGCGCTCGCCGTTCGGCAACCGCCCCTTGGCCAGTTCCATGCGCACGTAACGCAACATGTCCCGCGTCGTGCTCCACTCGCCACCGTCCGGACGCGATGGAATGCCGGCGGCGTTGAGGCCCATTACGGCGACCTGCTGGCGGCCATCAATGTCGAGGGCGTGCGGTGCGGCATGGTTGCCCGCCAGCGCCTTGGCGTAGTCGAAGGTGGTGCGTGACATGCCCAGCGGATCGAACACCAGCGCCTGCATGGCCGCATCATAGGCCGCGCCGAGCTCGCGATCGGGCTCGCGCACGTGGGCGCCCAGATAGCCGCCCGAAGCCGCCAGCAGATTGGAGTATTGGTAGAGGTCGCCAAAGCCGCTGGTCGGCTGCATGGTCGACAGCCAAGTGAGGACGGTTGACGCCTGGGCCTGGTCGCCCTGGAAGATCCACGGCAGGTCTTGGCGCGGCAGGCCCGTGCAGGCGCAGACCAGATGCTTGACGCGCACCTTGGCCGTCGTGGCCGTGTCGCCCAGGCGAAAGGCCGGCCAAAGCGAAGAGACTGGGGTGTCCCAATCCATCTTGCCTTGCTCGACCAGCTTGGCCAGCATCAGGGTTGTCAGGGCTTTGCCGTTCGAGCCGATCATGAAGGCGGTGTCGGCGTCGACGTTCTCGGGCTTGCCCAGTTCGCGCACGCCAAAGCCGCCTTCGAACAGGATCTTGTCGTCCTGGATCAGCCCGAAGCCGACGCCGGGAATGTCGAGCTCGGCGCGCGCGGTTTCGATCAGGTTCTTCAGGGCCGCCAAGCGGGTCGCATCGATCTTGTGGGCCGGTCGCCCAGCAAAAGACTCGCGCGCGTAGCCAGCGGGCAGCAGCTTGCCGAGGATAACCTCAACCTGGGAATCGCGCTTTTCGAGCACCTCATCGGTCATGTCGTGGAGCACCACCGTCCATTGGTCGCCGTTGCGCAGCGCCCGGACCCAGATCGTGCGCGCTTGTCCGGCCGGCGCCCGGTAGTTGTAGACGCGGATCTGATCCCAGCCGTCGCGAACAGGGCGATCCTTCGCGCCCGCCAAGGCTGGCGCGGCGGCAGGACGATAGGCCGCCCAGGCGGCGGCCACCGCCGCGTCGGCCTCACCGCCGGTCGTATCGAAGACCAGGATCGAGGAGCCGCTCTCGGGCGCGTCCAGACGGATCACGCCGGCGGCTTTTTGGACGGACCATCCTCGCGGCGCGACCAGGCCTGTCCCGTTCAAGGTTTTGAGTGGCGTGTCGGCCGCCATCACAGAGGCGGCGATCGTATTCGGAGAGGGAAGAGCCCGGGCGAGGCCGGGCGCAGTGGCGATGACGCCTAGGGCTGCGACAAAGGCCATTTCACGCCATCGGGTGCGACGCTTGCCGAAGCTTGGGCTGGCAGGCAGAGCCATTGGAGAGTGGCGCACAATGGCCTCAATGTCAGGGGTTGCTGAACGCTCGGGCCAGGCCCGCTGGTGGGCCCGGTCTTAGATCGGGCTGGACAGGAAGCTGTGTCAGCCGGCGATGGGCAATCAAGTTACAAGCCTGAAAGGTAGAGGTGCGGGGCAGGGGCGTTGCCCGCAACCCATCGCTGGCGCGTCCTCAAGCCTACGTGTTCTGCAGTGGCGCGACCGCGTCGAAATAGTCGTTGCCGCCCTCGTCTATAAAATGGCCCGACAGGGCCAAACCTGCCTGGTCCAGCAAGTGTCGATATTCCGCCTCGCCCAGCGACAGCGAGGGACGCGCCGTCAGCGTGTCCGACCATTCGCAAGCTTGGCGCGGGGCGCTGAACAGAAAGCGGCCGCCAGGCTCCAGTGTCCGCGCCACGCGGTCGATCACCTGGCGCTGATCTTCGGCTGGCAACAGAAACAGCAGTCCGATCGCGACCGCGCCATCGAATTTTCGCTGGAACAGGCCGCTCGTCTCCACGGGTTCACAGGCGACCTCGGCGAAAGGAAATCGACGGCGAAATTCCGCGATCATAAGGGGAGAGGCGTCGACGCCGAATATCCGAAAGCCGTCTTCGACAAGCGCGGCGGAAATCGGAACTCCAGAGCCGCAGCCCACGTCCAGGACCTCACTGCCCGGCGGCAGCTGTTTAGCCCATCGGCGCACGGTGTCGGCGCCGATGGGCGATCGCATTTGCATGAACCTCTGCGCGACGGCGTTCCAGCCGTGGGAAGGATCGATGGGCATGGGTCACATCGGCGCGGTTGAAAGGTGAGCCCATCGGAGCCGAGGCGCGCAGCCTCCAACGCTCGTCGTGGAGATGACGGAGGCTCCGTCCGCGGTCCTGCCGTCGTCAATCGCGAACAAAGGTTTCGCCCTCGAAGGTCAGGCGGCCTGGCCCATCGAACAGGATTGTCTGGCCTTGCAGCGGCACAAGCTCCACCCGGACGGTCTCGGGCTTGGTGAAGGCTTCGGCCAGATCCGACATCACCCCGATCCGGACCCTCATGCGATCGCCCTCTTGCGTGACCGCGATCCGTCCCATGGCCGCGTTGGCGTATGTTCCGACGTAGCTGTCCATCGGCCGGGAGAGCGACCAGGGCCGGGCGGCGCGTTCGGCGCGAGCCGCCGCCAGGCCGGCCAGTCGCTTGTCGCGGCGGGCGGCCAGTTCCGCCAGTTCCGCATCGTAGTGCGCCTCCAGATCCGGACGGCCCGCGAACCGGTCGTAGACATAGTCCGCCACCAGATCCGCCAACTCCCCGGCGATGAGATCTTCGTTGGCCATCACCGCCACGCCCAGCTTGCGATCGGGCATGAACGAGACATGGGCGCGCGAGCCGGCGAAATTGCCGAAATGGTGGATCAGGACGTCATCGCCATAACGCCCCGTTTGCCAGCCCAGGCCGTAGCCGTCACGGGTGTAGGGGCCGAAGACCACCTTCTGGCCGACGACCGAACGGTGGGTCGAGTCCACCAGTCCGACGGGGAACAGGCGCCGGCCGTCCAGGACGCCGTCATTGATCTGGATCTCCAGCCAGCGGGCCATGTCGCCGGCGGTGGAGACCAGGCCGCCCGCCGACTGCAGGGTGGCGTCCGTCTTCTGGAGCCGGCTGGGCTCCAGGGCGCCGGTTGGGCCGGGCACGTGGCCGGACGCGACGACGCCCTTCCTTCGAGCCTTGGAAATCCAGGCGGTCGTGTGGGTCATGCCCGCCGGCGCCAGGACGTCGTCGGTGACGAGCGCGCGCCAATCGCGGCCGAACCGCGCTTCGATCAGGGTCGTGGCCAGATTGTAGCCGGTGTTGGTATAGCGGAACGTCCCATGGGGCGTTGTGGCGCTCCTGACCGTTCGAGACAACAGGGCCTGCATCAGCTCCGGGCTTTGCTCGCCGGAGAACGCCGCCCGGAAGGCGATCGGCGCGTTCTCGACGCCGGAGCGGTGGCTGAGCAGGTCGGTCAGGGTAATCGTGCTAGCGATATCGGGCGGCAAGGACGTGGCGCCGATCCAGTCGGCCAAGGGGACGTTCAGATCGAGGTCTCGTCGCGCCGCCATACCGGCGATCGCCAGGGCCGTGAACGACTTGGTGGCCGAGGCGATGTAGAAGCCCGTTTCGGCGTCGACAGGAGCGCGGGTGTCGACGTCGGCGACGCCATAGCCAGCCGTGATCACCGCCTTGTCGCCGTCGACGACAGCCAGGGCCAGGCCCGGCACGACGCTGACGCGCGCCATCGCCTTGCGCGTGAAGGCGTCGATATCCTTGGCTTCTGGGCTGGCGTGCGGCGCGGCCAAGCCCAAGGTCGCGAAACTCCACAGGCCAGCGGCCATTAGAAGCGCGATGGGTATTCGATGACGGGTCATAGGGTCTTTCGAAGTTGGCGGGATCGCTTAGCCAAGCCATTCGGCGCCGCCGACGTCTTGAACCGATGAAACCGTCGGCCTCAGCGCCTAAGCAGGCGCCGCAGTGCGCCAGGCGACCAGCCGGAGGTGGCCGTGACGGCGCGGGTCATGTGCGCTTGATCGGCGAAGCCGGAGGCGGAGGCGACCTCGGCCAGAGCGAGATCCGAGCGAATGATACGATCGATCGCGCTGGCTACCCGCCAATCCTGCCTTAACTGCGCGGGCGTGCGACCGAAGGCGGCCCGAAACGCCCTCGCAAAGGCGCTTGGATGGCGCTCCATGTCCCGAGCCAGTCGCGCGATCGGGGTCCGGGGCATTTCGACCAGCCGATGTCGCGCCTCGTTGAGCCACGCCGGTATGCAAGCGGGCCGATCAGCACCGTGCTGCGCCCCCCAATCCCGACCGTCCTCGGCCGCCGCCTGCTCCAAGAACGTTTGCCCAGCCTGGCGGCTGCTGCACGTCGCCACTTGATAGCGATGCGGGGGCGTAGCGCCGGCGTCGCCGTGAACAGACAGGATGAGCGCCCCAGCCGTGCCGAACAGGTTTTGATGTTCGAAGCCGCTGGGCTTGCGGCTCAAGCTGACCCTATCGACGGCCAGCGAGCCATAGAGACTATCCTCGACATAGCCGCCGGCGAGCAGCAGCGACACTTGCCAGCAGTCATGGCGGTGTGCGCGAGACTCTTCGCCGGGCTCATAGTGGCTCAGCACCAGTTTATGGTCGGGCGACGCGGAAAGAACCGTGCTGATCGGCATGTAAAAATAGCCTCCGCAGACTAGAGGCGCGATCGACGCTTTTTGGAGGCGCGGGCTTGCTATTTAATTTTCGCACCGTCGCGAGCCTGCCAGAGAGGCTGCCCGAAGCAGGCGCTTCATCGCCAGCCGCCCCCAGACCTAGCGTCACGTTTCTGGAGCCGTTCGAGGGGCCGCTATTGGCGCGACCCGGCCAGGGATACAGACCTCCCGCTCGGTAGAGAAGGGAAAACTGATGTCATCGGCTTGGTCTGCTGTCGCCCTGCCAGGCGCTCTAGACAAATTAGCCACGCTCAGCCTTCAAGCGAATACGTAGGCCGCTGGGCCGTCGAAGCCGAGGCTACGTGTATTACTGGCGTGATCTCGCTCGAGGGTCCGAACGTGCATGAGATCGTGATCCGCCGCAAGTCCGCGCCATGTCGCGCGAGCGCAGCTTTCCTCACCTCAAAGATCGGCTTCGTCCCGTTCTAAGAATGCTCGCAGTAAGGGTGTGATAATAAATACATCTCAAGGGTGCGTGATGTTGTGTTTTCCGGCTCCAGGCAAGCGGTCGTGTGGTCGATCGCGAATGGGGACACATCATGCGCGCATCGATCCTCGGCAAGCTGGGCGCCGCCGTAGCCTTCACCCTTGGCGTGGGGGCGGCCGTGCCGGGCGGGGCCTTCACCCAGAGCGTCAGCCTGGGGCCCGTCAACGCCGTGCCGATGGGACACGAGTGGCTGACCCGTATGTCGGCTATCGAGCTGCTTGGCTATTCGCCGGCCAGCGCGCCCGACCTGCCCGACCCCAACGACCCGCGGCGCGGCTGGACCGTGGGCGGCGGCAAGGCCTGGAACACCGTCCTGAACGGTCCTGGCCAGGCCGAGGCCCAGCGCATCCGCAGCCAGCGATGGAACGACACCCGCTACGCCTCGCGCTACAAGGCCGTCTACGACGCCATCATCGGCGAACGCTGGGTCGACTTGGCCGGCTACAGCGTCGCCGAATCGAAGAAGTGCTGGGACGCCGTGGCCCAAGAGCCGGCCGAGGTGCAGTACGATCACTTCATGCGCCGCTACGACGACAACGGCCCGGACGGCGGCGTACGCGCGGCCAAAACCTCGCAACAGCGCTTCGTCGACTACTTCGTCGCCGCCGCCACGGCGCCCAAGTCGAACATCGCGGTCTATGACGGCGGGGTGACCTCGTCGCTGGTGACGGTCGACCGCAACTACTTCCTGTTCGGCCGGGCTGTGCACCTGTTCCAGGACTCGTTCAGCTCCGAGCACACGGTGCGGATCGCCAGCGACAACTATATCAAGGTGCGTGAGGTCAAGAGCTACCTGTGCGCGCTGGGCTCCGAGCAGCACAGCCACTCGAACTGGGCTGTGGCCGTCGACTATTCCAGCGGCGACGTGATCTGGAAGGCCACGGTTGACGGGCGGCTGAACCCCAGCTGGGACGCCTATAAGGCCAGCAACATGAAGCCGACGGCCCTGGTCGCGACCGAAGGCAGCAAGGACCTTTGGGCCGCCTTCATCCGCACCATGGGCCTGCCGCCGGCCCAGCGCGCCGCCGCTGCCCGGGCCGAGGCCAACACCCTGGTCAAGAACTGGCTGAGCTACGACGAGACCGAGATGCGCGGCTGGTACGCCAACGCCGCCAACCGTGGCGACACCTACGTGCTGGCCGCCGGACAGACCGGCAAGGGCATGACCCAGGCCCAGTGCATGAGCAAATTGGACTTTGGAACCACCGACCAGGCCGCGGCGGTCCGCCAGTTGCAGGACACCCAGCGCCAGTGCCTCTACAACGCCCTGCCCAATCCCGGCTATGAGGACCAGTTCGATCCGCAGACCCGGATCTGGTACAACTGGCGCTGGCGCAACGGGCCGATCGCGCCCATGAGCTCGACGCCCCCTGGCTGGCAGATCCCGACCCAACCGGCCAGCACCAGCACGGTCGTGCGGATCCAGAGCGTGGCCAACGGCAAGTACATGATCGCCCCGGACGGGGTGGTTCCCGACTCGCTGATCTACAATCGCGACGGAACGCCGCTGGACTTCGCCCGGATCGGGCCCAACACCAACACGATGTTCCGATCCGCCCAGGACCCGATGCTTTTCCTTGACTACCGGGCCTTGACCGGGGCGGTGAAGCTGTTCGCCCCCGGCAACGGGACCCAGCCGGCCACCTACGACCTGCAGAGCGCCGGCCAGGGCACGTCGATCCGCAACACCTACTGGAACCAGTACATCTGGCTGTCAGGCGACGAACCTTATCTGACGCGCACGGGCAACCCTAAGAACGCCAACGCCCAGTGGCGCATCCAAGCCCAACCTTAAGGACGAGCGTGACGTGCGCTTCTAAGCCCAATTTGCACGGACTGGTCTGGATGAAGCGTTCGGCCTTGCCGTTAAGGCCGAGTGACGCCTTGCCCATGCGTGGGCGAGGATGTCGATTCCGCCCCGACGCTTGCGCGCCGCTTTAGCGATGCGCTCACCGTCCTCTGCCGCAGAGTGGTGTGGAGGTTATTCTCCGAATCTAGGCTTGCCAGCCTTTCGACACTAGGCTGGAAAAGGGTGGCGACGCCGAGGAGCGTACCTTCAGCACCTAGCTGCTCTTCGAGAGACACGGTGCCGCAAAGGCGATAACTCAGCCGCCGGAAAGAGGAGGATCCGGAATGGCTTCGCAAAGCGCTGCGAAGCCGTCCATCCGCCAACCTTCAGGATACTTTGTAAAAAGGCCGATGCAGTAGAAGTCCGAGCTCATGGAGTAGCCAAAGCCGGGGCGCGTCATTCGCAGCCGGAACGTGCAACGCGCCTGCGGACCCAGTTGCTGGCGAGCGCGACTGCATTCTATCCCGGCCACGGTTCTCGCTGGTTCAGCTCCACAGAGAGCGTCGTCTGGGCAACGCTGACGAGCGATGAATTCGGCATACAAGCGGGGCACGTCTTCGGACGACGGAGTCAGACCGGCGTCGCTGCGCTCGGAACCGCGATCCGCAGGGGTGGCGTCGTCCTTAATGTGAGAGCCGTCGTCGAGCCTCAGGGATGGAACGACAGGAGCCCCTGCACAACCTGCGGCCAGAGAGACGAGCACAAAAATGAGGGCGATCCGCATCGGCCAAGCCTACGCTTTCAAGTGGGTGCCGCAATGGGGCGCGAATTGTCGCCGGCGCCGAGGGCGGACCTTCATGGCGCGCCAGCCGATCCGCGACCTGATCCCCAGCCATCGCGGCGAGGAGAAGCGGTTGGGCTGTGTCTCCCTTCTCGTTGCGCAGAAGTGCCATCCAGCGCGACGGGAAATACCGAACGAGCATGCCCATCACATAGGCGATTAGGAAGGTGCGAAGCAGCTCAGAGAGGCGATCGCCATTGGGGAAGTCCTCGAAGATGAACATCCCATCGCCGCCATCATATTTCGTGACCGGCAGGGCCGCTTTGAGCGCATTCACATTCGAGCCCGGCAGATTGACCAGCCAGCTCGCGCGCGTTCACCGAGGCCCTGTAGCTTCGAGCCTTTGAGCGGAATCTAAAATTTCGCGGCGCGCTCAAGCTGCGACCGAGCTTGTCGTGCCTCAGGCCGCCAAGGCGTCCGCGTCGGCGTTGAGAAGTCGCAACGCGGAGGGCGCAAGCGTCGGGTCGGCCGCGACCAGGTCCTTCATGGCCGCCGCCACCAGAACCGCCAGGGTCGGGCTGTCCTCGGCAAGCGACGTGGCCGGGGCGACTATGGTGCGAAGATCAGGATCGAGCAGCCGCTGGCGCTGGGCCTCCACCCGGGCGCGCCATCGCCCGTCCGTCTTTGGAAGCTCCGCCAGGACCCGGTCGCAGTCGTCGATGAGCGCGGCGATCTTCCGATCCACCCCGATCATCCCCGCGCACATCCGAAACCTTGCCTCGCTCATAGGCCTAAGCTTGGCGCCGGGCGTTACGGAAGCGCTACAAACAGGGAGCTTTTGCTGAACATGCCTGGGGTCGCTATGCCGACTGCTATTGAGGACGCTGGCCTAGGACTGCGGTTTGGCGCTCCGACAGATGCTCGGCGTCGACCTTCTGCGCCGGCGCGGAAGACAGCACTTCGCGCACGATGGCCTTTACGGGCATGCACGCCGCGCTTGAGGCGTCTGGGGTCCAGGTCCGCATAGCCCATCACAGAACCATGTCACGCATCAGCCCGACCGCCGTGTGCTCTCGATCGAGACTTGGTCGCCGAACTGGAGCTGGATTGCGGTCAGCAGGTTCGCGCGCCGCCCCAGATGCAGGCGTCGGGCCGTGCGGACATGACATTCATGGCCCCGCTTTCGATCAGCCGGGCCAGGGCGTCCTGATCGCTGACGGAGAATGGCGGTCCATTCTGCAGCGTGCGGGCCTGGAGCATGAGGGCCAGCCGTGGAATCTGTCACATCTTGAGGGTCTCAGCGACCACGTGGCGAGCCTCGGCCTGGACCTTATTCAGGTGATCCGGGCCAAGAAACGACTCCGCGTAGATCTTGTAGACGTCCTCGGTGCCTGACGGACGGGCGGCGAACCAGGCGTTCTTGGTCGTTACCTTCAGTCCGCCGATCGCCTCGCCATTGCCCGGGGCCTTGGTCAGGGCAGCAGTGATCGGCTCGCCGGCGAGGCTGGTGGCGGTGACGTCGCTGGGGCTCAGCGCGGCCAGACGCGCTTTCTGTTGGCGGTCGGCCGGGGCGTCGAGGCGGGCATAGGCCGGAGCGCCATAGTTTTCGGTCAGGCCGGCGTAGAGCTGGCTGGCGCTCTTGCCGGTCACCGCCTGGATTTCGGCGGCCAGCAACGCCAGGAGAAGGCCGTCCTTGTCCGTGGTCCAGACCGTGCCGTCCTTGCGCAGGAATGAGGCGCCGGCTGATTCCTCGCCACCGAAGCCGACGGAGCCGTCCAGCAGGCCTGGCACGAAGTGCTTGAAGCCGACCGGCACCTCCAGCAGACGGCGGCCAAGGCCGCCGACCACGCGGTCAATCATCGACGACGACACCAGGGTCTTGCCTACCGCCACATCCTCCGCCCAGGCTGGGCGATGGGCGAACAGGTATGCGATGGCCACGGCGAGGTAGTGGTTCGGGTTCATCAGCCCGCCGTCGGGGGTGACGATGCCGTGGCGGTCGGCGTCGGCGTCATTGCCAGTGGCGACGTCGTACTTCGATCCGGTTTCCATAATCCCGATCAGGTTGGCCATCGCCGACGCCGATGAACAGTCCATGCGGATCTTGCCGTCGGTGTCGAGCGGCATGAAGGCCCAGCGCGGATCAACCGCGTCGTTGACCACGGTGAGGTTAAGCCGGTGACGGTCAGCGATCTCGCCCCAATAGGCGACGCTGGCCCCGCCCAGAGGATCGGCGCCAATGCGAACCGCGGCCGACCGGATGGCGTCCAGATCGAGGATCGCGGGCAGATCATCAATGTAGCGGGCGAGAAAGTCGTAGCGCCCGGCACCGGCCACGGCGCGCTCGAACGGAATGCGCCTGACATCCTTCAACCCGCCCTCCAGGAGTTGGTTGGCGCGAGCGGCGATCGCTAAGGTCGCGTCGCCGCCCGCCGGGCCGCCTGACGGGGGATTGTACTTGATGCCGCCGTCGCGGGGCGGGTTGTGCGATGGGGTCAGCAGAAGGCCGTCGGCGCTGCCCGGCGCAGTGCGATTTTGGGCGAGAACGGCGTGCGACACCGCCGGCGTCGGCGTGAAGCCGTCACGGGCGTCGATCAGGGTCTCCACACCGTTGGCGACCAGCACCTCTATCGTCGTTCGCCATGCCGGCTCTGACAGGGCATGGGTGTCGCGGCCCAGGAACAGCGGACCGGTGATCCCTTGGCTGGCGCGATATTCAGCCACCGCCTGAGCTATGGCCAGGATGTGGTCCTCGTTAAAGGCCGCGTCCAGGCTCGAGCCTCGGTGTCCGGAGGTCCCGAAAGCCACGCGCTGGGCGACGTCGGCAGGGTCGGGATGGATCTCGAAATAGGCGCGCGTCAGCGCATCAAGGTCGGCGAGATCCTCGGCGCGGGCGCGGCGGCCAGCGTGTTCATGCATAGGGAGCACCTGGAGGCGATTGGCCGGCTAGAAAGCCCTGCGACGATGGATTGTTCCAGCGACGTTTGACGATCAGACCTGCTGTTGCGGGTGGGGCCTGGCCGGTCCAGGAAAATGCCTCATGTCTCCCGCTCACATGCCATGTCGGCGAGCTGGATCGACCAAACCAGCGTGATCATCGCGTCTCCTCCCATTGAGCTGTAGGAGGCCAATGAAGCGCCGTCGATCATCGAAAGATGGCGGCTATGGGGGCGACCCAGTCCGAACGCGGTGCGCCAGGCGCGCCGCCGAAGGGCGCGGCGGCGGAATCTCACCATCCAACGGGATTCAATTTGAGGCCAAGGCTGCGGAACAAGCTGAGCCGCTGCGCATTTCATAGCGGTCAAATCCCCTTTGACCGCACTACCGCGAGGCCCTGGCGACGTTCCCCGAGCGCCAGGGCCTTTTGCTGGCGCTATGGCAGCGCTGGGTGTCAGAACCCTTGAAGGGGGTGTCGTAGCAACGCTGCTTGTTTGGAAGGGGGCGACGCCGTCGTGTCACCAAGGCGCATCAATGTAGCGTCATTGGCGGCCGATCTCGAAGGGCGAAGCATTCGGTGAGCCACGTCTTCAGAGGCGACGTTCAAGAAAGATCTCGAAGGGGCGTTCGACCAGGGCGGCGATCTCGGGTGGAAGCACAAATCCCGTTCGGTCATCGGTGATCATGCCCAACTGCGTGGCGTGCGCCGCAAGAGCGCGCTGGCGGCGTTCGATCAGGTCCGCGCAAGCCAGGCCCCAGACATTCCTGGCGCCATGACGCTGCAGGAGGTCTGGATCCGTCCACCCCCAAACCAGATACTCCATCAAGGCGACATCACGCGCCAGCATGCCGGCAAGGTCGGCGCCGAGCATCGCGGCGGCGAGGTGATCACCATGCGCCTCGCCGCGCCAGGGGGTCCAGACGCTCCACGGTGTGAAGGCGCCGCACCAGTCCTCCAGCGTCTCCAGCGTCTGTTGATAGGCTGCAAGTCCCCTAGGCCGCGGGCAGCCGTCAGGCCAATCGAGGAAAAGAATGTCGCTCCTTGGTACGCCCAGCACGTCGAGCGCCTGAATGGCTTCGGCTCGCCGCTGCTCGGCCAAACGTTCGGGCGACCAAGACGGCGAGCGCGGGTGAGAGCCCTCGCCATTCGTGAGGAAGGCCACCCGAGGACGCAGGCCGTGGTCGGCCGCGCGGGACAGAAGACCGCCACAGCCAAGGGTTTCGTCGTCCGGATGCGGCGCGATCACAAGCATGGCCGAAAGGCCCTCCAGGACGCTTTCGTCGATCGTGTAGGCCTGGTTGACCAAAGCGTCCCAGGCCGTCTCGCCGGCAGGCGTCACCATATCCCTTTGTCTCCACATCGACCGGCGGCCCGCGATCTCACGTCGCTCAAGGTAAGGGCGCCGCATTCTCCGGTGCGCACCGAGCGGCTTTGCGCGGATGAACAGGGACGGGGATGCATCGCGGGTTTCCTGGCGAGAGCGAAAGCAACGCTGCTTCGTAGGCTTTGATCCCGATCCGCTCCAGGAGTTTGCGGCTGCGTCCGCTAACGGGTCGAGAGCGCCATCGGAACAAGCATCGACACGCACTGGGCATGGGCGATCGTAACTATTGGCCAGTTTGATCAAAAGCAGCGGATCTGCAGGCCTCAGGGAAGGATGAGCGCCGTTCGCTATCGCGCGGTCCAGTGCTGTGCTGGCCGGGCGTTGTCGAATTGCCGACAACACCCCTGCAGCGGCAAATCGCGCAGCTGAGCTTTAAGGGAGAGGCGCGAGCTTCGGCTTTTGGCTCAGGCGGTAAAGGAGCGATCAGGCTTCCGCGGATCCAAAATCCGAAGGCGTGCGGCGTACGTCTGGAGAAAGCTTTGCGAGCGCCTGGCGGATGCGATCGAGCAACTCGGCGCGCCGGTAGGGTTTGCCGATCACATCCAGGGAGGGGCGGGCTGGCCCTTCGGCGAGCAGATCCTCGTTGTAGCCGGTGGTCAGGAGGACGGGAAGTTCGGGACGCAGGCGCTTGGCGTTCTCGGCCAGCACAATGCCGTTGCTGCCCCCTGGCATGACGATGTCGCTAAACAGCAGATCGAAGGCGTCGGGCGCGGCCGCGAGGACGGCCAGGCCTTCGTCGCCAGAGGAGGCCGTGGTCACCCGATAGCCGGCGCTCCGCAAGATTTCTGCGCCAAGCGCTTGCACTTCGAGGTCGTCCTCGACCAGGAGGATCCTCGCCTCGTTCTTTGGTGCAGGATCGGCGGGGGCTGGCCCGGCGGCCGCAGCCGAAAGCTCCGGGACGCTGCGCTCGGCCGCGCCCGGCACGGCCGGAAAGATCAAGCGGATCAGCGCGCCCTTGCCAGGTTCGCTCTCGATCTCCAGCCGTCCACGCGACTGCTGAACAAAGCCATGCGCCATGGCTAGGCCAAGCCCGGTGCCTTTCCCAACGCCCTTGGTGGTGAAAAAGGGCTCTGTTGCTCGCTCGAGAACTTGTTGGGGCATGCCCTCGCCATCGTCGAGAATCTCGACGGCTACATAATCGCCGCTGGGCAATTGCCGCGCCTCGGCGTCGCCATTGAGGTGGAAGGTCCTCGTCGTGATGGTGACCACGCCGCCGTCAGGCATGGCGTCGCGGGCGTTGATGATGATGTTGAGCAGGGCCATCTCGAAGTGGTCGGCGTCGACCAGGACGGCCGGCAAACGCCGCCGAAGGTTCAGTTGGACGTCGACCTGGGCGCCGACGGTCGTCTCGATCAGCTCGCCGAAATTATTGATCAGGTCGGAGAGATTGACCGCGGTCGGTTCCAATCGCGTCTTGCGGGCGAAAGCAAGGAGCTGGCGCGTGAGCTTGGCGCCACGTTCGGCCGCCGAACGTGCGGCATCGATATAGCGCAAACTACGTTCGTCCAACGGCCGCGAGGCCAAGAGTTCCAGGTTGCCGTTGACCACCTGCAAAAGATTGTTGAAGTCGTGGGCAAGGCCAGCGGTCAACTGTCCGATCGACTCCATCTTTTGCGATTGGCGGTAGGCCTGCTCGCTGTGGCGTCGCCGGCTGACATCGAGCTGACTGGCGAAAAAGTAGAGAAGCTCGCCGGAGGTGTCGTACACCGGACCGATGAACACCGAATTCCAAAACGGTGTGCCATCGCGTTTGTAGTTGAGGATCTCCACTGAGACGGCGTCTACTTTCTTCACCGCTTCTCGGATCTCGGCGATGACATCCCGGTCCGAGCCTGGGCCCTGAAGAAAGCGGCAGTTGCGGCCGAGGATCTCGGTCTCCTCGTAGCCGGTGAGATCGAGGAACGCCTTGTTGGCGAAGACGACGGGGTTATCGTCCTTGTTGGGGTCCGTCAGGATCATCGGCATGCGCGTCATCTCGACCGCGGCGAAGAAGACGCCTCCGCGCTCGTTTAGGTCGGGGCGGGTGATGGTGCTCTCGCGCCAATGGCGCATGCCAGGCGTGCCTAGCGGTTCGGACAGCCCGTCATCCAGGGTCCCCGCCGCGGGCACGCCGCGGCTCTGGCCGCCGCCTTCGATGTCTTCTTGAGGGAGGAGGGGCGAATGATCGTCGTCGGCGGCGGTCAAGTTGGTCTTCCAGGCGGCGCTTTCTCGGCTTGGAACGCGTGTCGCGCCCGCTTGGTTCGGCGCTTGCAAGGGTCGCTTCTCACAAGCGTCTTCACGTTGAGCCGCCTTGATGTGCCAGCAAGTGAGCGACTTGCTCATGCTGGCTTTTTGGGGGGGCGGCGCTCGCCAGTCTGAGGGCCGGGGCGTCGCGCCGTGGGAAAGGCCATTTAGCGGCTGCAAGAGGGCCGCTTCAGCCGGGCCAAGCGGTTAGAAATTTTTCGGTCGGCGTCTTGAAGCGCTCCCGCCGCGCCCTAACTCACCGCTTGCTGCCGGGCGCCGACAGGGCCTGGCCCTGGGGCGCGAGATGACGCTCAGCGCCCCTCATGTCCAACTTGCTTGCGAGGAGATGGAAATGAGCACAGCTTTTGACGTCACGCCTCTCTATAGCTCGCTCATTGGTGTCGATCGTTCGGTCGATTTTCTTGAGACTGCCCTGCGCGCTGAAGCCAGCGCCACTTATCCTCCTTACGACATCGAAAAGATCGGTGAGGACCGCTATCGCATCTCGCTAGCGGCGGCCGGCTTCGCGTCGACGGATCTCGAGGTCTTCGTCCAGCCCAATCTTTTGGTGATCCGGGGAGCGAAAGGCGCGAGCCCAGGGCAGGCGGTACGAGCGTTCCTCCACCAGGGCCTGGCCCAGCGCGCGTTCGAGCGACGGTTCGAACTTGCCGACTATGTCGTCGTAAAGGACGCCATCCATGCCCATGGCGTCCTGACGGTCAATCTCGCCCGCGAGGCGCCAGAAGCGTTGAAGCCCAAGCAAATTCCCATCGCGTTGGGCGAAAGCCACCAAGCGCTGGAAGACCGATCCGCCACGACGCGTAAGGCCGCCTAGGGAGACCGCCATGCCCGTGAACATCAATGCCGAGCGGCCGCGCTCTTTGCCTACGCGGCCGGCCGTCGGGTTCCTTCACCCGCTTGAAGTTGTGAAGGACCAGGACTTGAACCCCGTCGAAAAGCGGGAAATCCTGGCGGCCTGGGCCTCCGACGCCAGCGCGGTCGAGCATAGGCCCAGTCAGAGATGGCTCTTGGGAACCCCCGCGCCGGTGCCGCTCAGCGAGGTCCTATCCGCGTTGCGCCGCCTAGACCGCGACATGTTCTCTTGAGTTGGGGCGGGCGGCCGGCCAGCGCAGGCCGGCCGCCATTCGTCCCGCTCACTGTTCTGAGTTAGTCCTATGCCCTCTTTGCTCTTGGTCGAGCCGTCGGGCGACGGCTGGATTGTCCGCGGCGACTTCAGCGACAGCCCCCTGACGTACTCAAGCGGCGCCCGCGCCGAGCAGGCCGCGCGTGATTTGGCCCTTCGCCTTGCAGAGGCCGGTGAGCCGGTGGTGCTCGATATCCGGCTGCGCGACGGGGGGCGCGCCGGGCGTTTCTTGTTCCCGCCACATGAGGCGAAGACCAATAGGGTGGCGCTGCTGCGCGCCTAGCCAGGCCGCGAGCGTGCTGGCCGCCTAAACCTGTCCGACGGGGCGATTGGTCAGGGGCGCCAGCTACATGGTCAAGCTCAAGCCATGACGATCGGCGGCGCCTAGCCGGTCAGGCAGGTTTTCTGGTCGACGCCCAACTGGCCCTTTGGCGAAAAGCACGGGTTTCCCCAGGCCAGGAGAAGTTGGGCATCGGCGGTATCGGGCGAGCAGAACGAATGCGAGCGCTGCGCCTCGTCGTCGTCCGAAAGAGTGTCCGCCTTGGGGGCTCGCCACGTGGCTTCTTTCGACGCCTACGCCCTAGATCCCTAAGGCGCCGGGTAAGGCGCGGTCGGCCTGGGCGCGGACACGCGCCGCGCCCGCGTTGCGCCCTCAAGAATTAGGCCAGCGGCATCCGGAGGTTAAAGCCCAAGGGAGCGCCACGAAGCACAAACCTCTCGAGGCGGGCGCCGGGCGGTCTTCAACGCACCGCACGCAGGCGCGCAACCGCGTAGGTCGGGATAAGCGCCAAGGGCTCGCGCTCGCCGGCGGCCGACGCCAGCCAACGCGCCAGAGGCTTGAGGCTGACCGGGGCCCGGAAGGTCCGGCCGTCCTTGCTTACGGCGATCGACGGCGGCTGCTGGTCGTGAAAATCTATCGCCAGGTCGAGCGCCCGAGGCGCGCCGCCTGAGCGGGTCGCCGTCCAGTCTATGCTGGTGGGGCCAAGGCGGCTGGGGCGATCGAGCACCAGACGCTCGGGCTCGTAGCCCGCGCCGCGAAGGGCCGCGAGCGCCAGATAGAGCTTTTCCTCGTAATCGATCACGACCTTGGTCACCGCGCCCCTCCCCAGAAGCCGGACCATGGACGCGCCGAACGCGAGTCCTGTCAATCAGACGAGGCCGCGACCAAGGGTCTCAGACCACGGCCGCCCAGAACGGCGCGCCGCGCGTCAGATCGGCGATCGAGCGGCCGTCGGGCAGGGCGGTGTCGTCCCACCAGTCCGGCGTGATGCTGGGCGCGCCGCTCGCCAGACAGGCGGGCGCGCAGCCGACGCCGGCGATAACGACCAGTCGCTTGGATCCCGCGCCGCGCTCGAAGGCGACCACCTGCTCTGCGCGTCGGCCCCGGACCGCCAAAGCCTGCAGCGGTGCGCGAAAGACATCGGGATGCTGGCGGCGCAGGTGCAGGAGCTGCTTGATCAAGGCCTGCTTTGCGCCGCCGTCGCGCCAGTCGAACGCTCCCGGCTCGCTCTGAAGGGCCTTCATTCGCGCCGTGTAGTCGACCGGCCGCCGGTTGTCGGGATCCACCAGGCTGAAATCCCAAAATTCGGCGCCCTGGAAGAGATCCGGCACACCCGGCAGTGTCAGCCGCAGCCCCGCCTGCACCAGGCTGTTGGCGACGCCGGCTGGCGCGATGGTCGCCACCAGCGCTGCGCAGTCGTCACGGAAAGCCTCCTCCGGGCCCTCAAGCAAGCCTCGCAGGTAGTCTTCACAGATTGCTTCATAGGCCTCGTCCGGAACGCTCCAGGCCGAGCGCAGCTTGGCTTCGCGCAGGGCCTTGCGCTGCCAGCCGGCCAGGCGGTCGGCAAAGGCGGTCAGGCCTGCGCCATCCGTCGGCGGGAGGTCCAGAGGCCAGGCGCCCAGGATCGTCTGGTGCAGCATGTGGGCGTCGCCGGGCTCCATCGGGCCAGGCGGCGCGAGGTCCAGCCAGGCCTGGGCGCGAGCCGCCCAGGCCTCTGGCATGTGGCTCAGCACCGCCAGGCGCGCGCGGACATCCTCCCCTCGCTTGTGGTCGTGGGTGGCGGTGGTCAGCAGGCTGTCAGGGAAGGCCCGGCCGCGTGCGTCGGCGAGCGCCAGGAAATCGGCCGGGGAGGTCGACAGGCGTCCAGGATCGAAACCGACATCGTTGCGTGAGAGGAGCCGGCCGTACCGATAGAAGGCGGTGTCCTCCACGGCCTTGGCCGCCACGGGGGCGCTGAGCTGCTCGAAGCGTCGAATGGCCTGCGCCCTGAGATCGGCGGGAAAGTCGCCGTCCGCCGCCAACCAGCGGCGGATCTGCGCCAGGGCGAAGGCCGAGGCAGGCTCCGCCGCGGCGGCGCGATCGAAAGGATCCTGCGTCGCCTCGTTCGTCTCGTTGGCATAGGTGCGATAGGTCGAGAAGGCGGTGATCAGCGCCGCCAGGGCCCGGCGAAGGCCTGGCATCGGCAGATCCCGCGTGGCGATGTCGGCCTGGGCGAGCCGATGGAAGGCTTTGGCGGCTGCATCCAGCTGGGCGGCGAAATCGCGGGCGAGCACCTCACGGCGAGCGGCGTGCTCCTCGATCGCGAAATCTTCGGGGCGACCGCTGACGGCGTTCCACAGCGCGGCCAGCGGCTGCGCGCCCGCCGACGCGTGCTGGACGGCGGAAATCTCGTTCATGACCTCGTAGCCGGTCGTGCCGTCCACGCCCCAGTCGCCGGCCAGGGCTTCGCCGCTTCCGAGGATCTTCTCGACGACCACCCAGGGCGTCCGGTCGGGCGCGGCCTCCGCCAGCGCCTCTCGCAGGCGCCGACCATAGGCGCCGGGCAGGGCCAGGCCATCGACATGGTCGACCCGCAAGCCGTCGATCAGTCCCTCGCGGTAAAGCCTCAGCGGCAGGGCGTGGACGGCGTCGAAGACGGCGGGATCTTCGATGCGCAGGCCCGCCAGCTCGGTGATGTCGAAGAAGCGCCGCCAGTTGATGGCGTCGCCGGCCGTGCGCCACCAGGCCAGCCGGTAGTGCTGCTGCTCCAGGAGCTTATGCAGGCTGGCGCTGTCATAGGCCTTGGCGAGACGCTCCGGATCGATGTCCTTAACTGCATCGGCCCCAACGGCGGCCAGGACGCTGGCGTAGTCCTCCCGCCTCAGCGGAAAGCGGTGGGCGCCATGAGCCAGGACGGAGAGGCGGCCAAGATTGGCTTCGACGTCGAGCACGATATCGCCGGCCGCAAGCGCCTGGGCATACGGCGCGCCCAGGAACGGGGCCAGCACCTTGCCGGCAAGACCGTGATCGGCCGGGGTCCAGTCGATGTCGAAATAGCCCGCGTAGCGACTGTCTTGGCCGTTTTCGAGCACGTCCAGCCACCAGGCGTTGTCGCCGCCGCCGACCGCGACGTGGTTGGGCACGATGTCGAGCACCAGTCCAAGGCCGTGGGCGCGAAGGGCTTGGACGAGGGCCTGAAAGCCGTCTTCGCCGCCCAGGGCCGGATTGATGGTGGTGGGATCGGTGACGTCGTAGCCGTGTGTCGATCCCTGGCGCGCCGTCGCGATGGGCGAGGCGTAGAGATGGCTGATCCCCAGGGCGGCCCAATAGGGGGCCAGGGCGGCGGCGTCGGCGAAGGTGAAGCCGGCGTGGAACTGGACGCGGTAGGTTGCGGTCGGGGTCATCGCGGTCTCTGGGCGCGCAGCCGCTCGAGGCGCGCGGCGACTTGAGGCGAAGCAAGCAGGGCCGGGCTTGGCTGGGGAAGCCGGCGGCGCCAGTTGGGATGCAGGTCGACGACACCCGGCAGGTTGGGCGCCTCGTCCAGGCCCGCCAGGTCCTCGATCGGGATCAGGGCCAGCTCGCACGGGGTCGCGGCGACCAGCTCCAGAGCCAGATCGACGGCGGCGTCAGCAGCGTCGGCGGCTTGGGGGGCGTCGGTCGCGGTCGGCGGCGCGCGCGTCAAACCCGCATGATCGGCCGCCTGCCAAAAGGCCTGACGCTCGGCGGCGCGCTCCAGGGTTTCGGCGTCACGATCGCCAGGCGCGTCCAGACGGCGGCGCCAGTCGATATCGCGGCCGCGCCACCAGCCGGCGACTGGCGCCAGGTCATGGGTGCTGGTCATGGCCACGGCCAGGCTGTCCCATTCGCCGGGCGGCCTGAACCCGCCGTCGGTATCTCGTTCGAACGGCAGGACCCGCATGCCCAGAAGGCCGCGTTCGGCCAGACGCTCGCGAAACCCGGGCGGGACCACCCCAAGGTCCTCGCCGATCACCACCGCGCCGGCCCGGTGCGATTCCAGGGCGATCAGGCTAAGGAGGTCGTCAATGGGGTATCGCAGATAGGCGCCCTGATCGGCGCCGCCGCCGTCGGGCACGACCCAGAGCCGGCCCAGACCCAAGGCGTGGTCGATGCGTACCCCGCCCGCATGGCCAAGCGCCGCGCGCAGGGTGGTCAAGAATGGCTCATAACTGCCTTCGATGAGGGCGTCCGGGGCGAAGCTGGTGATGCCCCAGGCTTGGCCCGCAGCCTGGAAAGCGTCCGGCGGCGCGCCAAGCGTCAAGCCCATCATCAGGTCCTGCGGGCGGCTCCAGGCGTGCGCGCCGCCAGGATCGAGGCCCACCGCAAGATCGGTGATCAGCCCAAGCCCAAGACCGGCGGCCTTGGCGGCGGCCTGGCTCTGGGCCAGGCCAAGATCGGCCAGCCACTGAGCGAACAGGAAAAATCCGATCCGATCGCCCAGACCCAGGGCGTCGGCCTCGCGTTCGGCGCTCTGAGGGCTGCGGAAAGGCGCGGGCCAGGCTCGCCAGTTTCCCGCCCCGAAGGTGGGCGCAAAGCGCTCGTCCAGCGCCTCGAACAAGGCGTGCCGCCGCAAGGCTTGGCCGCCCGCGGCGATGAAGTCGTCCAGGCGCGGGTCGCCGGCGAACACATGATAGGCCGCGTTGAGCCTGGCAAGCTTGGCGGCCGCACTGGCGCTCCAGTCGATCAGGGCCTCGCCCGTCGCCGCAGGGGCTGTCCCGCCTATGCTGCTGGGATCGGCAAACATGATATTGAGGCGGTCGCGGCTGGAGGGCGAATAGGGACTGCAGCGCTGCGGCGCGGCCGGGAAGAGCGCATTGGTCGGGCTGATGGCCAGGGCGTCGGCCCCGGCAGCGCCGGCGGCCTTGGCGAACGCGGCCAGAGACGAAAAGTCCCCGAAGGCGCCGCTATCGCTCAGGGCGTAGAGCTGGACGCCAAGACCCCAGCCAGGACGGCCCAGAAGATCGCGCGGCGTCAGGCATCGCGCAGGACAGACCGCCAGGGACAGGCGCTGCTCGTCCACATCCAGCCAATGGTAGCCCGGCGTCTCGATCGTGACGCTGATCTGGCCGTCGCTGGCTGCAAGATCGAGGGTTTGACCGTTCTCGAGCGTCAGGCGGGCATGGCCCGATGCGCTGGCAACGCTGAAGGGCGCGCCGGCCTGCACGATCATGAGGCCGCCGCGGCCGCGTCGGCCAAGCCGGGCCAGGGTCTCTTGCGGCGCCTTCGGGTCATGGCCAAGGGCGGCGAGCACCGCCTCGATCGTCGCGCGCCCGACCTGGCGTTCGACCCCGTTGAAATCGGTCCAGTCGACCAGGACGCCGACAGCCTGCGCCAGCGCCAGCAACGGCTCGCGGCTCATGGCGCGGCCTCCAGCCAGGCGACAAAGCTGGCGGGCGCAAGCAGGCCGCCGCTCGGGGCTGCGCCAACCACGGCCAGCGGCGGGCCTTCCGGCGCTGCTGAGAGCACCGCCGGCTCCTCGCCAAGATTGACGGCGAGGGTGAAGGTCTTGGTCTCAAGCCGCCAGCTGGCCTGGACGGCCTTGGCGCCGATCGCCTCGGCGCCAAGGCTGATAGCCGTCTCGATGTGAGGCGCAAGGTGCTCGCGCCGCAAGCGCAGGAGGTGGCCGACCAGGGCGCGCCAGGCGGCTGGGTCGGCGCCGGGGCGCGGCCATGAGGCCTCGAAGGTTTCCTTGGCGTTGGGGTCTGGGATGGTCGCGCGGGCCTGCGGATCGGCGAAGGCCGGGAACTTGGCGAACTCGCGTCGGCGACCCTCGCGCACGGCGTCGGCCAGGGCGTCGTGAAAGTCGGTGAAGAACAGGAAGGGGCTGGTCGAGCCGTCCTCTTCCCCCATGAACAGCATCGGGATCTGCGGGCCAAGCAGCAGCAAGCCCATGGCCGCCTGCAGGCGCTCTGGCGCGACCATCTGCGTCAGTCGCTCGCCCAGGGCGCGGTTGCCGACCTGGTCGTGGTTCTGCAGGAAATTGACGAAGGCGGTCGGCGGCAGATGCCCGCTGGAAAGACCGCGCGGTCGGCCGTCATGATTGGGGGAGGGCTGGCCCTGATAGATGAAGCCTTCGGCAAGACAGCGCGCCAGGCGCTCGGCGGGGCGGTCGGCGAAGTCCTGGTAGTAGCTGCTGGTCTCGTCGGTGAGCAGGACGTGGACGACGTTGTGGAAGTCGTCGTTCCATTGGGCGTCGAAACCGGCCGTCAGCCGGGCGGCGTCATTGGCTTCGTTCTCGAGCACCAGATGGATCGGTCGCTCGACGATGCGCGAGCGGATCTCGGCCGCCATGGCGTCGAGAAAGGCGTTGTCGCCGATGGCGTGGACCGCGTCGAACCTCAGGCCGTCGAGCTTGTAGGTCTCGAGCCAATAGAGCGCGTTGTCGATGAAGTAGCGCGCCACCGCGGGCGTTCCGAAGGCGATGGCCGGACCCCAGGGCGTCTTGCGATCGTCGTCGAAGAACGCGCCGGCATAGAGCGGCAGGTAATTTCCGTCCGGGCCGAAGTGGTTGTAGACCACGTCCAGCAGCACCATCATCCCAAGGCCGTGGGCTTTGTCCACGAGGGCTTTCAGCTGGTCGGGCGAGCCGTAGGCCGGCGCCAGGGCGTAAGGCAGGACGCCGTCATAGCCCCAGTTGCGTGTGCCGGAGAACGCGTTGAGCGGCATCAGCTGCAGGGCCGTCACGCCAAGCCCGGCCAGGTCTGGCAGACGTTCGGCCAGCCCTTCAAAGCCGCCCATGACCCCGCAATGGACTTCATAGAGCACCGCGTCGGACCACGGCCGTCCTGGCCAGTCGGCCTGTCGCCAGCGATAGGCGCCATGATCCACAAGAAGGCTCCAGCCATGGACGTCGCTGTCGAGGGCCTGTCCGGCGGGGTCGGGAACGGCGAGTTCCTCATCAAGGCGAAAGCGATAGCGAGACCCTGGCGAGGCGTCGGCCTCAAGGCCAAACCATCCCTCGCCGAGCGGCTGCATCGCCTGCGCCGGAGCCCCGTTCAGCTCGAGAGCGACGCTCGCGCGGCCGGGGGCCCAGAGCGAGAACCGCACCTGGCCCGGCGCCGTCCAGGATGGACCGGCCCGCGCGGTCATGCCGCAGGCTCGACCGCGCGCAGCACCACCGCGCCGCCGCCGGCCAGGTCCAGGGTCTGGCCGACCTCCTCGGGGGGCGCGTCCGGCTCGGCGCTGTCGATCAGGCGCTCGAACGTCAGGCCCTCGCCGGGCAGGTTGAAGGTCAGGGTCTCGGACGCGCCGTTGAGCGCCAGCGCCAGGAGTTCAAGGCGGCCATCGCCCAGCCTGCGCGCGCGCCGCATCACCAGGGCCCGACCCTCGGGGTTTTGCCAGTCGCCCTGCGACAGGCGCTCGCCGCGCTCATCGAACCAGTCGATGTCCAAAACGCCCGGCGCGATCTCCTCCTGGCCATAGAGAAACGCGCCGGCGCGCAGCAGGGGATGGGCTTTGCGCAAGGCGATCAGCCGGGCGGTAAAGGCGATCAGCGACTGGCCCGCCGGGCTGGCCGCCGTTGTCCAGTCAAACCAGCTGATGGCGTTGTCCTGGCAATAGGCGTTGTTGTTGCCCTGCTGGGTGCGGCCAAACTCGTCGCCGCCCAGCAGCATCGGGGTGCCGAGCGCGGTCATCAGCGTCGTGAGCATCGAGCGCTGGACGCGGCGGCGCTGGGCCAGGATCGCGTCGTCCTCGGTCGGGCCTTCGACGCCCCAGTTACGCGAATAGTTCTCGCTGTGGCCGTCCTGGCCGTTCTCGCCATTGGCCTCGTTATGGCGGCCGTCATAGCTGACAACATCCTGCAGCGTCATGCCGTCATGGGCGGTCAGCATGTTGATGCTGGCCCAGGGGCGGCGCGCGCGCCGATCGAAGAGATCGCCCGAACCGGACAGCCGCGCGGCCAGATCCGGCCGCTGACCCGCATCGCCACGCCAGAACCGACGGGTGGTGTCGCGGAACTTGTCGTTCCATTCAGCAAAGCTAGGCGGGTGCTGGCCCAGCTGATAGCCGCCCGGACCGATATCCCAGGGCTCGGAGATCAGCTTTAGCCGGCCCAGCACGGGATCCTGGCGCAGGACGTCGAAGAAGGCCGCGCCCGGCGAGAAGCCTGCGTCGCCCTCGCGGCCTAGCGTCACGCCCAGGTCGAAGCGGAAGCCGTCCACTCGGAAGGACTGAGCCCAGTAGCGCAGAGAGTCGGCCACCATCTGGATGACCCGAGCCGAGGCCATGTTCAGCGAGTTGCCAGTGCCGGTGTCATTGATGCAGTGGCGCGGGTTGTCGGCGACCAAGCGGTAGTAGGTGGCGTTGTCGAGGCCGCGCAAGGACAGGGTCGGCCCCATCTCGCTGCCTTCGGCGGTGTGGTTGTAGACGACGTCGAGAATGACCTCGATGCCGCTGGCGTGCAGCCGGCGTACGGCCAGGCGGAATTCATCGTGGCTGCCGCTGGCGAGATACCGCGCCTCCGGCGCGAAGAAGGCCAGGGTGTTGTAGCCCCAGTAGTTGGACAGGCCGCGCTCCTGCAGGAAGCGATCCTGGGTGAAGGCGTGGACCGGCAACAGTTCCAGCGCCGTGACGCCCAGGCGCTTGAGATGTTCGATGACCTTGGGGTGGGAAAGGGCCGCGAAGGTGCCGCGATCCTTAGGGCCGACCTCTTCGAGCAGGGCGGTCAGGCCCTTGACGTGGGCCTCGTAGATCACCGTCTCCGACCAGGGCGTGTTGGGCCGGCGATCGCCTTCCCAGTCGAAGGCGTCGGCGGTGACGACCGACTTGGGCATGGCCGGGGCGCTGTCGCGACGATCGAAGGAAAGATCCGCGCGCGGCGAGCCGACATGGTAGCCGTGCAGGGCGTCGGTCCAGCGAAGCTGGCCGGCCAGGCGGCGGGCGTAGGGGTCCAGCAAGAGCTTGTTGGGATTGAACCGGTGGCCCTGTTCGGGCGCGTAGGGGCCATAGGCGCGAAAGCCGTAGAGCTGGCCAGGGCGCGCATCGGGCAAATAGCCGTGCCAGACCTCGGCGGTGCACTCGGGCAGGGGATAACGGGCCAGTTCCTTGCGGCCCGATGGGTCGAAGAGGCAAAGGTCGATGCGCTCGGCGTTGGCGGAGAACACCGCGAAGTTGACGCCAAGACCATCGAAAGTGGCGCCCAGGGGATAGGGCGATCCGGCGTCCAGGCGTTCGGGCGAGGGGGTCAAGCGCTAGGTCCTTCGTAACGGAAATAGACAGCGGCCAGCGGTGGCAAGGTCAGGTCCAGGGCCGGGCCGTCGGGATGGGAGAAGGCGCTCGCCCCGCCTCGGTTGCCAAGGTCGCCGCCGCCATAGACGGCCGCGTCGGTGTTGAGGATTTCGGCCCAGCGGCCTTCCAGCGGAACGCGCACCCGCCGCATCTGCGGCTGCGGCGTCATGTTGACGGCCACGATTAAGGGCGCGCCGCCATGGAAGGAGCGGCGCTCGAAGACGAAGACGCCGTCGCGATCGTGGTTCTCGGCGATCCAGCCGAAACCGCGCGCATCCGCGTCGGTGTGATGCAGAGCGCCTTCCTGGCGATAGACACGGTTGAGATCGCCGACCAGGCGTTGCAGCCCGGCGTGCTCAGGCGTCTCGAGCAAGGCCCAATCGAGCTCGCCGTCGTGGTCCCATTCGCGCCACTGGCCGATCTCGCCGCCCATGAACAGCAGCTTCTTGCCGGGATGGGCCCACATCAGCGCCAAGAGCGCGCGTAGGTTGGCGAACTGTCGCCAGCGGTCGCCCGGCATCTTCGACAGCAGCGAGCCCTTGCCGTGGACGACCTCGTCATGGCTGAGCGGCAGGACGAAGCGCTCGGTGAAGGCGTAGGTGAGACCAAAGGCCAAGTCTCCGCCGTGCCAGCCGCGATGGACTGGATCACGGTGCATGTAGCGCAGGGTGTCGTTCATCCACCCCATGTTCCATTTGTGCGAGAAGCCAAGACCGCCCTGATCGACAGGCGTTGTCACGCCCGGCCAGGCGGTCGACTCCTCGGCGATGGTGATGGCGCTTGGGAAGTGCTCGCTGACCGCCGCATTGAGCCGACGCAGGAAGGCTATGGATTCCAGGTTCTCGCGCCCGCCATGGATATTGGGCGTCCACTCGCCGGCCTTACGGCTGTAATCGCGGTAGAGCATCGAGGCCACCGCATCGACACGCAATCCGTCGATGTGGAAGCGATCGAGCCAGTAGAGGGCCGAGGCCACCAGGAAGCTGGCGACCTCGTCTCGGCCCAGATTGTAGATCAGGGTGTTCCAGTCCGGGTGGAAGCCCTCGCGCGGATCGGCATGTTCGTAGAGGGCC
This sequence comes from Caulobacter sp. D5, assembly GCF_003185805.1. Taxonomy (GTDB): domain Bacteria; phylum Pseudomonadota; class Alphaproteobacteria; order Caulobacterales; family Caulobacteraceae; genus Caulobacter. Next base: position 53,565 of record NZ_QHJY01000059.1, read on the forward strand.
GTGCCGTCGAAGCGCTCCAGCCCGTGGGCGTCGCTGGGAAAGTGGGCCGGGACCCAGTCGAAAATGACGCCCAGGCCCGCCTGATGGCAGCGATCGACGAAGCGAGCCAGTCCCTCGGGCGCGCCATAGCGTGCGGAAGGCGCGAACTGCCCGAGCGGCTGGTAGCCCCAGGAGCCGCCGAAGGGATGCTCCATGATCGGCATCAACTGAACATGGGTGAAGTCGAGGCCGGCGACGTAGGGGATCAGATGGTCGGCCAGGGCGTCCCAGTCGTGACAGGCCTGACCGTCCCAGGGGCGTCGCCAGGATCCGGCGTGGACCTCGTAGATCGAGATCGCCGCGCCGGCGTGATGGCGCGCGGCGCGGTCGGCCATCCAACCGTCGTCTCCCCAGGCATGGTCGAGTAGGGGCGCGACGATGGAGGCGGTGGCTGGCGGGGTCTCGCTGGCGCGAGCGAGGGGGTCGGCCTTGCGGCGCACGACCCCGTCGGCGCCTTCGACATCGAACTTGTAGCGCTCGCCAGCGGCGAGGCGCGGAATGAAGATCTCCCAGACGCCCGCCTCATGGCGCAGGCGCATGGGATGGCGCTCCCCGTCCCAGCTGTTGAAGTCGCCTACCAGGCTCACCCGCCTGGCGTTGGGCGCCCAGACGCTGAACGCCACGCCCTCGACACCTTCAAGCGCGCGGGGAACCGCGCCGAGCCGATCGGCCATGCCCATGACTTCGCCCTGTGCGATCGCCGTCAGGTCGGCTTCTGAAAGCACCGGACCAAAGCCATAGACGTCCTCGGTTTCCCAAGCGCTGTCCGGCCACAGCACGCGCAGAGCGTAATCTGCGGTCGGCTTGACCTCGCCGACGAAGAGGCCCGGCGAGGCCTCCTGAAGACGGCCAAGGCGTCGGCGGCTCTTGCGCGAGATGACTTCGACACCCGCCGCGCCGGGCTGAAACGTGCGCACGACGTCACCGTGGCGTCCAAGGTAGCCGAACGGATCGGACGCCCAGGCCACCGCACTCTCCAACCCCACCCGCCATCTCCAAATTGCTGCGAGTGCACAACGATCAGGCGATCAATCTGTGCCGGGAGCCATCAAAAAATATTCCCGGAACCCTTGGTCTCTCCCGTTGTTTCCGAGGCATCTCAAGGAGTAGCGGCGATGGCGTTCGGGGCGTGGCAGAGCTTATTGTGCAGTTGCGAGGAGGCGCATCAGGGTCCTGAATTCGGCGCCGTCCGATGAGCGCCCCCAGCATCCTTTCGGTCGCTGCGGAGATTTTCCCCCTGATCAAGACCGGCGGCCTGGCCGACGTCGTCGGGGCGCTGCCACTGGCTCTGGCGCGCGAGGGCGTCAAGGTCGTGACCTTGGTTCCCGGCTATCCGGCGGTGAAAGCCGCGCTGGAAACGCCCAGCGTGGTCCATCGCTTCTCTAGCCTGATGGGCGCGCCGGCGCGGTTGCTGCGTGGGAGGGCGGGCGCTCTGGACCTCCTGGTGATCGACGCGCCTCACCTCTATGACCGACCGGGCAATCCCTATCTGCAGGCGCCGGGGGTCGAATGGCCTGACAACGGTCAGCGCTTTGCCGCCCTGGCCAAGGTCGCCGCCGAGATCGGCCTTGGTCTCCTGGCCGACTACCAGCCCGACGTCATCCAGGCCCACGACTGGCATGCGGGCCTGACCCCGGCCTACCTCCACTATGCCCAGAAGGAGCGCCGTCTTCGGGCGCCGCCGGTCGTGCTCTCGATCCACAATCTGGCCTTCCAGGGACTGTTCCCGGCCAGCCTGCGGACCAAGCTCGGGCTGCCGGCGGAGGCCATGGCCATCGACGGTGTCGAATACTGGGGCGACATCGGCTTCCTCAAAGCCGGCATCCAGTTCGCCGATCAGGTCACCACCGTTTCTCCAAGCTACGCGGCGGAGATCACCACCGAAGAGGGCGGCATGGGCCTGGGCGGGCTCTTGAAGGCCCGCGCCAAATCGCTGGTCGGCATCCTCAATGGCATCGACGCGGACGTCTGGAACCCCGAGACCGACACCGACATCAGCGTTCGCTACACGGCAGAGACGCTCGAACGCCGCGCCATCAACAAGCTGGCCCTTCAAGCCAAATTTGGCCTTCGTCCGGACGCCGAAGCCCCGCTCTTTGGCATTCTCAGCCGGCTGACCGACCAGAAGGGCGTCGATTTGCTGCTGGGCGCCCTGCCGGTGCTGTTTGCCGAGGGCGCCCAGCTGATTGTCTGCGGCCAGGGCGAACCGCGGTATGAGGCTGCGTTTTCGCAGGCCGCCGAGCGCTATCCCGGCGCCATGGGCCGGTTCTTGGGCTACCGGGAAGACCTCGCCCATCTCATCCAGGCCGGCGCTGACGCGATCCTGGCGCCGTCGCGTTTCGAGCCCTGCGGCCTTACCCAGCTTTGCGCCATGCGGTATGGGGCCATCCCGGTCGTCTCGCGCACCGGTGGGTTGTCAGACACCATCATTGACGCCAACACCGCCGGGATCGCCCGTTCGGCCGCCACCGGCGTGCAGTTCGCGCCGGCCACCCAGGACATGCTTGAAGACGCCATCCGCCGGACCTGCGCTCTTTACCGCGATCCGGTCAGCTGGCGGCGCGTCCAGCTCAACGCCATGGCGTCCGATAGCTCCTGGCGCGTGTCCGCCGCCGAATACGCCGCGCTTTTCGCGCGCCTTGCGGCGCGGCCGGTCCGCGCTCCAGTCCAAGATGCGACCACCACGGCGATGGTGTCGATCGCGCCGGCGAGCCCTAGCGAACCGCGCAGCTTCGCCGCTTACGAGGCCGGTGAGCCCAGCTGCCCCGGGCCAGCGCCTCGACGGGCTCCAGCTCGCCGGACATCGCCCAGGAGCAAGGCGGCGACCCCGAGCCTGCGTCGGGTTGAAGAACGATGATCGTCGCCGAACTGATCAAGCTGCTGCAGGAGTGCCACCCCCAGGCCGTGGTGCTGATCCCGGCCGACCCGTCCATGGGGCGGGCGTGCGAAAAGGTAGCCGACGTCGCCAGGATCGACGCCAGCCAGTTCCCCGACGGGCCAGCGGCGCAAGGCGGCGTGGTCCGGCTATCGAGCTTTCCCGTCGATCTGCTGATCAGCGGCTTCGACCTCGCCGAGCAGGCCGGCAGATAGCGGGTCTTAAGGCGGACTGGAGAGACCTTGGGGGTTTTCTGCCCGGGTCAGGTGAAGTTGATCCACTCCGGTTCGCGAACAAAGGCGTGCCGGGGCAAGCCGGTCATAGACCGAAGCCGCCGAAGATCCAGCAGGTTGATCGTGCGCACGCCGCGCTGGATCAGGCCGGCGCGCTCCATCGCGCCGAATTTTCGGCTGACATGGACGGGACTAAGGCCCACCAAATCCCCGACCTGGCCCTGGGTCAGCGGGAAAGGCATGGTTCCTTGATCGGCCAGACCAAGGGCGCCCAAGCGGTCGAAGAGCTCGACCAGCATGCCGGCGATGCGCACCGATCCGTCGGTCTGCCCCATCAGAGCCAGGGCTTCCATCAGCGTTACGCGCTCACGCTGGGCGCCTAGAAAATGCGCCGCCGCGATGCGCGGAAAACGCGCCAATACCCCCATCAGGTCTCCGCGTGATACCGGTCGCACTGTGATCGGGGTGCGCGGTCGCGCCGGTCGCGCCGGCTCCCGCCTCAACGGGCCAAGCGCCGTCCGCGCCAGCCGCTCCGGTCGATGTCGAGGCCGTCCTGACGTCGATGGCCGAGATCGACGGCGGCGGCGGCAACTGGCGCACCTCGATCGTCGACCTGCTCAAGCTCCTCAAGCTCGATTCCACCCTGCAGGCGTGCAAGGAGCTGGCCGACGAGCTGGGCGTCCATGCCGGCGCGCCCGGCAGCGCCGAACAGAACATCGCCCTGCACAAGGCGGTGATGAAGAAGCTGGCCGA